>NZ_KI271108.1:57302-103697 GCF_000469345.1 Eubacterium ramulus ATCC 29099
AACGGAGCAGTAGATTTTGGCTGTACCGGCGTGGTAGACAGTGAATATGGCTGGTGGTATGTGCGGAATGGTCAGGTGGACTATTCGTATACCGGAATTGCACCGAATGAGTATGGCTGGTGGAGAATCGTCAACGGTCAGGTTGATTTCAACTGTAACAGTGTTGAGTGCAATGATGCAGGCTGGTTCTGCATCCGTGGTGGCAAAGTAGACTTTGATTTTAACGGAATCGCAGCTAACAGTTCAGGAAACTGGTGTATCTGGGGCGGCAAGGTCAACTTTGGCTACGACGGTGGCGTGAAATATCTGGGAAGTACTTATCTCGTTCTGGATGGAGAGGCTTTCTGTATAGATGAACAGATTGGAAAAGGCAGTGTGGGATTTCTGGAACTGATCAATCCGACGATTAGCGGCCTGTTTAACTGTGGTTATGCTTATGATCAGTATACGGTCATAGGAGCAGCAGATGATGCGACATCTCTGGAGAATATGAGACAGGCGCTTTACGGAATCTTAGAGTGCAATGAGCTGAGAAAGGCTCATGGTCTTCAGGAACTAAAAATATCAAATAGCCTGATGGCAATTGCAGAGTATGATACCAATGCATCTGCATATGCGATGGATCATATCGGAGTCTTTAACGTTGGAGAGAACCTTGCATGGGGACCTTCCTTCTGGGATCCGTTTGACGGATGGTATACACAGGAAAAAGCGGACTTCGATCAGGGCAATTATGCGAATGTAGGACATTATCTGAATATTATTGATGACAGTTATACGATTACCGGATTTGCCGTAAATCAGAAAAGTGCATATGGTAACACATATGGTCAGGTATTTTCTGGTATGGAATATGAGGGTGACAGCTTCAGCGTAGATGATTATTGTGGATTTTTTATGCTTTATTACAATGCAGTTTATAACCCGGTAGTACTTGGTTAATCAGTCTGTGATTCTGAGAACAATACATGCAGCAGACAGTATAGAACAGATCTTACATAGACAGTAGAAAGGGCAGCCTTTTGTATCAGTATGATACGTGAAGGCTGCCCTTTACAAGTCATTTTATAAAAAGTTTACGATTGCAGAATGTAAATCATCGAATATCCGTGTTATAATGAAAAAAGTAATGAGCAGTGCTATATGAATGAAAATAGAGTACGTAATAGATATTCATGAAAGACTGCAGAGGTGGAGAATACGATGAAACTGAAAACACGTTTGATGGTTGCATTTTGCATTATTATCATTTTGCCGATCGCATTGGCCGGAGCGGCAATTCTCGGATTATACCGGATACAGACAAAGGCGATTCAGAAAAATTATGGTCTGGAGGCATCGGATACCCAGGGGGTATTGTCGAATTCCCTGCAGCTGATGAGCCGCTATACGAAAACGGAATATGATGAGATCTGCAAACAGGCAAAAGCAGATCCGGAAAAACTGGAATCTGTCAGTTATCTGTCAGAAGTTAATACAAAACTGCAGGAGAAGAGCTCTTATCTGATTTTTTGCAAGAACGGAATTCTGGTTTACAATGGATATCATGGAGATTCAAGCATCAGTGACGAGCAGTGGGAAGAACAGCTCCCTTCCTATGGCGAGGGTGACAGCAGCACAGGTGCGGCATATTATGTGGACAATGATGCGCAGTCGCTGCTAAAACAGGTTGACTTTGAAAGCAGCAGGGGAGATCAATGCAGTGTCTATATCATTACATCATCAGAGAGTATACAGCCGGAGATTAAGAAACTGATGATAGACATTGGTTTGTCGGTACTTCTGATCCTTGCATTGACTGCCGGGGTGATGACAATCTGGATTTATCGGGGAACGATGGTTCCGATTAAAAAGCTTCAGGTTGCCACAAAAAATATCAAAGAAGGAAATCTGGATTTTACCATTGATTATGATGAACCGGATGAGATGGGAGATCTGTGCCGGAATTTTGAGGATATGCGTAAGCGGCTGAAGGAATCGACGGAAGAGAAGATGGCAGCTGAGAAGGAAAACCGTGCATTGATCAGTAATATCGCCCATGACCTGAAGACTCCGATCACAGCGGTGAAAGGATATTCCGAAGGTATTCTGGATGGTGTGGCAGATACACCGGAGAAACAGGAGCGTTACATCCGCACGATTTATAATAAAGCAAATGAGATGGATCGTCTGTTGAACGAACTGACGCTGTATTCGAAAATTGATACAAACCGTATCCCATACAATTTCAAGAAGATCAATGTGTCAGATTATTTCAATGACTGTATCGAGGAAATTGGCCTGGATCTGGAGACCAGGGGTATTGGTCTGACTTATTTTAATTATGCGGATGAGAATATTGTGATCATTGCAGATCCGGAGCAGCTGATGCGTGTGGTTAACAACATCGTGACAAATGCGATCAAATATATGGACAAGCAGAAGGGACAGATCAATGTCCGGATCAAAGATGTAGGTGATTTTATCCAGGTTGAAATCGAGGATAATGGAAAAGGCATTTCAGCCCGTGATCTGCCGTATATTTTTGACCGTTTTTACCGGACGGATTCTTCGAGAAATTCTTCCACCGGAGGCAGCGGTATCGGTCTGTCTATCGTAAAGAAGATTATTGAGGACCACGGTGGAAAAATCTGGGCGACAAGTAAAGAAAAGACAGGTACAACTATGTACTTTGTCATTCGAAAATATCAGGAGGTACCAAATGAGTAAGATTTTAATAGTAGAAGATGAAGAGGCAATCGCAGATCTGGAGAAAGATTATCTGGAGCTGAGCGGCTTTGATGTGGAGATAGAGAATGACGGAACCAGCGGTATGGAGCGGGCGCTGAACGAAGATTTTGATATGTTTATCCTGGATCTCATGCTGCCGGGGACAGACGGATTTGAAATCTGTCGAAAAATACGTGAGAAAAAAAACACACCGGTGCTGATGGTTTCTGCGAAAAAAGATGATATTGATAAAATCCGCGGACTCGGACTTGGTGCGGATGATTATATCACAAAGCCATTTTCACCGAGTGAACTGGTTGCCCGGGTAAAAGCACATCTGGCACGGTATGAACGCCTGATCGGCAGTACGGCACAGAAAAATGATATCATTGAGATCCGTGGCATCCGTATTGATAAAACTGCCCGTCGTGTATGGGTCAACGAAGAAGAAAAACAGTTTACTACGAAAGAGTTTGACCTGCTGACATTTCTGGCAGAGAATCCGAACCATGTATTTACCAAAGATGAACTGTTTTCCAAAATCTGGGATATGGAATCCATCGGTGATATTGCAACCGTTACTGTCCATATCAAGAAGATCCGTGAAAAAATTGAGTTCAACACTGCAAAACCACAGTATATTGAGACAATCTGGGGTGTTGGATACAGATTCAAATTGTAAAGAATAATGTATATTGGGACGGACAGATTTACAAAAACAGGGGTAGATACTGTCCGTTCTGTTTATCAGAAAAAAGATAGGAATACATGGAAGATGAGAGTAAAACAACCGGAAATTATTTTTGAGGATGACGCAGTCATTGTCTGCCGCAAGGAGGCCGGTGTGGCGGTTCAGACTGCCCGGGCCGGACAGGCAGATATGGTGAGTCTGCTGAAGAATTATCGGGCGAAAAAGAAAGAGGAGCCTTATATCGGTCTGATCCACCGTCTGGACCAGCCGGTGGAAGGTGTGATGGTGTTTGCCAAGACAAAGCAGGCTGCAGCGAAGCTGTCAGGTCAGGTGAGCAGCCGAAGTATGGAAAAAGAATATCTGGCAGTGACAGAAGGCATTCCGCAGCCGTCAGAAGGAGAACTCTGTGACTGGCTGCTGCGGAACGGACGTACAAACACTTCACAGGTGGTAGAGCCGGGGACACCACAGGCAAAGGACGCAAAATTGCGTTATCAGGTGGAGCAGACGGATGAGGAGCAGCAGAAAGCGCTGGTGCATATCTGGCTTCACACCGGGCGGCATCATCAGATCCGGGTACAGTTTGCACATGCGGGATATCCGTTGATGGGCGATACAAAATACGGAAGAGAAGCAGTTGCTGGCAGATACTGTCCGGTGGCGCTGTGTTCCTGCCGGATTGCTTTTATACATCCGGTGACGGGAAAAGAGATGGAATTTACGATCCGGCCCAAGGGAAACGTGTTTACGCAGATGGCGTGAAAAGTAATATGAAATATGGTCGTAAGACTTGCATTTTACCAGTGCTTTATTGTATGATAAAAAATACAAAACATGTAAAGAATATGTGTCATAGGGGTATGAAAAATGGAGATCAAAAGTGTTACGATTTTACAGGAGACAGATCAGGCAGGCTTATTTATCAGCGGAAGTGCAGCCGGACGGAATGTGTTGTATACCTGCGAGGAACTGGAGCGACAGGAAAAAAATAAGTGCTGCCGTTTTTCTGTTTATGATAATCATGAAGATGCGGAAAGCAAGGATATTGAGGAAGGGCGTGGTTTCCCGCTGCAGAACTATCTGGATGCTGCATGTGTGACAGATACCGAGGAAATTCGTCTGAAAAGTGTAGATGGGTTCGAATCAATCGTGACAGAACTGAAGTCAAAAAGGTATTATTTCCCGAAACTGAGAGAGGGGATGTCAGAGGGACGGGAGCCACGTGAGGCTTTTATTTCTTTCTATAAAAACGGTATACCAGTGAAATACTATCCGCATCCCACAATTATGTTTGGACAGCAGGGACTGGATGACAAAAACAAAGACTATTTTTCGAAAGGAATCCGTATGCTGGTGGCAGGAAGTCAGGAGCAGGGATTCTGGGTGCGTGGAACCGGACTGCGTTGTAACCGCTATTTTTCACTGGGCAGTTTTTTTGAATTAAATAGAGCGGAGGCAGGGACCATATACTGGATGGAATTGAAGTATGCAGACGGAACTCATCAAAAGGCTCCGGCAATCCGGCTGACGCGATCCTTCTGGGAGGAGCAGGCAGAGTGTGCGCCGGAATATATGGATCAGCTGCGTGCAGTGGATCATGCGGGAGAAACCATCGGAAACGTAACGGATGCGATATGGCTGTTTTTGCTGGATGAAACATATAAAAGGATCGGATATTATGATGGAACTACGGTTTCAGAAGATTTTGCAGGTATCGTGGCTGGCGAATTGGAGCCGATAGTTTCCCGGTGTGAAAAACGTGTGCCGCAGACAACGGTAAAGGATAGTGATTTTTACATCCGGATCCGACGACAGGGTCAGGAACTGGCAACCTGGTATTACAGCTTTACAGAACTCCAATCTGCATACGGTGATGTTGCATCTGAGGAAGAATATTGTTATTATAATCATAATATGAACAACGGCCGGGGCGGACAGCGCAAGGTAACGGCACATGGATGGCTGTTATTGAACCTGCTGGAGTTTTTGCCGCAGATTCCGGACCGTGAGGAGATTGAAAACGGATCGGTGTTGTTTCAGATTTTTACCAATGACAATTACAAGGAAAAAATTGTGCTTTCAGCGGACGAACTTTCGGCGTATCGTTTTATCCTGGCTTATGAACAGGATCAGCGGACGCAGACAGGAGCGGAACCTGGTGATACCAGTCTGTGGGAGGATGCAGAAAGACGGTTTGTACCAATCAGGGGTACAACGCCATTCCGTGTGTACTGTGGAAAAGAAAGTGCAAATCCTTCTGTATATAAGAACGTGGCTGGGATGCAGGTGGAACTGTTGTTCTGAACGCAGGACAACTGATGACTGAAGATATGGATTCAGTGGAAAGGAGAGGATGTATGATTACGGATCATTACAATAGAAATATTGACTATATCAGAATATCCATTACGGACCGCTGTAATCTGAGATGCAGATATTGCATGCCGGAGGATATTTCATTTGTCGGACACGACAAGATTTTACGTTACGAGGAAATTACACGGATTGTGCAGATTCTGGCGCAGCGGGGGATTACAAAGGTAAAGATTACCGGTGGGGAGCCGTTGGTGCGGCACGAATGCACGGATCTGATTCGTGAGATTAAGGAAATACCGGGCATTGAGATGGTGACGCTGACAACCAATGGGATTTTACTGCAGTCCATGCTGCCGAAGCTTCTGGAAGCAGGCGTGGATGCGGTGAATGTCAGTCTGGACACATTTCAGAGGGCACGGTATGAGCATCTGACCGGAAAAGATGCTTGTGAGATGGTGCTTGCCGGAATTCAGGATGCATACAAAAGCGGAATTCCGTTAAAACTAAACTGTGTTCCAATCGAAGGGGAAAATACGGATGAATTGTCAGAATTCTTTTCCTGGGCGAAGAGGAAACAGATTGCAGTACGTTTTATTGAGATGATGCCTATCGGATATGGAAAGACCTATAAATCAGTTCCGTCGGATGAGATTCTGCGGCAATTTTTTGAAGCATATCCGGATGCCTATCGTCTGGAAAAATCGCTGGGAAATGGTCCGGCTGTATATTACAGTGCACCTGGTTTTGCAGGGGAAATCGGTGTGATCGGAGCAATTCATGAGAAATTTTGCAATACATGCAATCGAATCCGGCTGACATCAGAAGGATTTTTGAAATTGTGCCTGTATTCCGGGGAAGGACTGGACCTGAGAGCTATGCTGCGGGGTGGTTGTTCCGATGAGGAGATTGCGGAGGCTGTTACAAAGGTGATTGAGCGAAAACCAAAGGAACATCATTTTACAGAAGATGGACTGCATTTGCCGGGAATCGGACCGGCAGATGCGGATACCCGGAAGATGTCACAGATCGGAGGGTAAATAATCATTGCATATTTTACAGAAACGTATTATACTACGCTTAGTAAAAAATAAGGAGGTACAATAGAATGGCACAGATTACCAAAGACACCATGATCGGTGAATTATTACGTGATCAGGAGCATATCGACAGCATTGCAGAAGTATTATTCGGTATTGGTATGCATTGCCTGGGCTGCCCGTCTTCCCAGATGGAGACAATCGAGCAGGCTGCTATGGTGCATGGCATTGAGCCGCAGGAATTAGTAGACCGCCTCAATGATGTTGTAGCATAAGGCTGCGTTCGGCTTGAAATAATTTAAAAAAAAGAATGGTTCTGATAAGAGCCATTCTTTTTGTTTGTATACAGAAAATTGCTGTCAATTTCCTGTAGGTCCTGTCGATTTACAATATTATCAAGTAATCTTGCCAAGCTGCTGTAAAGCATTTCCACGGATGATCTTCTGGAAATGTTCCTCATAAAAAGCTTGAAGTCCTGCCGTATATTTCTGTGGTTTCAGATAGGAACAGATCAGGTTGATTACACGGTTAAACTCAGAAATCGTATGCTGACTCTGATGTACGATCAGATGATAGGTGTGTTCCTGAGGATCTTTGTATAATGTATTTTTGCCCTGATAAAAACCATGCAGTGCCTCAGCAGCCAGAATAATGGCATCGAGATCAGCACAGGTGAACATGCGGATCAGATTGGATGGCAGTTCTCTGTCTGTTTCTGTCGTTTCTTTTTCTTCTGTTTTGGAAGCATTCTGTTCCTGTCTCAGACGCTGCAGAAGCTGCAGAAACTGCGTTGCAGTGTCATCAACATCGGATGTATCAATGGAATCGGCATCCAGATCAAGCGGAAGACCGTCATCTGATTCATCTTCCTCGGTCTCAAATTGCGTAAAGTTTGAGAATCGTGTATCCAATTCATCCGGAGATTCTACTTTTGTGATGATGACAACAATTTTTTCAGAGGAAAGCGGAATGGCTTCTACCATTAATGGAATATCCTCTGCCTCAAATCCAAAATCCATGGCAGCCTGCTGCATCATATCCCGGAATAAAGCGCGGGTCTTTTCTGAGCCATAGGCGAGTTCACTTAATTTTATATTGCGTGTAGCCAGATCTTCGCTGGTAAGTGTGCAGCGAATCTGATGATCGTTCATTTTTTCAATTTTCATGCTATCACTTCCTTTTACCTGTTAGAAAAGTATATATAATCTTGTGTTTTTCGTCAAGCATCCATTCATAAACAATCTATGAAATTACTGCCAGATTTATCTTGGTTCAAGAAGGCAAATGTTTACGCTGCTACGTTTGCTCATAAAAAAAGGTGCTCCCTTCATCATAATGTATCCAAAGATATAAAAATATATAAAAACGACGAAAACAGTTGAATTTTTGATATACATGTGGTATATATATTACATGAGTTATCCGTGTATACGGACAGAGAGACCACATAGTGCAGCAGATTTTCTTAAAGTCCATGCATCGTACAATTCTGTACATTAAAAGATGCAGCTGCTGCAGAGGGATTTTCCCGTTGATCGATCTAAGGTGATACACCTTTCTAAGTTTTTCCAGAATTTGTGTAGAAAATAGTTTGAGAGGCAGATTTTTGCTGTTTTTGTTATGGGCAGATTACAGGCAGGAATATCATAGTTTTCGTTGGATTATCTGACCATACAGCCTGATATCTGCAGGAAAAAAACGCTGTCTGTATCGGAGGACTCTTTCAGAACAGTTTTTGTTAGTATATGTGAAAATCACAGAACTGACAATCGAGGAAAGGGGGAATGTACGGCACTGAGCTGCATGCAGAGCAAAAGCCGGTGGAAGAAAAAATCCTGCAGGTTTTGCAGGTACTAAAAAATACGGAGGTAAAAGGAAAGATAAAGACGAAGACAGTATCAGAGCCGGTGGCGTTCCAGGGGCAGGACAGTGCATTCACACACAGCAAGACCGGTAAAATCAAGTGAAAGAATAATTGGCGGATTTGTATATCACGACTTACTTCCGCACAGGTCAGAGAAGAGGTATTTTTATGCAGCAAAGATATGCAGATTCCGGACAGACTCTTCTGATCGAACTCCAAAATTATGAACAACAAGGCATTTCTATCTGGCTGGAGGGGTTTCCAAGCAGTTCTGTGGAAGTGTCAGAGGTCATGTGTGTCCGGGAAGACACGAATTATATGAGGGATTATGTGTTCCGGCAGGGTGCACTGTCCCAAGTGAGATTTGACAAAATTACAAAAAAATAAAAAGCAGGATTTCTCAAATACCGGAAAACCCTGCAAAACAGGAAAAAAGGCGCATGTTACCATAAAACAGTGGATTTTTTGGGTGCTATATCGAACCCGTGGAGGGAAATCTAAAGCATTTATCTCAGTCTGAGTTGACACTCCCACTTTTGCAAGTGGAGAGTAATAGCAAATCATTCTCAGTGGGAGTTCAATCTCCGACTGAGATAAACGCTCCGCGAGGATGTGCAGTGATTCTGAGATGAATATGTCAGTTTATGCTGACCAGAATCACGCACCAAGTCTCACGAGCGTTCGACTTGAATAAGTCTGGCTCAGAAAGGTTGCATCGCCTTTTTTTTTCATGTATACTGATTGCAAAGACTTTGTAACAGGCAGACATATTCCGAAACTTTTTCGGAGGAAATCTGGTAATATATGCAGAAGAAAAGGAGGAAGCAATGGCTTCGCAGAGACAGGCGCACAATAGGAAAAGACAGAAAGCAATTCTGGTGATGGCAGTGGCGCTGCTGATCATTGTGGTGATCGCGATCATCGGACTGACCACTTTTTTGAAAAAATATTCGGCTTCCAAGGAAGTTACAGATTACAGCAAGTATTACAAACTGGAGCAGGAGGACGAAATGTTTGTCGTTTTCGACAATGAAAAGATGGAGCAGAAAGCAATCCTGCAGAATGATGAAGTGTATATGGATTACCGGATTGTACACAAATATCTGAACAAACGGTTTTACTGGGATGCGACAGAGCAGGTGCTGCGTTATGTTACGCCGGAAGGACTTATCAATGTGACACCGGATACAGCGTCCTATCTGCTGGGAAAGACGGCGCAGACAGCAGATCACGTGATCGCTTTGCTACGGGACGGTGAGATGTATCTGTCCATGAGCTTTGTACAAAAATATACGGATATCCATTATGAATCCTATGAGGATCCGAATCGTGTTGTGATCTCGGATCATTGGGATGATGTGACATACCAGAGCATTAAGAAAAAGACTCAGATCCGGCAGAAGGGCGGCGTGAAGAGTCCTATCCTGACAGAAGTGAAGAAAGGCGATCTGGTGACTGTACTGGATACTGCCGGCTCCTGGAGTAAGGTATGCAGCCAGGACGGATTTATCGGTTATGTAAAATCCAAGACCATAGGCGGAGAACAGGATGTGCTGTATGATCATAATTTTACGGAGCCGGTATTTTCCCATATCAGTCGTGAATCACGGATCAATATGGCATGGCATCAGGTAACGACGCAGGCCGCGAATGCAAATGTAGCAGCGGTGCTTGGCAAGACCAAGGGTGTGAATGTGATCTCACCGACCTGGTTTTATCTGAATGACAACAATGGCGGTATTATGTCTCTGTGCAGCCAGGATTATGTAAATTACTGTCATCAGCAGGGGATAGAAGTCTGGGGACTGGTCAGCAATCTGGAAAACCAGGATGTGGACGATACCAGTGTGTTCAGTCTGACATCCAGCAGAGATAATCTGGTCAATAATCTGGTGGCAGAGGCAATAAAATACGATCTGGATGGCATCAATCTGGACTTTGAACTGCTTCCGGCAGAGGCAGCGGACGGATATCTGGAGTTTATCCGCGAACTGTCCATCAAGTGTGAAAATAATGATCTGGTGCTGTCTGTGGACAATTATGTACCGGCAGCTTATAACGCCTATTATGACAGGGAAGAACAGGCTGTGTTTGCAGATTATATCGTTGTGATGGCATATGACGAGCATTATAACGGATCAGAGGAAGGTTCCGTGGCATCCATCGGATTTGTAGAGCAGGGAATCAAGGATACGCTGGAGGAAGTTCCGGCAGAGCAGGTGATTCTTGGCGTGCCGTTCTACACCAGAGTCTGGGAGCTGACACCGGTGGCTGAAGGTACGGATGCGGAAATCAGTGAGGAAGATGCATTAAGAGGTTATTCGATCAGCAGTGAAGCGGTAAGTATGAGCGAAGTGGACAGCCGCGTGGCAGCAAACGGTGTCAATCTGGAATGGCTGGAAGACTGTGGACAGTATTACGCAGAGTATCAGTATGATGGAAAAACCTACAAAATCTGGGTGGAGGATCAGAAATCCATCGGAGAAAAACTGAATGTGATGAAAGAGAATCATCTGGCAGGCGCATCCTTCTGGAAGCTTGGATATGAAAAAAATACCATTTGGGATACGATCGCGGAAGCAATGCAGCAGTAAGAATTCTAGTGTGTATTTGACAGGAAGCCTGTTTGCGAAGATACGTATAGATGAAAGATTCCCCGAATACATTGTAAGTAAGATTACAGGTATTCGGGGTTTTTTTGAAAAGAAAGATTAGCATAGGAATTTTATTGACCGTGCTGGTGATTGCGGGAATCCGTATGTCCGGGTCGGCACAGTTCGCAGTTATGACAAAGAAGGCGGAACGGGCAGAATATACGGTATGTATAGACAGCGGACATGGCGGAAACGATCCGGGGAAGATCGGTGTCGCGGGAACAAAGGAAAAAGAAGTCAATCTGACGATCGCTCTGAAGTTGAAGAAGCACCTTGAGAGGCAGAATATCCGGGTCATCATGACCCGGACCGATGATCGGAATCTGGCAGATGCGAATGCAACAAATGAAAAAATATCGGACATGAAGCAGCGTGTAGCAAAGATGAATTCCGAACAGCCGGATGCAGTGATCAGTATCCATCAGAATAGCTACACAGACAGTTCTGTAAAAGGAGCGCAGGTGTTTTATTACGAAGGATCGAAAGAAGGAAAAATGCTTGCGGAACTATTGCAAAAGAGTCTGATCGGCAATGTGGATCCACAGAATCATCGAGTGGCAAAAGCAAACTCCGATTATTATATTCTGAAAAATACTTCCGCACCGACGGTGATCGTGGAATGCGGATTCCTCTCAAACCCGGAAGAAGAAAGTCTGCTGATAAGTGCCGCATACCAGGAAAAACTGGTGGAAGCCTTGCAGAAGGGGATCTGCGCGTATCTGGTGGAGCATTAATAAAAGTTCTGTCAGGGGCAGTGAACGTCTGGCGGCCTGACAGAACTCTTCATTTTCGTATTAAGATATTAACTTTTTATCAGAAACACTAATATTCCCAGGAGTGTTTCTCATACGCATTGATGATCTGGGTGTTATTGTACTGCATAGTGCGCTGCAGGGAATGATCATACTGCAGATGCATATGTCCATGTACCATATATTTGGGCTGATACTTGTCCAGCAGACCCAGAAATGTCTGATATCCCTGATGAGCATGATCATCGCCGTCTCCCAATCCCTGTGCAGGCGCATGGGTCAGCAGGATATCAAAGCCCCGGTAGAAAATCAGCTGATGTTTGATATGTAACAGGCGTCGTTTCATTTCTTTCTCTGTATACATATATTTTCCCGGTTTGTAGGGCATGCATCCACCCAGTCCGAGGATGCGGATGCCCTCGTGTACATATATTTTATCATCAATGCAGATGCATCCTTCCGGTGGTGTCTGATCATATTTCTCGTCATGGTTGCCGTGCACATACAGCAGCGGGAGATTCGTGCAGCTGACAAGAAAGGACAGGTATTGCGGATTCAAATCCCCGCAGGAGAGGATGAGATCGGTATTGGTAATCTTATTACTGTTATAGTGATCCCAAAGTGCTGTGGATTCTGTGTCTGAAACAGCTAAAATTCTCATGTCGTAGGTTCCTCCTTGCGAATGCCTTCCTGACGTACCACATTCTGTGCATCTTCCCGCAGCTCGTTGGCAGTCGGAATCCGGCCAATGATGTTATCCAGCAGCCAGTCAATGGAAATGATTTCCCGTGGAGTCAGTGTGTGATTGGCATCCTTTGAAATCAGTCCCTGTTGTGCATGAAGGATTCCATCAAATGGGTTGAAATCGTAATTCCGGATGGCATTGCGCAATGTATCCAGCAGATGGCGGGTTTCGTCAGGGACTGCGGAAGACCAGATTACATCAATGACATCTGCGGACATGCCCCACCAGTAGTGAAGTGCTTTGTTTGCATCGGATTTTTCTTCTGTATTCCAGATACCGTTCTGCACATTACGGATGATACGTTCATAATATTTTCCCCAGTTCCATGCAGGAAATGCCAGGTTTACCGGTGTTTCACCATTGACCCGGAACAGTCCGAACTGGCGGGAGATTTTTCGTGGAATGATCATATCCTGATGGGAGATATACGTTGCACCCAGGGAATATAACTTTGCGGTGAGATCAATATGTTCATTTTCCTTGAGCGTGGACCATTCCAGATAAATTTTTGCTTTTGGATTGACCATTTTGACACCCAGGGCAAAAGCGTTGATATTGGCTGTCATGCCGAAGATCGGGTAATCTGCAATATAACCGATTTTGTTCGTGTCTGTCATCACACCGGCCAGAACGCCGATGAGAAATTTTGCCTCATACATTCGTCCATAATAAGTACGGATATATTTGTGGGAGGCATTCAGGGAACAGTTTAGGATCTTGATTTCCGGATGGTTAACTGCTACCCGCAGGCTGGCACTTAAAAATTCCGGTGAGGTGGTGAAAATCATTTCATTTCCGTCTGCAATGGCCTGTTCGATAGCTGCCACAGCATCTTCTGTATCAGAAATATTGTCGTAGGCTTTCGTGCGTACACGGCCATGGAACGCATCTTTCAAATAGAGTCGTCCAAGTTCATGGGCATATGTCCAGCTGGAGGTCTCCGGTGTTTTCTTGTTGATAAAGGCAATGTGTGTGACATCTTCTTCTTCAGAGGCTGTCAGAAATTTGGTCAGGATATTCTTCTTTTGTTCCGGTGCCGGATCAAATTTGACGGAAGGTTTTTCCTGGGCATTTTTCAGCTCAAATTCCGCCCACATTTTCCGCAGGTTTTCCTTGATCGCGGAAGGTGTCTCATCCACCAGCTGGCTGTAATCGAACAGATCCAGATAGATGAGCAGTGCGTCGCCGGTAGTCATGTTCAGCTTGTCACCGCCAAGTTCCTTGAAAGCGTCAGCAAAGCGGTTGTAGCAGGAGCGGAACAGAATCCGGTCATCCATGCTCCAGCGTTCATATCGGCGGTGGCCAAGGTGAAAGGCAAGATGTGCATAGGAGCCTTCCTTGCTGAAAAACAAGTAGTTGATATTTGTGGCATTGTAAAAATCAAGAAATTCGTAGTAAATACGGCTTTCCGGTGTATCCTCACGGGCAGGAATGATGCGGGTCACATAGCCCGGAATGCTGATGGCATCAAAATATTTCAGGACACTGACACGCTTGTTGCCCTCCTGGATATAATAATGATTCATGTATTCGTATGCCACGATAGGATCACGGATACCTTCCTTTAAGTGTGCATCACACAGGGAAGACCATTTAGCCGCAAACTCTGTGCTTTCTCCAAGGATCGGCATAAAGTTGGGCGCAAAAGAAGAAGCGCGCCCACAGGTCTTTGTACCGACAATGAGTTCTGTAGGAATATCTACCAGTCCGAGAGGGACTTCACCACTGATGTCTACATGTTCCAGAATAGTATCCAGAGCAGGCATTTCAACAGGAAGTTTCTGTGAAGTTCGTGTTTGCAAGTCTTTTTTTCCTGCCTTTTGGGCAGCACGATAATGTTCCATTGACATCAAAAATCACTCCTTATCGTTTGGAAGATGTTACGGAAAAATGAAATAATGTTTTTGATTTAAAGGTATCCCCTGCTTTCAAAATAACAGAAGGGAAATTCGGGTGGCTGGTTGCATTCGGAAAATGCTGTGTCTCCAGGCATGCACTTCCGTAAGCCGGGTAAGCAATGCCGTTTTTACCATGCGCAGCAGGAGACTGCGCCGGTACATACAACTGTACCCCAGGCTGATCCGTAAAGCAGGTCAGACGGATGCCGGATTCCTCTGCATATAAAGTGGCAGCCTCTTTTAAACCACTGCCGTTTAATACAAAGTTGTGATCGTATGTTTTGGAATATTTTAGCTGCGGATGCGCGGCAAAGATATCCTGCCCGATCGGTTTTGGTGTTCGGAAATCAAATGGTGTACCGGTTACATCGGTGATCACGCCGGTGGTGAGATCATTCTCGTCCGTCTCAGTGAATGAATCTGCATTGATCATCAGAAGATGTTCCAACACAGAACCGGATGCTTCACCATTTAAATTAAAATAGGAATGGTTGGTTGTGTTGAATACGGTATCCTGGTCACTGGATGCTTCGTAGGAAATGGAAAGTTCATTATCTTCACTCCAGGAATAAGTGACGCTCATGGTCAGTGTCCCCGGATAACCTTCTTCACCGTCCGGTGAGACACGGGTAAAACGAACAGAATTGCCGGACTGTGCGGATTCCCAGTTGTAATAATGGAAACCACGGATACCACCATGCAGATGGTTTGGTCCATTGTTGACGGCAAGGTGATAAGTTTTATCATTTAAAATAAAGACACCTTTTTCAATGCGGTTTGCATGTCTTCCTACTACGGCACCAAAGCTTGCGGTGTCCTTTTCATATTCTGCAAGTGTGTCATAGCCAAGGCAGACATCACGTAATTCGCCCTCTCTGTCCGGTACGCAGATGCTGACAATGCGGCAACCGAAGCTGGTAATGGTCACATAAGCACCGGATGTGTTTTCCAGACGATAAAGAAACGCTTCTTCGCCGTCACTTGTGATTCCAAAAGAACTTTTTGTAATAGCCATTTCAAAACCCTCATTCTTTCTTTAAATTAATTCAGACGCGCGTTACACTTCTCATTTGTGTACGAGCATACCTAGAGTATACTCGCAGGTGACAGGTGCTGACAAGTAAAATCTTTTGTGGTATACTGTTACCTATGAGTACATTAAATGATCATCAGGAAAATAAAATTCTGACACAGGTAAAAAAAGTGGATGCACAGCATCCGGATATGACTATTATACGGGAAGCCGCTGAAATTATCCGTACAGGCGGGCTGGTTGGTTTCCCGACAGAAACGGTATATGGACTGGGAGCAGACGCATTACTGCCGGAAGGGGCGAAAAGAATTTATGCAGCAAAAGGGCGTCCGTCTGACAATCCATTGATTGTACATATTGCTGAATTTGAGGCGTTGGATAAGATCACTGCGGATATTCCGCCGCAGGCAAAGGCACTGGCAGATGCATTTTGGCCGGGACCGCTGACCATGATCTTCCGGAAAAGCGAAGCGGTGCCATATGAGACCACCGGTGGACTGGATACGGTGGCTGTCCGTATGCCATCCCATCCGACTGCACTGGCGTTGATCCGTGAAAGTGGCGGTTATATCGCTGCACCGAGCGCGAATACATCCGGCAGACCAAGCCCGACACTGGCGGAACATGTCTATGAGGATCTCAACGGCAAGATTCCGATGATCCTGGATGGCGGAGCCGTAGGTATCGGCATTGAGTCTACGATCATCGATCTGAGTGAAGAAATTCCGATGATCCTGCGTCCGGGTTATATTACAAAAGATATGTTGGCGGAGGTGATCGGTGCAGTAAAGGACGATCCGGGATTTGTAAGTACGGATCCGAATGTACATCCGAAGGCTCCGGGGATGAAGTATCGTCATTATGCACCGAAAGCAAATCTGATCATTGTCTCCGGTGAGGCAGAGGCTGTTGTGATGCGTATTAACGAGCTGACTATAGAACACCGGGAAAAAGGTGAAAAGGTCGGTATCATCTGTACGGATGAAAGCCGGGCACAGTATATCGGTGATGTGATCGAGAGCATTGGAAGCCGTCAGGATGAGGACAGTATCGCACAGCATCTGTATGCAATCCTGCGTGATTTTGACGAGATGGATGTCAATGTCATTTTCTCAGAAAGTTTTGCAACACCGCGGATCGGACATGCGATCATGAACCGTCTGCTGAAGGCAGCCGGACATCAGGTGATTGAAGTATAGAGAGCAATTTATAGTCTGAACGCAGAATAAGCATTCCCCTACTTCAAGTGCGTAGAGCACTAAGCGGTGGGTAAGGGGGATGCTTATGTCAGTGGGAGTTAAAAGCTCCCACTGACAGGTCGCAAAGCGACTGCGTTCATGAGCAAGTAGCGAAAGCGGATTGCGAATGTCCGCTTTACAAGAGGTGGAAGTTTGGATAGGATCGAGAAGATAATTTTTGTGGGGAAACGTGCAATCTGTCGGGAACCGATGGCTGCTGCGCTCCTGCAGCGGGAACATCTGAAATTCCCGGTGGAGATATTGGCGCGGGGCTTTGTGGTATTATTCCCAGAGCCGCTGAATCAGAAGGCAGAGGCCGTGATGATCAGCAACGGCATTGCATTGGAAAATTATATGTCCAGCCAGCTGGAACAGAACGATTTTGGGGATACAACGCTGATACTGACATTTGATCAGGCAGCGAAAGAAAAAGTGCTGGAGATGGAAGGTGCACAGAATGTGGAAGTGCTGACAGATCTGACCGGCGATGAGCTGGAGATCTTGGATCCGTATGGGGCGGAACTTGTGACTTACGGGATTTGTTATGAGACATTATCCAACACGATTCATAAGCTGGCGGAAGTGTTGAATGACGAATATGACACGATAAAGTCATAAAGTTGATATAGAAATGGGAATGTAATGGGAGAGAATGATTTTATCATTGTAATTTCAATAGGTTTATGTATAGTTGCTATTTGTATAATTGCTTTTTGCATAGGAAGAATTCAAAATAAGCAGTATGAGCCTAAAGTGGTAGAGACAAGTAAACGGTATTCCGATATAACGAGACTGAATAAGGAATACAAATTTAATAATGTATCATCTAAAATTGTATATTCAAAAACTTTAAACACAAAACAGATGTTTGATAAATTTGATTTGGATGCATATTTCCAACAAATGGTTGAGTTGAATATGAGCGAACTCAGACAAAAAAAAGCATATCTCTTGGAAAATGCTACTTTAAAAAAATCATATGATAGTGAGTTACAAAATATACACGGATTTGCAGATGAAGAATATGTAAAAAAATTAAAACTTTCATGGAAAAGATATCATGAAGTGGAGCTGGAACTATGTAATTTAATTGAAAAAAATCCGCCTCAGAATATAGAGATTATTTGTTATAAGTTGTACACGAGTCCTAAAGGGCAGAATTCGTATACACAGAATAAGAGATTTTTTTCCTATGAATTAGAAAAGGCTTTTCAAAAAGCGATAGAAAGTAAAAAAATTCGAGAAAGTAAAGAATATCAGCGAAGAACTATGTCTGACTCTTTGCGGTATGATATTTTAAAAAGAGACGGCTTCCGTTGTGTACTGTGTGGAAGATCAGCAGCGGATGGAGTAAAACTGCATGTTGATCATATTAAACCAATAGCAAAGGGTGGGAAAACGGTAGAGTTTAATTTACGCACGTTATGTGAACATTGCAATTGGGGAAAGTCAGATAAATTTGATTCAGATGGGGTAAATTAAATATTTTAAAGCAAGTATGAATTGTTATCATATCAGAAAACACAACTCGAAAGTTTGCGGACTTTCGGGTTGTGTTTATTTTGAAAATATATAGATTTTTGAATATCTAAATAACTGAGAAAGAAATGCAAAATCAATACAAATGTATTGAAGTGTATATTATATAGATATATAATTAAGAAAAGTTGGAAAGGAGCAGATAGAATGGCAAGTACAATACAGGTAAGAGTTGATGACGAAATAAAATCAAAAGCAGATATGTTGTTTAAAGATCTTGGAATGGACACTACAACTGCGATTAGAATATTTTTGGTGCAGGCAATAGCAAATGACGGATTCCCCTTTGAGATAAAGAAAAAAACGATTAATCCGTATAGGACTCTTTCTGAAAGTGAATTTATGGATAAACTTGAGACTTCACGTATGCATGCAAACCAGGGTGATTATCGTGATGCGGATGATGTGATTGCAGAAATGAGGAATCGGTATGGGTTATAAAGTTGTTGTTACATCAGATGCAGAAAAGGATTTTGATCGGTTTATCCAGTACCTGCTTTTTGAAAAGAAAAACGTTCAGGCAGCACAAAGTGTTCTGAATGATTTTGAAGCAACAAAAAAGAGTTTGGTACAAGTGGCAGAAAGTCTTAAATTATGTGAAAATCCACGTTTACAAATGTTTGGGTATAGGCGTATTAATTTTTTGTCACATCGGTATTTTATGTTATATCGAATAGAGGAAGACATTGTATTTATTGATAATATTTTCCACGAATTACAAGACTATGAAAATCGTATGATGTAGTTGATGTTATAGGGCATAAATGAAAAGAGCTAATTATTTTGCTGTACGCTATATTGTATTTTTTAAAAACTGCCATGTAAAAGTATAAATATAAAACGTAAATAGAAGAGAGCAGGCTGTTTTTTCTCAAGGAGCGATTGCTAGCGACTGAGACAAAACAGCCTGCTCTCTTTTTCAAAATCTACAACTTAGCCACAAAAGAAGCTAGAAAATCAAAGCACACGTTCCAGACCATACAGTGCCGCACCCAGCGCCCCGACGATCTCCGGTTCACCGGAGATATAAAGCGGTGCTTTCAGCTGTTCTTCCAGCACTTTGACCACACCCGGATTCTTGGCGACACCACCGGTCATCATATAACCCGGTTCCAGTCCGACGCGGCGCATCAGGGAAATCGCTTTTGCGGCAATAGCCATATGGATGCCGTGCGCGATATCTGATGTCTCCTTGTTCTGCGCGATCAGGGAAATGACTTCGGATTCTGCAAATACGGAGCACATACTGCTGATTTCGATGTTTTCTGTGGACTTCAGAGACAGCACTCCAAGATCTTCAATATCAACTTCCAGTGTGCGTGCCATCATTTCCAGAAAACGACCGGTTCCGGCTGCACATTTGTCGTTCATGACAAAATCGGTGACATCTCCTTTTTCATTCAGATGGATGGCTTTACTGTCCTGTCCTCCGATATCGAGAATGGTGCGGATCTGCGGATTCAGATAATGAGCTCCCTTTCCGTGACAGCTGATCTCGGTTACGTTTTCATCGGCAAAAGGAATGCTGACACGGCCGTAACCGGTGGACACAATTTTTATCAGGTCAGAGCGTTGCAGTCCGGCTTTTTCTAAAATCTCTTTCAAAATGCGCTGTGCACTTTCGCCGCTTTTGGCACCGGTGCGGATGACGGCAGATGCGATCAGTTCCCTGTTCTGGTTTAAAATCACTGCATTGGTGGACGTGGAGCCGCTGTCAATGCCCATGACATAGACCGGTGCAGAAGCGGAAGCTGCTGCGGGATGGTCTGCGGCTGCAGTTTTATTATTTGAACTGTTATCAGCTGTCTGCCGGGGAATGCCTTTGCTTTCCGGCGACTGTCGTTTGTTTCTAAATAACATGTTTTCTCCTTTTTTTACACGAAGGGATTCTAAAAATGCTTCCAGACGGGTCAGAATCTGACCGGCGCATTGAGCGGTGGCATCAGTTTCTATTTTCAGAATCGGCAGATCGGAGGTCTCGTGCAGTTTTGTATATTCATAGGCGTAGATATCACAGAATTTGACGGTGTGATAGATAATGCCGTCTATGCGTTTTTCATAAGCTTCCAGAATCCTCTGCCGGTTGGAGGCTGCAGCCATGCGCATGCAGGGAAGCTGATCCAGCAGGGCATGTGCGTAGGCGGGGAGGATTTGTGCTGCATGCAGGTCATAGTTGCGCTGAATGCCGGTGCAGGTCAGATCCAGAATGACTTTAGCCTGATGATCTGCGATCAGCTGCCGGATCTCGGATCCGGGGCGGGCACCGGCCAGGGCGATGTGGAGTTTGCCATCCTGTGAAGATGTGGACGAGTCATTCGTTGAAATTGTTGGGGCTGGTGAGTGATCAACAATAGCTGCTGATTGCCAGGTGGATGCATCGAAATCCCGAGAAACATTTGTACGTTTCTGCTCTGTGGCACGTTTCCTGCAGATTTCCAGAAGTTTCTCTTCAGAAAATGTTTTCCCGGAAAAAGCAGTGTAAGCGTCAATAAGCTTTTCCAGCTGCCGGGTGTAAAGCGTGACGGCAAAGTCATTGATCTTGCGGGGCAGATCCAGGCAGAAGAAAAATTTGTCCGGAAACAGGTGACGGAGAATATCATAAAGGCGGCGGGAACTGTCACAACAGGAGGTGAAGATCATTCCGTCATAATCCTGTTTTTCAAATTCTTCCAGAACCGCTTTGGAAAAAGAGCACATATTCGGATGCATCAGGGCATCTGCCTGGGTGAAAGTTGTGACATGAGGTTCCATGCAGGTGATGTTCGTACCGAAAGCCTGAAATAATTCTTCCGGAACATATTTGCAAAAATAAGCCAGCATTATGCTTCCTCCTTTCTTTGTCGAAGTACTTCGAGAAATGCCTCAAAGCGGGTGCGGATCTGACCGTCGTGGCTGTTGCGGCGATCCATGCCATCGCCGTCCAGAACCAGGAGCGGAATATTTTGCCGGTCCAGTTCTTCTTTCAACAGCATGACTCCGCCGGAGGACTGCTTGCAGCCCCAGTGACAGAAATTGATGACACCGTCAGAATGCAGATCCTGTGCCAGTTCAGATACCAGTTTTGCTTTGCGTTCATATGGTCCGTTGTAGATATTTTGAACCATTTTTTCCGCCAGTGCATCCAGTGGATGTTCCGTGTTCAGTGGTGTGCGGTAATCCAGGTTCATCTCAATGGCCTGAATCTGGTAATTATCCGACAGATTGAAGTATTTCCGTAATGTTTCCTGATAGTAAGGCAGCAGATGCACCCAGAGAATATTAGTTCCGTGAAATTCCGGAGCAGCGGCCGCTTCAGCTTCCATCTGCTGATAAAAATGCAGGATTTCCGGTGTTCCGATATTCATGTGGGAGGCAAACAGCATATACATCTGCAGTGTCAGTGTGGACGGATAATGGTGGGTCTGCATGTGCTTTAAAAACCGTTCATAGCAGGCTTTCGATTCATTTTCCCGCTGCAGTACAGCGGTCAGTTCTTCCGGTTGGAATTTTTTGTGGAAGGTATCCTCCAGCATGGAGACCAGTTCTTTTAATTGCCCGGTAACGTATGCTGCCGCATTCGGTGTATCACATTGTGGGATATCCAGCAGAAAAGACGGTACATGATGCTTTTCAGACAGATGTCGGAACGTGTTGACGTTTCCGTCACAGATGGTTGACGTGGTGACCGCAAAGGCCGCCGGCGGGATAATGCCGCTGTCGATGGCACCAATGAAATTTTTGTGATAAGAGCACAGTGTGGAGGCCAGTCCTTCATTTTCCGCATAGTCAAGGAAATAGTCCTCAATGGTAAATCCGGACAGAAATGAAGACAGACATTCGATGGACAGGCTGTGCAGACCAAAGCATTGCAGCAGCTCCACCGGGGCAAAAATATTTGCCCAGACGGAAGTCTCCGGATGTTTCAGCGCTTCCAGTACTTCCCCTACGGCATAGGTGTTCAGATACTGGTAAGCACCTGGCAATTTCTTATCAGCAAGGTTCCGGCTGCGAAATTGCTCCAGTGCCAGACCGGCTTTGATCATGCGAAAAGCGGCCAGTGGATGATCCGGAGCATATTTTTTTATGATATTTCCATAAGTACGAATGATTTCCATAAATTTGGGTTCTCTTTCTGTTTCATATTAAAACAATATTGAAAATGATTTCCATAGCATTATACAGGAAAACATCTTTTTTGGCGAGAAATACTTCTGAGGTGTAGCGGTGCAGTGATTCTGAGATGAATATGTCAGCTTACGCTGGCCAGAATTACGCACCAGGTCTCACATGCGTTCGACTTGAAGATAACGTCAAATGGGGATGGAGTTAAGAAAATTTTAACTGTAAAGAAAAGAGCGATTATGGTAAACTGAAAGTGGATGTCACTTCCCAAAAAATATTGATTATACGGATTGCTAAGTGCATCTATTAAGCGAGGAGTTAGAACAATGGAAAAATCAAAAGTATATTTCACATCATTTAAAACAAGTTTTACAGAAAATCTGATGCAGAAGCTGGCACGGCTGGTAAAGACTGCTGGTATCGAAAACATTGATTTTCAGGATCATTATGCAGCAATCAAAATTCATTTTGGAGAATATGGAAACCTGGCATTTCTGCGCCCGAATTATGCAAAAGTCATTGCAGATATCGTAAAAGAACAGGGTGGAAAAGCGTTTCTGACAGATTGTAATACACTGTATGTAGGAAGCCGTAAAAATGCGGTAGATCATCTGGAGACTGCATATATGAATGGATTTACTCCGTATGCTACCGGCTGCCCGGTTATCATCGCGGACGGACTAAAAGGTACCGATGAGGTACTTGTTCCGGTGGAGGGCGAGTATGTCAAAGAGGCAAAGATCGGCCGTGCGCTGATGGATGCGGATATCCTGATCTCCCTGACCCATTTCAAAGGACATGAGTCAACCGGTTTCGGCGGTGCCATCAAAAATATCGGTATGGGCGGCGGATCCCGGGCAGGAAAAATGGAGCAGCACAGTGCAGGCAAGCCATATGTGAACAAAAGACTCTGTGTGGGCTGCGGTATGTGTACGAGAGTATGTGCCCACGATGCCATTACCATTGACGAACGCAAAGCACAGATCAATCATGATAAATGTGTGGGCTGCGGCAGATGTGTTGGTGTCTGTCCGAAAGATGCAGTGACACCGGGGCTTTCCGAGTCCAATGATATCTTAAACTGCAAAATGGCAGAGTACACGCTGGCAATCTGCAAGGATCGTCCGTGTTTCCATATTTCACTGATTTGTGATGTGTCACCGAACTGTGACTGTCATCCAGAAAATGACCGCCCGATCATTCCGAACGTTGGTATGTTGGCATCTTTTGATCCGGTAGCTCTGGACATGGCTTGCGCGGATCTGTGTAATCAGCAGCCGGTATTGTCAAACAGTGTGCTGGCTGAAAATATAGAGCAGCATAAACATGAGCACGGAGAATGTGACTGCGGACACGGACACGATCATTTCTATTTTACACATCCGGATACAAACTGGAGAAGCTGCATCGAGCATGCGGTCAAGATTGGTCTTGGTACTGACCAGTATGAACTGATCGAAGTATAAAAATTCAAGTAGAAAAGAAGAAGGAATGAGGACAGGAAACTATGAGCCCACAAGATAAAGTAGAGCGGGTATTAAAAGAAATCCATGTGGCATTTTCAAAAAGTGAAACATACAATGGACACCCGGATAAAGTAATCATAGACCGCAAGCAGTTTTTGAATCTGTTGGATCGGCTGAATCAGGGGATTTACGATATGATGGATCAGTATGAGCAGACACGGCAGAGCAGAAGCAATGCGGAGCGGGCTTTTCGTAAAAAAGGGGATGAAATTATTGAGGCGGCCAATGCAAACGCGGAGGATGTGTATGCTGCATCTGTCATTTATACGGCAGATATGATCGGTGCGATCCGGGAACTGATGGATCATACCAACGATTCCATGAATGATTTGTTTTTGCAGTTCCGGAAAGATCTGCGGGAACAGAAGGACAAGCTGCAGGCACATGAAAACGAATTACAGGGGCAACTGGCGGATCTGACGGACACAAAGAAATACCTGTCCATTATTGATGATATCAATAAAGAGCGGGCACGAAAAAAAAGGGATTTGGATGCTGAGCGGGAAACCGGAGTACAGTATGCAAAAAACATGATCTACACACCGCCTTCCAGTCCGGAAATCAAAGTGAATGAGCAGTATTTTGAAAATTCCGGAACAAAGAAACCGGAGGATATACTGTGCGAACCGGCACCGGCGGAAAAACCGGATATTAAGATCAATACAAATGCAGCTTATTTTAAATGGAGGGAAAGTCAGAACGCAAAAGCGGATGGTCAGGAGCAGACAGCAGATGCAGCGGATGGTTCCGGAGGAGAGAGCGTGCATCCAAATCCGGAATTTCCGGATGAAGAATCCATCCGTCAGGCGGTTCTGGCAGATGAATTTGCGGCAGAGCAGGCACAGAATACAGCCCGGAAAAAGGAAAAACGGGATGCAGGTTCGCTGTTGAAAGATCTGATCTTTGGAAAGGAGTAGGAGAGATTTTGTTGAACAATATATTAGTGTGTGATGATGATACAGCAATTGTAGATTCCATTGAGATTTATCTCCAGCAGGAAGGATATCATGTGATTAAGGCGTATGATGGTGTGCAGGCTCTGGAGGTACTTCGCAAGGAAGAGATACAGCTTGTCATCATCGATGTAATGATGCCGCGTCTGGACGGAATCCGTGCAATCTTAAAAATCCGGGAAGAGAGCAATATGCCAATCATCGTGCTGTCAGCAAAGACAGCAGATTCAGACAAGATTCTCGGATTGAATGTAGGAGCGGATGATTATGTCTCAAAGCCATTTAATCCGCTGGAACTGGTGGCAAGGGTCAATTCCCAGATGCGCCGTTATACAAAGCTGGGCAACGCGGCAGAGTCCAGCAAAGTATTTCAGAGCGGCGGACTGGCGATCAATGACGATCTGAAGTCCGTCAGTGTGGATGGAGAGGCAGTCCGTCTGACTCCGATTGAATATAACATTTTACTGCTTCTGGTGAAAAATCAGGGCAAGGTATTTTCTATTAATCAGATTTACGAAAATATATGGAATGAAGAAGCCATCGGAGCGGACAATACAGTAGCGGTACATATCCGCCACATCAGAGAAAAAATAGAGATTAATCCAAAGGAGCCGCAGTATCTGAAAGTGGTCTGGGGAGTTGGATACAAGATTGAAAAAATAGAACCGAGGTAATCGATGGAACAGAACAGAAAGCGCTATTCATCACTGGCAAAAGCCATTGTGATCGGTCTGCAGATGATTGCGGCGGTGGTGGCCTCAGTCAGTATCGTGTTGTTCAGTACCTGTGTCAATCAGAATATGCTGAATATGGGGGATCTGCAAAATTCTTCTTTCGTGGAATCCGGTTATTTTGAGCGGACGTTTTCGAAACAGATGATGCAGCTGCTGGATTATCTGAATCTGCGGGAAGCGTTTGAAACGGACGGAGTATTTGATGAGAACCGTCCGGAGACCGTGAACGCATCACCGGAAAAAATTGCGGATTACAAAGTTTACAACAACAAATATGACCAGAATAATACCAATGTATATTACTGGCTGGGTGATCTTAGGGATAATACATATGTGACAAATATGAAAGAAACCAAAACGCAGGAAGATGCCTATGATCAGGCGGTAAAATACGGACGGTATCTGAGTTATAACAACAAAACGTTCCGCTTTGAGACAAACATTGGCGGAATGGAAAATAACTATTATCAGAACATGGCACAGTATAATGAACTGCAGAAAGGCGACTTCAGTCTGATCGTAGCGGTGGATGTGAAATTCCCACAGGAGGATGATCTGGCTGTGGCAAAGCGGGAGTTTGATAAATTGTATCCCTGGGCGCAGCGGAGTCTTGTGCTGGCAGCAGTCGGTATTGTGGTGTGGCTGATCGGACTGTGTTATATGACAGTAGCTGCGGCAAAACGGAGTGAAGATAAGGAAGTGCATCTGACGAATTTTGACAAGATCCGGACGGAGATTCCCATTGCGCTGTTGTTTGTGTTCAGTATCTGCCTGACGGCACTTGGCATGCGGGTGCACAGCCAGAGTTATGGTGTTATGAGCCGTATGGTTATAGTAGGAACCTTTGCCGTATTAGCGGATTGCTGTTTTATGGGCATGTACCTGAGTCTGGTGCGTCGGGTAAAAGCAGATACATTTTTTGAAAACAGTTACCTGCACTGGCTGCTGGTCAATCTGAAAGACACTATGCATAACCGTTATCTGGGCAACCGGATGACTCTGGTAATCTGGGGGATTGTACTGTCAAATGTCGCCATAGCCTATCTGGCTTTTCACTGTGGGTACATCTGGGCATACATTCTGCTGGCAATCTTCCTGGTGTTCACGCTGATCTATTTTTCACAACGTGTGATACAGCGAAGGAAGATCCTGGAAGGTATTGAACAGATCACCCAGGGAAAATTTGATTATAAGCTGAATCTGAGTGAGTATCAGGGCGATGAATATCAGTTGGCGGAAGGCATCAATCATATTGGCGAGGGTCTGGCCAATGCCATCGGTGAAAGCGTACGGGATGAGCGGATGAAAGCGAATATGATCACGAATATTTCCCATGATATCAAGACACCGCTTACATCCATCATTAATTATATAGGTCTGCTGCGCCGGGAAAAAATCGATAATCCAAGTGCGGAATCCTATATAGAAGTATTGGAATCGAAAGCGATGCGCTTAAAACAGTTAATGGAAGATCTGTTGGATGTGTCCCGTATTTCTTCCGGAAATATTACACTGCAGATGGATGACATTGATCTGGTGGAACTGGTGCGTCAGACCGGTGGTGAATTTAATGAAAAACTGGAGCAGAAAGGGCTGAATGTCATCAGTAAATTCCCAAAGGAAGCGGTGATGATCTATGCAGATGGAAGACAGCTGTGGCGTGTCATCGGAAATTTGTATAATAATACAGCAAAGTATGCGATGCCGGACACACGGGTGTATGCGGAGGTGGCTAAGGATGGCTATGAGGCAACCTTTACCATGAAAAATATTTCTGAAAAACTGCTGAATGTGGATGCAGATACGCTGGCGGAGCGGTTTGTGCGGGGAGATGAATCCCGCAGTACCGAAGGAAGCGGTCTGGGACTTTCCATCTCAAAAATGCTGACGGAACTTATGGGCGGCAAATTTGAGATTGATCTGGAGGATGATCTCTTCCGGGTGAAGCTTACGTTCCGCTGTAAGGAATAACATTAATGGTACGATTTACAACTTTAATTGACTGAAGTGAAAAACCTTGCTTTTTATGAGGCACCTTATTATAATAGAGAAGAATTATTGTCAAAATCACTGACAGAACAACAGAGAGTGTAAAAAAGAATTTTCTAAGGAGGGCACAGAACCATGAAATTACATGAGAATGGTGTATATCTGCTCAATGGAACGGAGATTATCGAAGATAATCAGGAGGCTGCTGCATGTCTTGCGGCAAAAACAGGAAAAACAGTGACCGCTGCAGAAGCTGCAACGGGTACAATGGCATATCGTATTTTGAAAGCACATAATACTTCCGGAAATATGGAACAGCTGCAGATTAAATTTGATAAGCTGACTTCCCATGACATTACTTTTGTCGGTATCATTCAGACTGCCCGTGCATCAGGTCTGGAGAAATTTCCGGTTCCGTATGTACTGACAAACTGTCACAACAGTTTATGCGCTGTTGGTGGAACCATCAACGAGGATGACCATATGTTTGGTCTGAGCTGTGCAAAGCGATATGGTGGAATTTATGTACCGCCTCATCAGGCAGTCATCCATCAGTTTGCCCGTGAAATGCTGGCAGGCGGCGGAAAAATGATTCTTGGTTCTGATTCTCATACAAGATATGGTGCACTGGGTACCATGGCAATGGGCGAGGGTGGACCGGAGCTGGTAAAACAGCTGCTCTGCAAAACATATGACATCAAAATGCCGGGTGTGGTAGCGATCTATCTGACCGGTGAGCCGATGAAAGGTGTCGGACCGCAGGATGTGGCTCTGGCAATTATCGGTGCCGTATTTAAAAACGGTTATGTGAATAATAAAGTTATGGAGTTTGTCGGACCTGGTGTGGCATCTTTGAGTGCTGATTTCCGTATCGGCGTGGACGTTATGACCACAGAGACCACCTGCCTGTCCTCCATCTGGGTAACGGATGACAAAATCAGAGAATTTTATGATATCCATGGCAGATCTGCAGATTATGCAGAACTGAAACCAGAGAAAGTTGCTTATTATGATGGCTGTGTAGAAGTGAACTTAAGCGAAATCAAACCAATGATCGCTATGCCATTTCATCCGAGCAATACATATACGATTGAAGAAGTAAATGCAAACCTGGAAGACGTTCTGGCAGAGGTTGAGAAGAACGCGTTGGTAAGTCTGGACGGAGCCGTAGAATATAAACTGCGTGACAAGATCCGCAATGGAAAACTGTATGTAGATCAGGGTATTATCGCAGGATGTGCCGGCGGTGGATTTGAAAACATCTGTGCAGCAGCAGACATTCTGAATGGCAAGAGTATCGGACCGGATGAGTTTACCTTAAGTGTATATCCGGCAAGTATGCCTGTTTATATGGAACTGGTAAAAAATGGTGCAGCAGCGAAGATCATGGAGACCGGTGCGATCATGAAAACTGCATTCTGTGGACCATGCTTCGGAGCTGGTGATACACCGAACAACAATGGATTCAGTATCCGTCATACAACGAGAAACTTCCCGAACCGGGAAGGCTCCAAACTGCAGAACGGTCAGATCGCTTCCGTAGCACTGATGGATGCACGTTCCATCGCTGCAACCGCTGCAAACAAAGGATATCTGACACCGGCAACGGATCTGGATGTAGAATATACAGGACCGAAATATTTCTTTGATAAATCAATTTATGAAAACCGTGTATTTGACAGCAAGGGTGTAGCTGATCCGGATCAGGAACTGAAATTCGGACCGAACATCAAAGACTGGCCGGCAATGAGTGCACTGACAGACAACCTGGTACTGAAAGTAGTATCTGAGATCCACGATCCGGTTACTACAACAGATGAGCTGATTCCGTCCGGCGAGACTTCTTCCTACCGTTCCAATCCGCTGGCACTGGCTGAGTTTGCCCTGTCCAGAAAGGATCCGGAATATGTCGGCCGTGCGAAAGAAGTACAGAAGGCAGAGAAAGCAAGAGTCAACGGTGAAAAACCGACGGAAGCATTACCGGAACTTGCACCGGTGATCGAGACAATCAAGACAAAATATCCGGATCTGAACCGTGAAAACTTTGGTATCGGAAGTACGATTTTTGCAGTAAAACCGGGTGACGGTTCCGCCAGAGAGCAGGCTGCTTCCTGTCAGAAAGTATTAGGCGGATGGGCGAATATTGCAAATGAATATGCAACAAAACGTTACCGTTCCAACCTGATCAACTGGGGTATGCTTCCATTCCTGATTCCGGAAGGAGACCTGCCATTTGCAAACGGTGATTATCTGTTTGTCCCGAATGTACGCAAAGCCATTGAGGACAAGCTGACAGATATCGAGGCATACGTGGTAAAAGACGGCGGGTTAAAATCGTTCACACTGAAAATGGGTGATCTGACAGACGATGAGAGAACCATTATTCTGAAAGGCTGCCTGATCAATTATTACAGAGATTAAGATCCTCAAACAGAAAAGAAACGAAAGTGTAGAGTACAGTGATTCTGAGAAGAATATGTCAGCTTTCGCTGACCAGATTCACGCACCAAGTCTCACGTGCGTTCGACTTGAAAAATATCTGATGAATAAAGTCAAAAAGAATCCTGGAAACGGGATTCTTTTGATTTTTTTGTGAACAATTCTGTTATGTACAGAAAAAGTATGGTATACTTATTTCATATTTTCAGTGGAGTCTGCAACCGGATTCCCGGATTTTTAGAAAGGCAGTTTTAGCATGCAGGAAGAGACAAAAAAAGAATATACTGCAACTCAGAAACAACCGGAGAAAAAGAAAGTAAATCTGGATATCCGCCCTTACCTGGCAATTGGTCTGACGGCCATTCTGGTGGTAATGGTGTGTATCGCAATCTTTTTTGTGGTATTGAGATTTGACGGGTTATTTTCCGGTTTTCAGGAGATTTTTCAAAGTCTTCAGGCTATTATTGTGGGATTGATCGTGGCATATCTGCTCAATCCGATCATGAAATGGTTTGAACGTTTTTTATATAAAAAAAGCAGACAGAAGTCAGAAGAACTGACACATAAGCAGTGTCAGAAAATACGAGCTGCATCGGTAGCGTTTGCCATGGCGGTATTTCTGACAATCATTGTAGTGCTGATCTGGCTGATCATACCGCAGCTGATCGTATGTATCGAGGATATTGTCCTGAGCATGAATGAAAAAGTGCAGAACCTGACCGAGTGGGTAGACCGCTTCTTAAAACAGGACAGCCCACTGGCCGGTCCGCTGGATACATTTATCGCAGATGCGTCCAAATATCTGGAGGAATGGCTGCGCAAGAGTGTACTGCAGCAGTCTGATTTTATTGCGAGTATTACGACCGGTGTCTATAACGTGGTGAAAGCTATATTTAATGTGATCATTGGATTTATCGTTTCCGTATATGTCCTGATGACAAAGGAAAAATTTATCGGGCAGTTAAAGAAAATCATTTATGCAATTTTCCGTCCACGTTACGGCAACGTAGTGATGGAAGTTGTCCGGAAAGCAGACGAGGTGTTTGGTGGATTTTTTATCGGAAAGATCATTGATTCCCTGATCATCGGGTGTATCTGCTTTGCAAGTCTGGCAATTTTGCGGATGCCGTATGTGGCACTTGTCAGTGTAATTGTCGGTGTGACAAATGTCATTCCGTTTTTCGGACCGTATATCGGAGCTATTCCAAGTGCAATCCTGATTTTTCTGGTAGATCCGATGAAGGGAATTTACTTCATTATCTACATTATCATTTTGCAGCAGGTGGACGGAAATGTCATCGGACCGAAAATCCTTGGCAACACGACGGGACTGTCACCGTTCTGGGTTATTTTTGCAATTCTGCTTTTCGGCGGAAGTTTCGGTGTAATAGGAATGCTGTTTGGTGTACCGATTTTTGCGGTACTGTACTATATCATAAAACGAGTGGTAGAACATGTGCTGAGAAAACGGCAGCTGCCGGAGCAGACGAAGGAATATATCGAGCTTGATACGGTGGATACCGTGACTAATCAGGTGAAGATGAAAGATCCAGAGAAAGAATTTGCAGAAAAAGCAGAAGAAAAAGAGTCAAAAACAAAGCATATCAATTTTAAAAAGAAAAAATAACATCTGAAAAATCAATAAAATACAGACATGAGGTGAATAACGGTGGATAAGTATGAGTATAAACTGAAACTGGAGCAGATTCAGAATCTGTTCGCAGCAGGAGATTATCTAACAGCAGCGGAGATGGCAGATACCATCAATTGGAAAAAGGTCCGCAGCAGCACAACGCTGTGCATGGTTGGCGAGATTTATGAAAAAACAGGCAAATACGATGCATGCCGTGAAGTATTGCTGCAGGCATATGATCATTCTCCGATTGGCAGAAATATCGTGTGCCAGCTGGCAGAGGTAGCCATTAAGGCAAAACATGTGGATGAGGCAGAGGAATATTACAACGAATTCCTTGAGATTGCACCGAAAGATAATATGCGTTATGTGCTGGCTTATGAGATTAGCTGTCTGAAAGATCAGCCACTGACAGACCGTATTGCAATCCTGGAAGAACTCAAAGAACATGAATATACAGAAAAATGGGCTTATGAGTTGGCAGTTCTGTACGGACAGGCAGAACTGCGGGACAAGTGTGTGGAAACCTGCGATGAACTGATCCTTTGGTTCGGCGATGGTGAATACGTGGAGAAAGCACTGGATCTGAAGCGTCTGTATCAGCCGTTGACTCCGGCACAGGAGGATAAATACAAGCAGTTCCGTGAGAAAAAAGGCATGGTGGAGATCAGTCTGCCGCAGAGTACAGAGCGGAAAAATGTCATCAAAGAGATGGTAAAGACAGCGGAGTGCGCATCCGAAGAAGCATCGGAGACAACTGTAACGGCAAGTAAATTTAATACTTCCAAGCTGCAGGAAGAACTGGCGAAAAGCATGCGTCAGATCATGAATGCTACAGAAAAAGAAACCGTTGCCGATACGATGGAAAATATCAAAAAGATTGTCAGTGATATTCCATATCTGAATGGCGAGCATGAAGAAGAGGCAGAGCATGCTTTTGATCAGGAAAAAATCAACGCCCAGGTAGACCGTTCCCTGAAAAAAGATTTCCATGCTTTAATGAAGGAACAGGAAGAATCGGAAAAAGAAGAGCAGGAGACTCAAAAGCAGGATATTGCAAAAGAAGAAGTAAGAGAAAATGCAGATGATACACAAAGTGAGATAAAAGAAATCAAACATGCCGGTGAAAAGGCAGATGCCGAGGAAGTCGCTTCTGCACAGGCAAGTATTGAGGAAGTACTGGAAGAGTGGAAGAAGACAAAGCGTGCGGCGGAAGCTGCCATGGCAGCAGCAGATCAGAAGAAGCTGGAAATGTCCAAAGAAAATGCATTGTTGGAAGCCGGTCAGATCATGGAGCGTCTGAAGACACTGATCCCGATTCTGTCTGCGACACCGGGAGAAGATCTTCCGGTTCCGGAAGATACCGTAGCTGCAAAACTTGCTTCTGGTGATGCGATGAAGGCAGCCGATGAAGAAGCGGCAGAAAATGAGAGCGCAGCAGCTCCTGAAGAGACAGAAAACGTTGAAGCATCGGATGATATATCGTCTGAAGATGAAACGGCAACAGCAAAAGCAGAATCCACAGATTCTGATGTTGATGCAGTTATGAAATCTACATCCGCAGAAAACAACGCTGATCAGGCAGAGACTTCCGTTGTTGAGGAAGCTGATTCTGATTTTGCAAGAGAAATGGCACAGGAAAACAGTGAAGCGGATGATACAGCCGATGATACGGTATCTACAGATACATCTGATTCTGTAGTAGAAGAGGATATTGCAGCAGCTGCATCAGCTGATATTTCCGGTGTTACAAGGGAAATGCCCGACCTTTCTGCATATCAGAACAGAGTGAGTGCAGAAACTCCGGATGAGTCTGGACATACAGAAGCAGGAGATGCAGAAACTACAGACACAGAAGCTGCGTCAGAAACAGTATCTGTATCCATGGAGGATCAAGCAGATGAGGATGAACTGCATGTGGTAGAATCTGCGCCGGATGAAGAACTGGAGAAAATGCTGGCACAGGCGACACAAATGTTTGTGGAGAATGCCAATGTGGAAGTACCGGTAGGCGAAGCAGCAGCGGTTTCACAGGATACCGGTGTTTTGCCGGAGATCAAACTGCCGGATGATCTGAAAGAAGAGCAGAAAGCATATGAGCTGACGGAAGAACAGAAAGAACTGTTCTCTTATTTCCTTCCGGTTCCGGGTATGGAAGATCAGATCAGCCAGATTTTACTGGGAACAAAATCCAGACTTGGTAATTCGGTTACATCTTTGACAGGCAACATTCTGATCCAGGGTGAGGAAGGCAGCGGTAAGACCGTATTTGCCACCAGCCTGATCAAAGCTATTGAGAAAGAAGTTGGAAATGAAGATGCCAAGATTGGTAAGATCAGTGCATCATCATTGAATGGAAAAGATTTTGCGGCACTGATTCCGCAGATCGACGGTGGTTATCTGATCATTGATAAAGCAGGAGAACTGAACCGTGAGACCGCACTCCGTATGTCTCAGTTGATGGAACAGAATACAAGAGGTATGGTGATCCTTCTGGAGGATACGAGAGCTGGAATCCGCAAGGCAATGCAGCTGGATTTTGGTTTTGCAAAGAAATTTACCGAGAAAGTGGACATCCCTATTTTTACGATCGATGAACTGGTAGAATTCGGAAAATCTTATGCAAAAGAGATGGAGTGCACCATTGACCAGATGGGGGTACTCGCTTTATACAATCGTATCAACAATATCCAAAAACTGGAGCGTGCAACCACACTGGCCGAGGTCAAGGATATTGTGGATGAGGCGATTGAAAATGCAGAAGGCGGCGGAATCAAGAAGGCGTTTGGTTCTATTTTCTCAAAGAAATATAATGAGAATGATTATCTGATTCTTCATGAAAAAGATTTTGAATAATCGCAATAAAAGTGAGTGGTTTTTAAGGAGGAAAACACTATGGGGAACATTTCTGAGTATGATATGTATCTGTTCGGCGCAGGTGTACATTATGACATGTATATGAAACTGGGGGCGCATCCATGTAAAAAGGGCAGATGGCAGGGTGTCAACTTTGCGGTATGGGCACCAAATGCAAAACGTGTATGGGTCATTGGTTCTTTCAATGACTGGAATGAGACCTCTCATGAAATGAAACGTCTGGAGCCAAATGGAATTTATGAACTGTTTATCAGCAATGTAAAGATTGGTGATATGTACAAATATCTCATTGAAACCCAGGATGGCAGAAAACTTTATAAGGCAGATCCTTATGCAAACTATGCGGAACTGCGTCCGGGCACTGCATCAAAAGTCGCAGATATCAGTAAGCTGAAATGGTCCGATGAAAAATGGATGGAAGCACGTGCGGCACATAAGGATGACGAGGTGTACCGTCAGCCAATGTCCATTTATGAAGTGCATCCGGGTTCCTGGAAACGTCATGCAGGCTATGAGGAAGACACCGGCTTTTATACATACCGTGAACTGGCAGTAGAACTGACAAAATATGTAAAGGAAATGGGTTACACCCATGTAGAAATGATGGGAATTTCCGAGTATCCGTTTGACGGTTCCTGGGGATATCAGGTAACAGGATATTTTGCACCGACGTCCCGCTACGGAACACCGGAGGATTTTGCATATATGATCAATTACCTGCACAGACATAAGATCGGTGTTATCCTGGACTGGGTTCCGGCGCATTTTCCGCGGGATGCCCACGGACTGGCTGAGTTTGACGGAACTTGCCTCTATGAGTACGCGGATCCGAGAAAAGGTGAGCATCCGGACTGGGGAACCAAGATTTTTGACTATGGTAAGACTGAGGTCAAGAATTTCCTTCTGAACTCTGCATTACTGTGGGTAGAGAAGTATCATATTGATGGTCTTCGTGTGGATGCGGTTGCTTCCATGCTGTATCTGGATTATGGTAAAGAAGCCGGACAATGGGTTCCAAATCAATACGGTGAAAATAAAAACCTGGAAGCGATTGAATTTTTCCGCCATCTGAATACACTGGTCTGCGGCAGAAATCCGGGAGCAGTTATGATCGCAGAGGAATCCACCGCATGGCCGATGGTAACCGGAAAAGCCGAGGACGGCGGACTGGATTTCACTTATAAATGGAACATGGGATGGATGCATGATTTTCTGGATTACATGAAACTGGATCCATATTTCCGCAAAGACAATCATAATAAGATGACATTTGCCATGAGTTACAATTATAGTGAGAAATACATTCTCGTACTTTCTCACGATGAGGTTGTTCATCTGAAATGTTCCATGTTGAATAAAATGCCGGGACTTGGCATTGACAAATACCGCAATCTGATGGCAGGATATGCGTTTATGATGGGACATCCGGGCAAAAAGCTGCTGTTCATGGGTCAGGACTTCGGACAGCTCCGGGAGTGGAGCGAAAAACGGGAACTTGACTGGGAACTTTTAAACGATGAAAATCACAGCCATTTACAGGCATTTGTAAAAGAACTGCTGACTATTTATAAAAAATATCCGGCAATGTATGAACTGGATGATCAGCCGGACGGATTTGAATGGATCAATCCGAATGACGGATATCGCAGTATTTTCAGTTTTGTTCGTCACGGAAAATCCGGCAGAAACAACCTGTTGTTTGTATGCAATTTTACACCGATGGCACGTCCGGATTATCGTGTGGGTGTACCGAAAAAGAAAAAATATACGTTATTGCTGAACAGCGATGATGCAAAATTCGGTGGCGAGGGCACAGAACGTCCGACTGTTTATCAGTCTGAAAAATCAGAATGTGACGGAAGACCGTATTCCTTCGCATACGAACTCCCACCATACGGAGTGGCAATCTTTAAATTCTGATAAATATTATGGAGTCCCACTGATACCTGCTTTTGTACAGTGGGACTTTCTTTACTGGAAAATTACGGTGAAGTGTGTGATAGCACACGTTTTTTATTGATAAAACAATCTGGAAAGGAAAGAGAGCAATGATAACGCTGGATACCGTTATTCAACAATTACATATATGGGATGGGCAGATTCTGCTTTTTATTCAGGAACATCTGCGTATGGAAGCACTGAATCCGATTGTGATCGCCATCACGAATCTTGGCAACACGGGAATCGTATGGATCGTGTTATCCATTGTTCTGCTGTTTCCCAAAAAGACCAGACGTGCGGGACTCCTTTCTCTGCTGGCATTATTGGGTTCCCTCTGCGTGACGAACTTCCTGCTGAAGAATTATGTGGCACGGGTCCGTCCTTATGAAGTGGTAGCAGGATTGCAGTGCCTGATCGCAGCACAGCCGGACTGGTCATTCCCTTCCGGTCATGCATCTGCTTCTTTTGCATCGGCAGTTGTGATCTATAAAAGCTGTCCGCGTGGAATCGGTGTGCCGGCATTGGTTCTGGCTTTTGCAATTTCGCTGTCCAGACTCTATGTGGGCGTGCATTATCCGAGCGATGTCATTGTGGGCATGGTGATCGGAACACTGATCGCACTGATCCTGTTCTGGATCTTCGGCGAGAAGAAATATAAGGCGCGGGCACGGCGACGTTAAGAGGCATGGCGTAAAAATTTTTGCATTGTAACGTAAATGCGTCCCATTTTATTTTTTCTTGGCAAGCGATTGCTAGCTGACAAGAAAAAATAAAATGGGACGCTTTCATTATTTTAAAGTTTTAGCCATGCAAACAAATTAGCATTTTTCCGGTTCCGGATAATCTACACCAAATGTCTCAACGGTTACTTTTGCCATTTTCTGCTGAGCCATTGGGCGGTCACTGTAATCGCAGCGAACTTCTGCGATCTTATTTACATTTTCCATACCTTCGATGACCTTACCGAAGCCTGCATATTCGCCATCAAGATGCGGAGCAGCTGCATGCATGATGAAGAACTGGCTTCCGGCGGAGTTTGGCATCATAGTACGTGCCATGGAAAGAACACCCGGTGTATGTTTCAGGTTGTTTGTGAAACCATTGTTGGAGAATTCGCCGTGGATGCTGTATCCCGGTCCGCCGATACCGGTTCCTTCCGGATCTCCGCCCTGGATCATGAAACCTCTGATGACACGGTGGAAGATCACACCGTCATAAAATCCTTTGTTTACCAGAGAGATGAAATTATTTACTGTATTTGGGGCGATTTCCGGATAAAGCTCTGCTTTGATGATATCGCCGTTTTCCATTTCAATTGTTACGATTGGATTCTGTGCCATAATTGCCTCCTTATCATTGCCAAAAATTATAGTAAATTGGCGTTTCTACTAAGCATTGTATCTGAAAAGTAGTTTGTTTTCAAGAAAATTCAAAAAAATGGCTATTTTTTTGTAAAATCGTGTGATACTCTAAAAAGTAACAATTAAGTTACCGTCGGTATGGCGTTGATGGCGGTAACAAGCAGCATCTGCATTTGGAAAGCGTTGCAATTTATAATAAATTTCATTATAATGTTGGAATAGGTGGGATCGAGATGGAAACAAAAGAAAAAAAGATAATTTCAGAAAACAATAACATACCGCGGACGAAAATGCAGATTGATGAAGCTGCGCTTCAGTCAATTGAGCCGGCAGCCGTTCTGGACTCAGCGATCGTTCCAATCAGGGATTTTGTCAGTCCGGAGGAATTGCATCGGGATCTGATTGAGATTATACAGAAATATCATCCGTCAGCAGATATTTCCATGGTGGAAAAGGCATATCAGATTGCTGCGGAAGCACATAAGACGCAGGTGCGTAAATCCGGAGAACCGTATATTATCCATCCATTATATGTGGCCATTATTTTGGCGGAGCTTGAGATGGATAAGGAAACAATCGTGGCGGGACTGCTTCATGACGTAGTGGAAGATACGGTCATGACTGATGAGGAGATCAAAGAAGAATTTGGCCCGGAAGTGGCATTGTTGGTGGATGGTGTGACAAAGCTGGGACAGATTGCCTATGATGCGGATAAGATTGAAGTGCAGGCAGAAAATCTGCGAAAAATGTTCCTTGCCATGGCAAAGGATATCCGTGTCATTATTATCAAGCTGGCAGACCGTCTGCACAATATGCGTACGCTGAAATATATGAAGCCGGAGAAACAGAAGGAAAAAGCCCGTGAGACCATGGATATCTATGCACCGATCGCACAGCGGCTCGGTATTTCCAAGATCAAGATCGAGCTGGAGGATCTGTCGTTAAAGTATCTGGAGCCGGAAGCGTATTATGATCTGGTAGAAAAAATTGCTGTCCGGAAATCTGCCAGAGATGCGTATGTCCACAGACTGATGAATGATGTGGAGGCCTGTCTGAAGGATGCGGGTATCAAGGCTACGGTTATGGGAAGGGCAAAACATTTTTTCAGTATTTACAAGAAAATGGTAAACCAGAACAAAACCCTGGATCAGATCTATGATCTGTTTGCAATCCGTATTATTGTGGATGATGTCAAGGACTGTTATGCAGCACTGGGTGTGATCCATGAGAAATACAAACCGATTCCGGGACGTTTCAAAGATTATATCGCAATGCCGAAGCCAAATATGTATCAGTCTCTGCATACGACGCTGATCGGACCAACCGGTCAGCCATTTGAGATTCAGATCCGTACAGAAGAGATGCATCGTACTTCTGAATACGGTATTGCTGCTCATTGGAAATACAAAGAAGCAAATAACGGAAACAGCATCAACGGTGAGGAAGAAAAGTTAAGCTGGCTGCGCCAGATCCTTGAATGGCAGCGTGACATGTCCGATAACCGGGAGTTTATGAGCCTGTTAAAGAGTGATCTGGATCTGTTTTCTGACAGTGTATTCTGTTTTACGCCAAGCGGTGATGTTAAGAGTCTTCCGAAAGGCTCCACACCGATTGATTTTGCCTATGGGATCCATTCGGCCGTGGGCAATAAGATGATCGGAGCCAAGGTAAACGGACGGCTGGTAACCATAGATTATAATATCCGCAACGGTGACCGGATCGAGATTTTGACGTCGGCAAATTCCAAGGGCCCGAGCCGTGACTGGTTAAATCTGGTAAAAAGTACCCAGGCGAAGAATAAGATCAATCAGTGGTTCCGTAATCAGTTTAAAGAAGAAAATATCATCAAGGGCAAGGAGTTATTAACGAATTACTGTAAAACGAAAGGCATTAATTTTGGTGATATCAATAAGCCGGATTATCAGGCAAAGGTACAGCGGAAATATGGTTTCCGTGACTGGGAATCTGTGCTGGCTGCTGTGGGACATGGTGGTCTGACGGAATCACAGATCATAAACCGTATGATGGAAGAGTACCGTAAGGAGCATGCACAACAACTGACCGATGCACAGGTAGTGGAAAATGCTTCCGAGCAGAAAGAGAAACATGCGGAAGTCGAGCGGACAACCCACAAGAAGAGTGGTATTATTGTCAAAGGTCTGACGGATGTGGCAGTACATTTTTCCAAATGCTGCAGTCCGGTTCCGGGAGACGAGATCGTCGGATTCGTGACCAGAGGCCGTGGTGTGTCCATTCACAGAACAGACTGTGTTAATATCATGCAGCTGCCGGATTTTGACAGGCAGCGTCTCATTGAGGCAGAGTGGCAACAGGGAGCATCAGACGAAGAAAACGGCGGACATGGCCGTTACCTTGCAGAACTTAAAATTTTTGGAAACAATCGTACCGGCTTGTTGGTAGATATTTCAAAAGTGTTTACGGAGCGTGGCATTGATATTGATTCGATCAATTCACGGACCAGTAAGAAAGGAATTGCAACGATCGTGGTTTCCTTCTATACCAAAGGAAAAGATGAGCTGAGTATGCTGAGCGAAAAGCTGCGCCAGATTGAAAGTGTATTTGAGATTGAACGTACCACAGGCTGATAAATACAATGAAATAGGAGTGTATATGGCAGATTTAAGAATTGAAGAATATAATGTTGGCGATATCGGAACAAACTGTTACTTTATCGTAAACGCAGATACAAAAGAGATGGTGATCATTGATCCGGGTGGAGACGGTGCAGACCTGATCCGCCGCATCAAAGAGCGCGGGTTGAAACTGCAGGCAGTATTGCTGACACATGGACATTATGATCACGCACATCATGCACGGATGGTGGCAGATGCCTTTGGCGTTCCGGTGTATGCAAGCGAGAAAGAAGAAGCTACCATGCACGACATTCAGAAAAATGTATCTGCAATGTTTGGCAACCCGGAGACATATGATGCTGATGTGTATGCAAAAGACGGTGATGTACTTGATCTGGCAGGATTTAAGATCAAAGTGATTTCTACACCGGGGCATACCGAGGGTGGATGTTGCTATTATTTTGATGGAAACAAAGTGCTGGCAAGCGGAGATACGCTGTTTTGCGGCTCCGTCGGCAGAACGGATTTCAAAGGTGGCAGCATGTCGGAACTGGTGCGTTCCGTGAAAGAAAAACTGTTTTTACTTCCAAATGATACGGCTGTCCTTCCGGGACATGAGGCACGTACTACGATTGGATACGAGAAACAGTATAATATGTACTTAGCATAATGATTTTAAAAGGAATTTTCATAATTATGAAAATTCCTTTTATCACGAAAGGGTATAAAGATGATCACAGTACAATTAAATGAACCAAATTTTGAATATGATATTCATTCTCTGGTAAAAGCATTTTATCCACAGCATGATGTGCTTGTAAAAGCCATGCCGCGGGAGGAGTTTCCGGAAAGTGTATTTCATCTTGTGGTGAATTATGACCGGAAAAACCACATGATTGATTTTAAGTTTTTTGAACATAATCAGAAAGAAACTCAGGAAGAGGATGATGTAGCAAAAGAAGAAACCGTTGCACAGGATCATGAGAATCGTGCAATGAAAGAAAAAATAGCACTGGACGGTAGTGTTCAGGTTGATTTTGAAGATCGGAAAAAGACGAAAAACGAGTTAAAGCAGCAATTGTATTACCTGCTGACTGTGTATGCAGGAAAGACACTTCCGTGGGGAACTCTGACCGGTATCCGCCCGACGAAGATTCCGATGGAACTTCTGGAGGAGGGAAAAAGCGAAGATGAGATTCGTTCTTATATGAAGGAAACATATCTTGCTTCTGATGAAAAGATCGATCTGAGTCTGTCAGTTGCAAAGCGGGAGCTGGAACTGCTGAGCCGTATTGATTATGAGAACGGATACAGTCTGTATGTGGGCATTCCGTTTTGTCCGAGCACCTGTCTGTATTGCTCTTTTACCTCCTATCCGCTGGCAAAATGGGCGAACCGCATGGATGAATATCTGGATGCACTGGAAAAAGAAATTGCCTTCACGGCAGAGGTATGCAAGCATAAAGTATTGAATTCTGTTTATATCGGCGGAGGTACACCGACAACACTTTCCGCAGAGCAGATGGACCGCCTGCTGACTATGATCGGAAGCTATTTTGACATTGCGGATGAGCAGGGCAGAATGATCTATGCAGATGAACATGTGAATGAAATAGATGTGATAGATGAAGCGCAGAATCCTATGGATGGAGCTGGAACTGAAAATGCTTTAACAGATGCCGACAATAAAATGGAAAAAGCGCGGAAACAGACGCAGCTTCTGGAATTTACGGTAGAAGCCGGCAGACCGGACAGTATCACAAGAGAAAAACTGGAAGTCATCCACAGACACAATATTTCCAGAATTTCTATCAATCCTCAGACGATGAAAGAAGAAACATTACGTCTCATCGGCCGCCAGCATACGGTGCAGCAGACCATCGACAGTTTCAAACTTGCACGGGAGGTTGGTTTTGACAATATCAATATGGATCTGATCGTGGGACTTCCGGAGGAAACCATCGAGGATGTGCGTGAGACGATGCGACAGCTGGAAGAACTGGATCCGGATAATATCACAGTTCATTCTCTGGCCATCAAACGTGCGGCCAGACTGCGGATGCAGAAAGAGCAGTATGAGAACCTGCACATTGAAAATACTGCGCAGACTATTGATCTGACCGCTGGGTGCTGCCACGAGATGGGACTGGAGCCATATTATCTGTATCGTCAGAAAAACATGGCAGGTAATTTTGAAAATGTCGGCTACGCAAAACCGGGAAAAGCCGGTGTGTACAACATTCTGATCATGGAAGAGAAACAGACCATTATGGCACTTGGCGCAGGTGCCACCACAAAAGTTGTTTTTGAAGATGGCAAGCGTATCGAGCGTGTGGGAAATGTAAAAGATATTATAAATTACCTGGATCGTGTGGATGAGATGGTAGAGCGGAAGCGGGAATTGCTGAAAAACTGTGGTCAGCTCTGATAAAACACTTGCTATATCAAACACACAAACGTATAATAAACTATGTATGTGAACACAGAAACTGGAAAAGACGTCTGTGTCTGGCAATGGATACGAAAGCAGATATCGGAATCTGTTTTATAAGGTAATATAAAATACAGAGCAATCTGTATGGAATGGAGGATATACAGTGGCTTTAAAGAAAAAACCGGTAAACGGTATGAAAGATATTATGCCGGATGAGATGCAGATCCGTGATTATGTGCAGAGCGTAATCAAGGAGACGTATCGTGCATTCGGATTTACTCCGATTGAGACTCCGTGTATGGAAGACATTGCAAACCTGAGCAATAAGCAGGGCGGAGAAAATGAGAAACTGATTTTCAAAGTATTGAAACGTGGTGAGAAACTGAAATTAGAGACAGCACAGAGTGAGGCAGATCTGGTTGATTTCGGTATGAGATATGATCTGACCGTACCGCTTTGCCGTTACTATGCGAACCATGCAAATGATCTGCCGTCCCCGTTTAAGGCACTTCAGATGGGAAATGTATGGCGTGCAGACCGTCCGCAGAGAGGTCGTTATCGTCAGTTTATGCAGTGCGATATTGATATTCTTGGCGAGCCGTCCAACCTGGCAGAGATCGAGCTGATTCTTGCTACGACTACCACACTTGGCAAACTTGGATTCAAAAATTTTGAAATCCGTATCAACGAGCGTCGTATCTTAAAAGCAATGGCGGCTTACAGCGGATTTGCAGAGGAAGAGTTCGATACCGTATTTATCATTCTGGACAAGATGGACAAGATTGGTCTGGAAGGCGTTGCAGAGGAACTTGCAAAAGAAGGCTACGCACAGGAAGCAATCGACAAATATCTGTCTCTGTTCACCGGTGTGGAGCAGGCAGAGGATGGCATCAGCTATCTGGCAGATACTTTAGGTGACTATCTGGATGCAGAGATCGTTCAGAACATGAAAGAAATCGCATCTGCAGTAAATGCGACAAAAACAGCATCCTTTGAACTGGTATTTGACCCGACTCTGGTACGAGGCATGTCTTACTATACAGGAACTATTTTTGAAATTGCGATTCCGGAGTTTGGCGGAAGCTGCGGCGGCGGCGGACGTTACGACAAGATGGTTGGAAACTTCACCGGAAAAGATGTTCCGGCCTGCGGATTTTCCATCGGATTTGAGCGTATTATTCTGCTTCTGATGGAAAACGGATTTCAGATTCCGGAGCAGCCGAAGAAGACGGCATATCTGATTGAAAAAGGATATCCGGGAGACAAACTCAGCGAAGTGATCGGACAGGCACAGCAGGCCCGTGCAAACGGCGAGCAGGTACTGGTTGTCCGCATGAATAAAAATAAAAAATTCCAGAAAGAGCAGCTTTCAAAAGAAGGTTATGAGGATTTTGTAGAATTTTTTAAATAAGAAATGAAACTGATGTAAGATGCAGATTTTTGAAAAACAGAAATGCATCGTGCATGAGTGATTACAGGAGGAATAAATTATGGCAGAGTCCATGCGTGGATTGAAAAGATCCCATAGATGTACAGAGGTATCCAGCGCAGATATCGGAAGTACCGTTACCGTTATGGGATGGGTACAGAGAAGAAGAAATCTGGGCAGCCTGATCTTTATTGATTTGAGAGACCGTTCCGGTCTGCTTCAGATCGTATTTGATGAAAACAGTGTAGGAAGCGACGGATTTGCAAAAGCAGAGACACTCAGAAGTGAGTATGTTATCGCAGTTGTTGGTAAGATCCAGAAACGTTCTGCAGCAGTAAATGAAAACTTAAAAACCGGTGATATTGAAGTGATCGCAGAGAGTCTTCGTATCCTTTCTGAGTCCGATACACCGCCGTTCCATATCGAGGAGAATTCCCAGACAAAAGATGAGATCCGTCTGAAATACCGTTACCTGGATCTGCGTCGTCCGGATTTACAGCGTAACCTGATGCTCAGAAGCAAAGTGGCTTATCTGATGCGTGATTTTATGGCAAAAGAAGGATTTATCGAGATTGAGACACCGGTTCTGACAAAATCTACTCCAGAGGGAGCAAGAGATTACCTGGTACCGAGCCGTGTACATCCGGGAAGCTTTTATGCACTTCCGCAGTCTCCACAGCTGTTCAAACAGCTGCTGATGTGCTCCGGATATGACCGTTATTTCCAGATTACCAAATGTTTCCGTGATGAGGACTTACGTGCTGACCGTCAACCGGAGTTTACACAGGCGGATATGGAGTTATCTTTCGTAGATGTAGATGATGTATTAGACGTAAATGAGCGTCTGTTAAAATATGTATTCAAAGAGGCAATCGGTGTGGATGTGCAGATCCCGCTTCCGCGTATGACATGGCAGGATGCGATGAACCGTTACGGTTCCGACAAACCGGATACCCGTTTCGGCATGGAATTACACGATGTATCTGAGGTTGTAAAAGACTGTGGATTCGGTGTATTTACCGGTGCATTGGAGAACGGCGGCAGCGTACGAGGTATCGCTGTTCCGGGCAAAGCGTCCATGGGACGTAAACAGATCGACAAACTGGTTGATCTGGCAAAAACATATGGAGCAAAGGGTCTGGCTTACCTGTGCGTAAATGAAGATGGCACATACAAATCTTCTTTTGCAAAATTCATGACAGAGGAAGAACTGGCAGCATTAGTAGAAGCTATGGAAGGAAAACCGGGTGATCTGCTGTTATTTGCTGCAGATAAAAATAAAGTCGTATGGGCAGTTCTTGGTGCATTGAGACTTCATATGGCAAAAGAGCTGAACCTGCTTGATCCGAATCAATATAATTTCCTTTGGGTAACAGAGTTCCCGTTACTTGAGTGGTCTGACGAAGAGAATCGCTATATGGCAATGCATCATCCGTTTACTATGCCAATGGAAGAGGATTGGGATAAGATTGATTCTGAACCGGGCGCTGTCCGTGCAAAAGCATACGATATCGTGTTAAATGGTACTGAGCTTGGCGGTGGTTCTGTCCGTATCCATCAGGATGATATTCAGGAGAAAATGTTTGAGGTACTTGGATTTACAAAAGAGCGTGCATGGGATCAGTTCGGTTTCCTGCTTTCTGCATTCAAGTATGGTGTACCGCCACACGCAGGGCTGGCTTACGGTTTAGACCGTATGGTAATGCATATGGTACATGCAGATTCCATCCGTGATGTCATTGCATTTCCGAAGGTAAAAGATGCTTCCTGTCTGATGACAGAGGCACCGGGCACTGTAGATGAGAAACAGTTAGAAGAACTTGGACTTGCCATCAACCTTCCGGAAGAGACAACCGAAGAGGAATAATTATAAAGATAGAATTGTGGGAGTACGAAGTACGGAACAAT
>NZ_KI271108.1:103797-146950 GCF_000469345.1 Eubacterium ramulus ATCC 29099
GAAGTACGGAACAATTCGTATGGCATCTTTTGCCCCTAACATTTTATAAATATAGACGAAAATGAGTAAAAAACAGGAGTGGAAAATCCGTAGATTTTCCGCTCCTGTTTTTTGCATGTCTTGAAAATAAAGGATTTGTGGGAAAAAATGCGTGTTGTGCAATTTGTATAGTGGAAGAAATGCGGAAAAATTTATGGTTGACGGTCAAGGGAAAGTGGTATATATTCATGCTATTGTTCTTCAAACAAATCTGATTCAGATAAAATTGCATAGTTATCAGAGGGGTGATAGCTTACGAGCAGTCTAAATATTGTTGCACCGATTCGGTAAATATCAAGAAAAACAGAGTGATACATTGTATTAGTCAAACTATGAAAATAGAAAAAGAAGAAAGCTAATGAAACTTGAAATATGTAAATATTTCGTATGGAGGAGGTTGTTTGTAATGACAAAAAAGTTACGAGATTATTTTCCTATGCTGCAGACCAGAGAAGCAATTTTGAAAGAGATTAACAATAACGAAAAGATGTGGAGTACGTTTTATTCGTGGGAAGAAGAACGGCAGGAGGAATTTCTTGATTTTTGCACTGGAGCGCGGGGAGTAAAAGTGATGTATGATTTTGTGAGTAAAGAGGTTTTGAATCCAGAGTCAATACCAGAGCGTATTGATGAGTTATTGTCTCTGTTATTAAAGCAGGAGGTTCATGTGATGGAAGTTTTACCAAATGATGGAACACGACTGGCAGATGAATCATCACTTGTTATTATGGATATTGTAGTGCAGCTTTCAGATGGAAGTATTGCAAATCTGGAAATTCAAAAGATTGGATATAAGTTTCCGGGAGAGAGAAGTGCCTGTTATTCAGCGGATTTGTTGTTACGACAATATAAGCGGGTAAGAAGTGAACGAAAGAAAAAATTCAGCTATAAAGATATCAAAGACGTATATACAATAGTGTTGTTTGAGAACAGTCCGGCAGAATTTAAGAAATTTCCAGATGTATATATTCACTCTTTCGGGCAAAAATCAGATTCGGGATTGGAATTTAATCTGCTGCAAAAATATGTATTTGTAGCGCTTGACAATTTTAAAAATATTCAGCACAATAAAGAAAATAAGTATCTGATAAACAGTCGACTTGATGCATGGATTGCGTTTTGTTGTATAGATGATCCGGAAATGATTATTGCGATTATTGAGCAGTATCCAGAGTTCAGAGCATACTATGAACAAATCTATGACATCTGTCGAAATATCGAAGGAGTGATGGAGATGTTTTCGAAAGAATTGCAGGAACTTGACCGGAATACTGTGCAGTTGATGATTGATGAGATGCAGGAGGATTTGAAACAAAAAGGAAAAGAACTGGATCTTATAAATCAGAAATTAGGTGAGAAGAATCAAGAATTGGATGAGAAGAATCAGGAATTGGATGAGAAGAATCAGGAACTGAATGAAAAAAATCAGGAATTACAGGCGGCTTTAGCGCGTATTCGTGAGCTTGAAGAGGAAAAGGAAAAAGCAAATCAATAAAGTGGAAAATGAAAGCAGAATAAGCAAAGCGACTGCGTTCATGAGCAAGTAGCAAAAGCGGATTGCGAATGTCCGCTTTACTTCAAAACAGAAAGCCGGCAATTGCTGGCTTTCTGAAAAACATGCTAAAACTATACTATTCATAATCCACCCGGAAGGATGCAAAGTCCAGATCAGTTTCGGTGCCATCCTCGAGATGGAGATATGGTGTGACTTCCAAAGCGGTGAAGTCCTGTGTTAATGCTGGAAGCAAAATATTCGTGTGGAAACAATAATTTCCGTCATCATCAACATAGGTACTTTCTCCGGAAGTGTTCCAATGATCATCTCCGGTGTCGTTTGAGTCAAAGTAGATGGAGGAGAAGGTCTCTGAATCTGTCTTTGTATCAAAGGTATTTCCATTGGAATCAGTAATGCGGCAGTAAATCCAGTTATGAATCGTATTACCGGAGATGATTTTATGGAACTTTTCATAGGAGGCTTTGTCCTGGCCAAAATTCCAGGTCAGACTGAGATAGGTTCCGGAAGCGGAAACTTTACTTTCTCCAACCGTTACCGTTGCACCGTTTTTGGAAGAAGCAGTGACGGAAGGTTTGATATTAGCATTACCGGAAATATCAAAACTGATGGTCTGCATATAGAAATATCCGGTCTTCGGATCTCTGGCGGTCGTCAGTGGAACCTGCACTTTGCATGTATCTGGAAGATTTACATCAGAAAGTTCTACCGTAGCATGGAATGCACCGCGTTTATATTGTGGGTCACATCCGTCACCATAGATACCATTGATGTTCCAGGTAGCCAGATAAACCGTATCATTGATGACAATACGATCAGGAAGAAACCAGTCTCCCAAGGTTTTGATACCATATGGGGTTGCTTCACCGTAGATGGAAAGTAATCCACCATCATAATAAGCATCCATAACATTCATATATTGATTTGGCTGTTTTTGGTACTCACTGTCATAATCATACATTTCCAGCATAACATCCGGCCAGGTATCAGAAAAAGTAGTAATAAGTCCGTTTTCTTCAGATACAATGGTAGCTGGTGATACGGAATCTGTGTTGTCGGAAATAGCAGGAGTTTCTTCTTCGGAAGAAGTTTCCGGAGCAGTGATACGTCCTGTTTCCTGCAAATACTGTTGTGATCTTGCCTGATACTGTTTTACTCCTGCATATGCGCCGGTAGTGCCTACGGCAGCGCAGACAATCACGGCAGCGGCAACTTTTGCAGGAAAATATTTTTTGCGTGCTCTGTGCTTTACAATAGATGCCTTGCTTAACTCTTTTGTTACCTGAGCTGCAACAAATTGTTTAAAATGTTCCGGTGTTTTTGGATAATTTTCTTTTTCATATTCAAACTCATTATATTTCGGATCATGGTTCATATGGCAGCCTCCTTTTCAAACATGGTTCGCAGTTGGATTTTTCCGCGATTTAACCGCATTTTTATCGCACTTTCACTCATTTCCAGAATATCAGCAATTTCCCGTATTTTAAATCCGTCAAAATAATACATGACCAGTGGCAGTCGGTAGGAGATATCCAGCTGCATCAGATTCTGATACAGATCGGAGTAATCCAGCTGTGCGGCTTCTTCAGTCAGTACACGTTCCTCATAAGCGACTTCCCTTTTACGTTTCCGCAGGATCATCTGACATTCATTGATCAGTATGCGTGAAAACCATGTTTTTGCATATTCTTTCTGTTTTAATGTGCAGATTTTGCTAAACCCTTTTACAATCGCAGACGACATGGCATCTTCACAATCAGCATCTTCTTTCAGAATTGCCTTTGCAATGCGATAAAAGTCATCTGTGAAAGCAATGATTAAATCCCCTAATTCTTGTTTTGTCATAACTTCCCTCGTTTATGTTTTCTTTTCCCTGTTCGATTGATCTCAATTGCTCCGACATTTTTGGAATCGTTGTAATGGATGATCGAAGCAGTTACTGTAAATAGTTTCTGTAATAGCTATTACACCCATTAGATGTAGTTTAGCATAAAAAAGTCACAATATTATCCAATAAGTTTTGAAAATGAATGAGAAGGAATATTTGTTACGATCGTTGTGTGTGAACTGCTGATGATGTTCTGAAATTTTACCAACAATTTACAAGAACCTGATTCTGGATTTTACCAGATGATCATATGCTGAAAATGTTGCAAAGAAGTATGCGAATATTGGGTAGAATTGTGGGAGTACAAAGTACGGAACAATTTGTATGGCATCTTTTGATTCCAACATCAATTAATGACAGGAAAAATATAAAAAAGTGGTCATAAATCAAACGATTGTGCATATATTATAGAGTGTGCAAAGAAAGGAGAGATGTATATTTGAAAGAAGAAAAGGTGAAAGAGATAAAACAAAACGCGGAAAGTTTAAAAAATGCAAATGGAGATACAGTAGTTAAGATAGCTGCTGAAATAAATAAGAATGAGAATACAACAGACCAGACAGAAAACGCAACAGATACGGTAGATAAACTGAACGGTAAAAAAGAGAAAGGTAAGAAAACCACAGAAGAGGATAGCACTCAGCTAGGTGCAGATCTGGTACTTTTGGATGAACCAAATCTGCGGAATGAATATCTGGATTGTATGAAATATCTGTTGACGCAGATTACAGATTTTGGATTTCAGCAGGAGGAAGAAATCGGACGGAGCATTATCAGTCATACAAAGTACCGATTAAAAGACCGGGAAAGTATCATTGCAAAAATGGTAAAAAAGAAGAGAGAACTCACAGAGGAAAATGTGTTTACATACATCAACGATCTGGCAGGAATTCGGGTAATTTGCCTGTTTCTCGATGATATTTATCGTGTGCGGGATTTTATTTACCAGATACCTGGGATTTCCATTGTGAAAGAAAAGGATTTTGTGAAAAAACCGAAAAACAGTGGCTATCAGAGTCTGCACGTAATCGTGCAGTTTACAGATGGAAAAAAAGTAGAAATTCAGCTGCGGACGATTGGAATGGATTTCTGGTCGGTGCTGGAATATCAGTTGCAGTATAAGAAACATCATAAAAAGGAAAAAGCGTTGAAAAAAGAACTGTTTTCCTGTGCCATTGATGTGCGGAATATGGATCAGCGAATGCTGGATCTGAGACAGTCAATTGAAAATGTATAAAAGGTGTGCCTTCCCGGAAAGCACACCTTTTTAAATAAAATATAAAATTGTTTTTTATTTTATTCAAGTCGAATATATGTGAGATTTGATGCATGATTCTGGTCAGCATAAGCTGATATATTCTTCTCAGAATCACTGCACGCTACATTACTCGATTGGTTTCAGATCATCAGCGATGATCAGTTTTGCTTCTGTAGCAGCCTGGATCTCTTCAACAGTGAATTCCGGGTTGTACTCTTTTAATACGATTCCTTCCGGAGTAACCTCCATAACACCCATCTCTGTAACGATCAGGTTTACCTGAGCTTCTGCTGTCAGCGGTAAAGTACACTCTTTTAAGATCTTTGGTGCACCTTTCTGTGTGTGCTCCATAGCAACGATAACTCGTTTAGCACCTACTACAAGGTCCATAGCGCCACCCATTCCAGGAACCATTTTTCCAGGAATGATCCAGTTTGCGATGTTACCTTTCTCATCTACCTGAAGAGAACCAAGGATTGTAGCATCTACATGTCCACCACGGATGATGGAGAAAGATGTAGCACTGTCAAAGAACATACCGTCTTTCTCGATACCAGCCGGCTGTCCGCCTGCATTTACGATGTATGCAGCATCCGGATCTTCCGGATCAACAGCTGCAAGACCGATGAATCCGTTCTCAGACTGTAATGTAAGTTTAACAGATGGATCAAGGTAATCCGGAACCATAGTAGGAAGTCCGATACCGAGATTTACAACATCACCATCATGTAATTCTTTTGCAACACGTTTCGCGATATATGGTTTGATTTCACTTCTTTCCATCTTATGCTTCCTCCTTTACAACTAAATAATCAACATAAATGTGTGGAGTTTCCACATAGTTTGGACCGATTTCGCCAGCCGGAACGATTTTCTCAACTTCGGCAATAACGATATCAGCTGCAGAAGCCATCATTGGGTTGAAGTTACGGGTAGATCCTTTGTAACGGATATTTCCGGATTCATCAGCAATATATCCCTGGATGATTGCAACATTACCGCGGATTGCTTTCTCGAGAAGGTACTCTTTACCATCTAATTCGATGACCTGTTTGCCTTCCAGAGTTGTCGGTGAAGTACTGTCAGCAACGATAGTACCGATACCTGTTGGTGTAAGGAAACCTGCAAGACCAGCTCCGCCTGCACGTACCTGCTCAGCAAGTGTACCCTGTGGCTGAAGTTTTAACTCAATTTCGCCTGCGTTGAATTTTGCAGCAACTTCTTTGTTCAGACCTACATGTGTAGCGATCAGTCTTTTGATCAGACCGTTGTGAAGTAAACGACCTGTTCCTTCATTCTCGAATCCTGCGTCGTTACATACAACAGTAAGGTCTTTTGCTGTTACTTCATTTACGATAGATTTTGCTGTTCCATTTGTCATGAATCCGCCGACTAATACAGTATCGCCATCTTTGATCAGTGCGGCAGCTTCTTTTGCAGAAATAACTTTTGTTCTAGCCATTTCTTTCCCTCCTATTAATTACATAATAATAATTTTGCTCTGTTGACAACGTCATACGTCCACATAGCCTGTTTCCATTATAACACCTTGCCCGGCAAAATCCAGAGATATTTCACAAAAAAAATGAAAAATATGTGAATTGTTTGTAAAAAAGTCAAATTAACGCTTTAAAGCGATAAAATATTTTTGTTGATTTTTGGTATAAAGTAGGATAAAATGACAGAAGTGATTTTGAAATAAAGGAGACAGAAGACAATGATGGAAATCAAAGGAAACATGATGTCAGTACGTGAAGATGTCCGTGTACTGGACGCAACGCTGCGTGATGGAGGTCTGGTGAATGATTTTTATTTTACGGATGACTTTGTGTACGATTTATATAAAGCAAATCTGGCGGCCGGTGTGGATTATATGGAGTTTGGATACCGTGCGGACAAAAAGCAGTTTGATGTAAATAAATTCGGAAAATGGAAATTCGCAGAGGATGAGGATATCCGTGCAATCGTTGGGGATAATGATACGGATATGAAGATTTCCATTATGGCGGATGTGGGACGCTGCGATTACAAACACAGTATCAGAGACCGTGCGGACAGCCCGGTAGATCTGATCCGTGTGGCTACTTATATCAACACGATGCCTGAGGCGATCGCAATGATCGAAGATGCAGCGGCGAAAGGTTATGAGACAACCTGCAACATTATGGCAATTTCCAAATGTCAGGAGCGTGATATCCAGACAGCATTGGAGATGCTGGCAAAATCTTCTGTCAAAGGTGTCTATGTGGTAGACAGTTATGGTTCCCTGTATCCGATCCAGATCCGAGAGATCACGGATATGTATCTGAAAGCGATGGCGGAGAGTGAAAAACTGGTGGGAATCCATGCACATAATAATCAGCAGTGTGCTTTTGCAAACACCATTGAGGCGCTGTCGATCGGTGCAAGTATGGTGGACGGAACCGTCATGGGAATGGGGCGTGGTGCAGGAAATAGTTCGCTGGAAGGTCTGCTTGGTTTCCTGAAAAATCCGAAATATGAGATCGCACCGGTTCTTTCTTTTATTGAGAAACATATGTTGAAGCTTATTGAGGATGGTGCAGTATGGGGCTATAATATCCCGTATCTGCTGACCGGTCTGACGGATCAGCATCCGAGAACTGCCATTGCAGCAACAAAAAATCATGATACAAAATATCTGGATTTTTATCATATGCTGCTGGATGACTGATATAGAAAAGTAGAAAAATCTGAAAAAACGTTAGTATTTATCTCAGTCGAGAAGACTCCCACTTCTGCAAGTGGTGAGTAATAACAAGTCTTTCTCAGTGGGAGTACAATCTCCAACTGAGATAAACGCTCCGCGGGGATGTGCAGTGATTCTGAGAAGAATATGTCAGCTTTCGCTGACCAGATTCACGCACCAAGTCTCACGTGCGTTCGACTTGAATGGATTGTAATGCAAGAGAAACGTAGGAATATAAAAGCTGTGAGAGTGGATAACACATTTCTCACAGCTTTTTTGGAACCAATGATGTTGCTAAGAGCTCCCATTTTTGATATGGGAAGTCTTAATAATGTTAATGTAACGATTGGTCTGCTATATGCAACTTTTTATAGTAGAGAAATCCTGTTAAATCGGCCAGAATCCATCCGATCGGAATTGCCCACCAGATAGCAGTGATACCCAGCGGAGTCGTTGGTGCCAGAGCATAGGCCAGAGCCACCCGGGTGCCTAGTGACACGATGGTGAGCACCAGTGACATGGCAGGGCGTTCAATGGCACGATAAAGTCCATACAGCAGAAACAGACAGCCGATTCCCCAGTAAAAAGTGCCTTCAATGTGCAGATAATGGACACCTTCTGCGATGATGGATGTTTCATCTGCATCCACAAAAATCTGCATCAGCGGGCGGGCAAAAATCCAGATGATGGCAGAAATGACAATGCAGAAAGTAATGGATACCTGAACGGCGGTGTGAATTCCAACTCTAACCCGATCCTGGTGTTTTGCACCATGATTTTGTGAGATAAACAGCGAAAATGCATTGCCGAATTCCTGTACCGGCATATAAGCCAGTGTGTCGATTTTTACCGCAGCGGCAAAGGCGGCCATAATAGCAGTACCGAAACTGTTTACCAGTCCCTGGATCATTAAAATTCCAAAGTTCATAACGGATTGCTGCAGGCAGGTAAAAAATGCATAACGGCTTACTTCAGAAAGTGTACTTTTTTGAAAAATACGCTGTTCTTTTGACGGAAACAGCTGTGGGTTTTTCCAGAGTACAGCAATCGTAATACCGATGCCGGATACCGCCTGGGCAATTACCGTGGCACCTGCCGCACCTCCTACACCGAAATGCAGTCCGATGACAAACCAGAGATCCAGTGCAATGTTTAAAAGACTGGAGATTGCAAGAAAAATCAGTGGAAGGACGGAATTTCCCACCGCCCGCAGGACAAATGCAAAGTAATTGTACAAAAACGTAAAGCCAATGCCAAGGAATATAATGCGGGAATATGTCCGCATCAGACGGTAAATGTCTGCCGGAGTCTGCAGGAGATTCAGAATGCCGTCTGTGCCGGGAAATACGATCAGGTACATAATGACGGTCACCAGCAGGATCAGCCAGAAGGAGATCCACATGCATTCTTTCATTTTGTTCTGATGACCAGCACCATAATGCATGGAAAACAACGCGCCGCATCCCATGCAGAGCCCGATCATGACGGAAGTCAGAAATGTCATCAGTGTGTAAGTGCTGCCAACGGCAGCCAGGGCGCCGGAACCGAGCACACGACCGACGATAATTGTATCTGTAATATTATAAATCTGCTGCAGCAGGTTTCCGAGCATCATCGGGAGCGCAAACAGCAGAAGTGTTTTTAGGATAGGTCCTTTTGTTAAATCTTTTTCCATATCTTAAATGTTTTTCTCAGTGATCTTTTTCTGAATTATAAAAATTAGGATTGTTCAGAACCCGCGTCACCTGCACTCTGGAGCATCCGATCAGTTCCGCCATCTGCTGGTGTGTGAGTTCACTGTTATAGTAAGTGCGGACACGTCCCTCACAGTCATCCAGGGCGACCGTAGCCAGCTGAAGTACATTTGTATGAGTTTTTCCGGCCAGCATGCTGACATACTGGCGCATCAATCCAAGTTCTAACACTCTGTTAAAAAATACTTCAATGTTGCACTTATGTACAACAGTATTATTCTTTAGTGCGATACAGGTCAGACCGCATGGGTCACCGTATAGCGCTTCAATTTCTCCTACAATACTGTCCGGATAGTGAAATGCGACGACCTGTTTATGTCCCTGTTCATTCGTAATAAAGACTTCAACCATTCCCTGCGAAACCCAGAAAACATCGGTTAATATCTGCTCGGTGGCATAGATACATTCGTTTTTCTTTAATGTAATCGTAGGGCAGTCAGCAAACAGCTTTTCCATATTTTCCTTTGCAAAAAAATTTCTCATGTTTGTGATGTTAAATGATTGTTCTTTTCCCATATTTCCCTCTTATACCAGGATAAATATCGTCTGTTATTTTATCAGATAAACCGATATTTATCGTCCAATTTTGTGCGTAAAATCATGTCTCTATTTATAAATATAGCACAACGTAAAACGAATGAAAACTAAAAAATAATGGTCATAATGTATAAAAAAATGTATCGGGTGATACAGAAATTGGAACATGTAACCTATGATACAGAAAAATAAATATACGGATGGTATCATCGAGACATCAAGTGAGTGATAGTAACCGGGAGGAGGGATATAGATGATAAATGCAGTCGGGCGTGAAATCCCGGATGAAATACTTCGAAAGATGAAGAAACCAGTTTTTACAGGAGCCTATTCCCAAAAAAAAGATGTGGTAATAAGAACAACTGCAAAAAGCAGATGTGCTGCAATTGAAAAAGGCAAACCAGCTGAATCAAAACTGCTTGTTTCTATCGAAGATGTAATTGAAAAAACAGGAATTAAAGATGGTATGACAATTTCTTTTCACCATCATATGAGAAATGGTGATGAGGTTGTGAATCTGGTCATGGAAGCTATTGCTAAAAAAGGGATTAAGGATATACATATCGCGGCATCGGGATTGTTTCAATGTCATGAGCCACTGGTGAAACTAATGGAAGAGGATGTGGTGACCGGAATCACCGTAAGTACTATTTCACCAGGGCCTCTGGCAAAGGCGATTACAAATGGAAAACTGAAACATCCGGCTGTGTTTATGAGTCATGGCGGAAGACCAAGAGCAATCGAGGCAGGAGAATTACATATTGATGTAGCATTTATATCAGCACCCTGCTGTGATGCATATGGCAACATGAATGGTGCATACGGAAAATCAGCCTGTGGAGTTTTATCTTATGCATATGCGGATGCACAGTATGCGGATCAGGTGGTCGCTGTGACGGATAATCTGGTGGAATTTCCAGCGTGCCCCATTGAGATATCACAGGAAAAAGTTGATTACGTGGTACAGGTAGAAAGTATCGGAAATCCGGAAGGAATATCTTTCGGACCAACCAAGCCGACCACGGATCCGGAAAATCTCAAAATCGCGGATATGACAGCTCAGCTTTTAAATGAGACAGGATATATTAAAAATGGAATGTCGATGCAGACCGGAGCCGGAGGGACTTCGATTGCAGTAGCAGCCGCAGTGGGACAGATTATGAAAGAAAAGAAGATCAGAGGATCTTTTGCATCCGGCGGAATTACTTCTTATTTTGTTGAAATGTTAAAAGAAGATTTGTTTCAGGGGCTGCTGGATGTACAGTGTTTTGATTCTGTGGCCATTGAATCCTGCCGGGATAATCCGAGGCATATGCCCATGAGCGCTTCACAATATGCCAATCCAAATACAAAGGGCTGTCTGGTAAACCAACTTGATATCATGATCCTTGGAGCGACAGAAATTGATGTGGATTTTAATGTCAATGTTGTAACCGGATCAAATGGAGTGATTTTAAGCTCTTCCGGTGGAAACAATGACTGTGCAGCCGGTGCAAAGATTGCAGTGGTTGTCACAAACCTGGTGAAACGGGATATGTGTATTCTGCGGGAACGGGTGACAACGGTGGTGACACCGGGAGAAACCGTAGATGTACTGGTGACAGAATATGGTATCGCAGTTAATCCAAACCGTACAGATCTGATGAAGCTGCTGAAACATTCTCAACTTCCGGTTATGAATATTCATGAACTGAAGGCTATTGGAGATCAGAAAGCAACAAAAATCGTAAAACCGCAATTTACAGATAAAATTGTAGGAATTGTAGAATATCGGGATGGTTCCGTTATTGATGTGGTGAAAAAACCCATACAGGAGTTTTAAAAATTTTAAGCAGAATGTCAGCAATGATGATGTATATATCTGACAATAAAAACTATAACAATAAAACATGAACTTGGGAGGAAGCAAAATGGCAGTGAGAAGAACAGACTTATATTTACCGGCAAATTCAGAAAAATTTATCCTGAAGGCACCAACACTCGGGGCAGATGTCATCACATTGGATATGGAAGATGCAGTACCACCGGCAGAGAAAGAGACGGCCAGAAAAATGGTACGTCAGCATATCAAAGCAATGAGTGTTCATGGGTCTGAGGCATGGGTAAGAATCAATGCATGGGATACAGGACTTACTATGGATGACCTGAATGCAGTTGTGATCGATGGACTGGATGGCATCACACTTCCGAAATGCTCAGGTGCAGATGATGTAAAACGTCTGGACTTTATCGTAACAGATCTGGAGGAAAAAAGAGGACTTCCGGTTGGAAAAATCAAACTGGCAATTCTCATTGAGACAGCCATCGGTGTTATGAATGTAGATGAAGCAGTATTTGCCAGCGACCGTCTTGTAGCCGTTATCTTTGGTGCCGTAGATTATACAAGAGATATGCGTGTAACAAGAACGGATACAGCAGAGGAGCAGATTTATGCGCGTGCAAAAATCGGTGTGGCAGCCAGAGCAGCAGGTCTGGTAGCAGAAGATGCACCGTTCCCATCCTACAAAGATGACGCAGCATTTGAATACAACACAAAGACCGGAGCACAGCTTGGCTTTGAAGGCAGACAGATCATTCATCCGAGCCAGATCCCGATCGCAGAGCGTGTATATTCTCCGGATCCGGAACGTGTAGCATGGGCGAGAAAAGTAACAAAAGCGTTTGAGGAAGAAGGAATCGCAAAAGGATCAGCATCCGTTCCGGTAGACGGACAGATGGTAGATACTCCGGTTTACATCAATGCGAAAAACGTTCTTGAGCGGGCAGAAGAAGTAATGAAAAAAGATGCACTGAAAGCAAGCCTGAAGTAGGGTCAGAAGGAGGAAGAACAGATGGAATGGGTAACAGGGGTTCCGGAAGAATTTAAGACAAGAATTCGTTTCCCGATGAGCGACCGGGAGATGAAGCGCCGCTGGTCCACAGTGCAGACTGTTATGCAGGAGCAGGGAATTGATGTGCTGATAGCACAGAATGCAGATCAGTATCTGGGCGGATATTTCAGGTATTTTACAGATCTGCCGACAGAACAGGCATATCCGATGAGTGTTTTGTTCCCGGCTAAAGGAGAGATGACGACAATTACAAGCTCTTCACCGTATAATCCACTGCCACCGGCATGGTTCCGGCGTGGAATCGGGAACAGACTTGGTGCACCGTATTTCAGAACTTTCCGTTATACAGATCTGTATGATGCGAAACTGATGGAGGCATATATCTGTGATCATAAATGTAAGACTGTCGGACTGATCGCACCCTCTTTGCTGAATTATAAACTGGTAAATTATCTCAAAACGGCGTTGCCGGATGTGACATTTATTGATGCGACAGAGTTGATCGATGAAATTAAGGCGGTAAAGAGTGAAGATGAGATCCAGGCAATCCGAAGAACGGTAGCTCTGCATGATCAGGTACTGCAGATGGTGCCGGGTATTCTGCATCCGGGTATGTATGAATATGATCTGAGAGCAGAAGTAAACAAATTCCTGATCAGCAAAGGAAGTGAGGAAAATCTGGTTATGATGGGTTCCGCACCGCAGGGAACACCGACACCGAAATTACACAGTTTTTATCAGAACCGTCGTATCGAAGATGGCGATGATCTGGTATTTATGATAGAAGCAAACGGTGGTGGCGGTTATTATGCAGAAATTGTAAGGGGGTTCTGTATCGGACATCAGCCATCCAAGGAACTTCAGTATGCGTGGGATCTGTCCAGAGAACTGCAGGATTTTACAGCAGAACTGGTAAAGCCTGGTTCCGATTGTGCAGAAATGCTGGAAATTTATAACAATAAACTGGTTTCCTATGGATTACAACCAGAGACACGATTGTTTGCACATGGACAGGGCTATGATCTGGTGGAGAGACCGGCTTTCTTCAAGGGTGAGACAATGAAAGTTAAAGAAAATATGTTCTTTGCGATCCATCCTGAAATCAATACCGGAAAAGCATTTGGTAATTATTGTGATCAGTATCTGGTCACAAAAGACGGTGCAGTCAGAGTAGAGACAACACCGCGACAGATTTATGTGATATAAAAACAAAACGTACTACAAGAGAATTTAATTTAGTATCAGAAAATATTGAGGGTACATTTATACTAGAGAAGGAGAAAAATCATGAAAAAAAGAGTCGTAAGCATGTTATTGATCGGTTGTCTGGGAGCTGCTTTGCTGGTGGGATGCGGAAATGAGAAAACAGATGCAAACGCAGGCGGAGATACTAATGCATCTGTTGGGACAGAAGCAAAAGCAGATACATCCGGAAAAGATTTTGGAGAATATTCTGCAGATCATCCGTTGGAGTTAAAATTAAGCCATTTCGCAGCCAGTGAAGAAAATCAGCTGGCAATTCTGGCAAATACATTTGCAGATTATGTATCGCAGGAATCCGGTGGAGCCGTAAAAGTAACCGTATATGGTGGGGGAACACTCGGTAATGATCAGGAATCACTGGACTCTGTTATTGCGGGAACACTGGATTGTGCAGTAAATAATACACCGATCATGAGCGGATATGACGCCGGATTATCTGTACTGGATCTTCCATACCTGTTTGAAAATTACGATGATATTTACACATTCCTGGATTCTGATGTATGTCAGGAAATGCTGGATGCTTTCTCATCTACGGGTGCAAAAATTCTGAATCTGCAATGTGTAGGTTTCCGTAACCTGGAATCCTCCAAAGGTTTTGTAGAGAAACCATCTGATCTGAAAGGGTTAAAAGTTCGTGTAACAGGTTCTGATGTATATATCAATACGTGGAACACATGGGGTGCAAGTGCACAGACGATGCCAGGTAACGAAGTATTGACCGCATTACAGCAGGGAACCATTGATGCCTGTGATAATGTAAATAACGTGTGTATTGCGGACGGTTATCAGCAGTATGCAAAATATATTTCTGTGATGGAGTATGCAACACACTTTAACGGCATTACAATGAACGAGAAAAAATTTGAATCTCTGACACCGGAGCTTCAGGATGTAATCACAAAGGCTGCAAAAAAAGCGGCACTTGATTGTACAAAGAAACTTGAAACGAAAAATGCTGAGCAGCTGGAAGAGATGGTTGCAGGTGGTGCAGAGAAGACAGATAACGTGGACAAAGCGGCATTCAAAGAAGCGGCACAGAGTGTTTATGATAAGTTCCTTTCCAACAATGAGCAGGGTGCAAAATACTATGAGGCAATCACAGCATTAACAGCAAAATAGGACTGTCAGAAGTGAGAGGTGTAATTATGCAGGTTTTGCAAAAAATTAACAAGTATATTTCACAGATCCTGAAAGTTGCTTTGATCGCGTGTTTTACTTACATGACAGTAGTGCTGTCACTGCAGGTATTCGGACGTTATCTGTTCCATAAAGGTTTTTCGTGGACAGAAGAAACTGCACGTTACATCATGATATGGGCCGTCTTTCTCGGTGCGGCCTATATCGCACTTAATCTGGAACATGTGAAAGTTTCCATTATTGAGGATCTGATGAAAAAACAGAAACATAAACAGATTCTGGAACTGGTACAGCATATTGCAGGATTTATATTTGTAGTAATCGTATTAAAATATGGATTTATGCAGATGACAATTGCAAAGTTATCAAAATCAGCAAATACGGGACTCAGCATGATGTTTCCATATCTGGTATTTCCGGTGGCCTTTGCATTGTTAAGTTATGCGTATTTTTATCGGGCATTGGATGATATTGTGAAACTGACAAAGAAAGATCAGACGGAAGGAGGAGAGGGACAGTGACCGGACATATAATTATTTTTCTGATTGTAGCCATTGTGCTGCTGCTGATCGGTGTACCGGTGGCAGCAACTCTGGGACTTTCATCCATTCTGTTTTTTGTATTGGAAGGCATTCCGGCCATGACCGTTGTTCAGCGCCTGTTCTCCGGATGCGATGTGGCAGCACTGATGTGTATTCCATTTTTTATTCTGGCAGGAGATCTGATGGCCAAAGGCGGTATTGCAAAGCGTCTGGTAAATGTATGTAATATGGCAATCGGTAATGTGACCGGCGGACTTGCTCTTGTAACCATCGTAGTATGTGCAATCTTTGCGGCAATGACCGGATCCGCAATGGCTTGTTGTGTAACCATCGGTGCCATTATGCTTCCTTACATGCTGGAAGCCGGTTACAGCAGAGAGTTTTCTACTGCTGTATTTTCCGCAGGCGCGGTTTTAGGACCGATCATTCCGCCATCGACGGCAATGATTATTTACGCAGTAAATACAAACGTATCTCTGACAGATCTGTATCTGATGGGAGTTCCGGCAGGAATCTATATGGCAATCGGACTTGGTATCGTGGCATGGTTTGTCTGCAGGAAAAACGGCTGGAAAGGTGTGGGGCGTGGAGAAAACGGTTCCCAGGAAAAATTTCATCTCGGTGCGTTTTTGAAAGCATTGTTAAAAGCAATTCCGGCTATCGGTTCCCCGGTTATCATTCTGGGCTCCATTTATTCCGGAATCTGTACACCGACAGAATCAGCTGTACTGGCTGTGTTATACTCATTGATCATCGGAATCTTTGTATATAAAGAAATCAGTATTAAAGATATCCCACAGATTTTATTTAACTCCGCAAAAGGAACCGCAAATATCATGTTTATTGTAGCCGGTGCAGCTTTATTTGCTTTCGTCGTATCTTATGCACAGCTGCCACAGATGCTGGTACATGGTCTGCTTGGTATTTCCGATAATAAATATGTCATTTTGTTTATTATTCTGGTAATCTTACTGATCATGGGATGCATTATGGATGCAACACCGATTCTTCTGATTACGATTCCGATGTTTCTTCCGGTGATCCAGCAGCTTGGAATCAGTACACTGCAGTTTGGTATTGTGATGTGTACCGCAGTTTGTATTGGATTTGTAACGCCGCCATTTGGTACCTGCCTGTTTACCGGAATGTCCGTATCCGGAGTATCCATGCAGAAGCTGGTAAAAGCAATTTTACCATTTATTATATCCATGCTGGTGGTATTGTTGTTAATTACATTTATACCACAACTTACACTATGGATTGCAAAATAAGGGGAGAAAGTCATGGCAGATGTATTGGTAATGTATAAAAAAAGTGATATGATCCCGATGGTGGTAACAGAAAAACATATAGAGGAGATTGAAAAATGTATTTCTGGTAAGGTATACTGGTGTGGAAGTGAGGAGGAAGCACTGGAGAAAGGATACGATGCAGAGATACTGTTTATATGGGGTGGCAGCGGGAAAATGCCGGAGACATACTGTAAACAGTCCAAAAGGCTGAAATGGATCAATTCTTTTTCAGCTGGTGTGAATCCGATCATGGATGGTTCTATCAGTGAACTTCCGGTGAGACTGACAAATGCAAAAGGTATTCATGGAAAAACGATGGCTCTGACAACTGCAGGCTATATGATCAGCTTTATGAGAAACTCATCCGAGCTGTATCGCAGACAGTTAAAACATGTATGGGATAAGAAATTTGAATGCCAGCCGTTAGAAGCAGAGGGAATGACTGTGGGAATCATCGGAGCCGGTGCAATCGGATGTGAAGTGGCACGGTTATCTAAGGCTCTGGGAATGACGGTGCTTGGGGTAAAGCGCCGCGTGACACCGCTGGAATATTTTGATGAGGTATATTCTGATGATGATTTGGACAAGGTATTGCCGTTATGCGATTTTGTGGTGATTGTAACACCGTTGACCGATGCGACGAGACACATGTTCAACATGGATAAGTTCCGTATAATGAAAAAGACAGCAGTGGTGATCAATATCGCCAGGGGACCGGTTGTAAAGGAAGATGATCTGATTCGGGCTCTTCAGACTGGTGAAATCGGCGGCGCAGCACTGGATGCAGTAGAGGAAGAACCATTGAGCAGCGACAGTCCGTTGTGGGATATGGATAATGTGATTATCACACCGCATTGTGCAGCAGACAGCAAGTTATATATTGACAGAGCCATTGCCCAGTTCTGTGAAAACCTGAAATTGTATGAGGCAGGAAAACCGCTGTTGAACGAAATTGATATGAAGCAGAGATATTAGGCAGAAGAAAAGCCGGAAAGCGAGAAAAGTGATATGAAATTAGTAATTATTGAGCCTCTTGGAGTGGAGAAAGACAAACTTTTGTCTATAGCCCGGAATGCATTAAAGGATTCTGTGGAGATTATTTATTACGATACAAAAACAACAGATACACAGGAACTGATAGAACGCGGAAAAGATGCGGAGATTATCGTGGTAGCAAATAATCCCCTGAATGCGGAAGTTATCAATGGATGTAAAAAATTAAAATTATTATCGGTTGCATTTACCGGTATCGATCATATTGCCATGGATGCATGCAAGGCAAATGGTGTCATTGTATGCAACTGTGCAGGATATTCCACTGCAGCAGTTTCGGATCTTGTATTTGGCATGTTGATTATGTTTTACCGTAATTTGGCGGCCTGTGATGCTGCAACCAGACGGGAAGGTACGAAAGACGGTCTGATCGGCTGTGAACTGGAGGGCAAGAAGTTCGGTGTTGTAGGAACCGGCGCTATTGGAATGAACGTAGCAAGAATTGCGGCAGCTTTTGGCTGTGAGGTGCTTGCGTACAGCCGGACAAAGAAGGAGATGGACAATGTCCGCTATGTGTCACTGGATGAGCTGATGGCAGAGAGTGATATCATCTCCTTACATGTGCCGTCAAATGCAGAGACAAAAGGTCTGATCAGTGCAGAGAAGATTGCCCTGATGAAACCCAATGCTGTACTGATCAATACAGCGAGAGGACCGGTTCTCGACAGTCAGGCACTGGCAGATGCATTAAATAATGACAAGATTGCAGGCGCTTGCATTGATGTGTTTGAGACAGAACCGCCAATTGCAAAGACACATCCGCTTGTGAATGCAAAACATACCATTTTGACACCACATGTGGCTTTTGCAAGTAAGGAAGCTATGGTGAAACGGGCAATAATTGTATTTGACAATGTAGTGAAATATTTGAATGGAACACCGCAGAATATAATGTAGGATTGCTGGTGGTAAAAAAAGGAACACAGATATGACGATCAATGAAAAAGCACTCAAATTACATGAAGAGTGGAAAGGAAAACTAGAAATCAGTTCAAAAACCCCGGTAAAGACACGGGAAGATTTAGCAATTGCATATACACCGGGTGTAGCAGAACCTTGTAAAAAAATAGCAGAAAATGAAGAGGAAGTATACCGCTATACGATGAAAGGCAATACGATCGCAGTTGTATCAGATGGAAGTGCGGTGCTCGGTCTTGGAAATATCGGTGCAAAAGCAGCTATGCCGGTAATGGAAGGAAAAGCAGTATTGTTTAAAGAATTTGGTGGTGTAAATGCGATTCCAATCTGTCTGGATACACAGGATACAGAGGAAATCATCCGTATTGTAAAAGCACTTTCACCGGGATTTGGCGGTATCAATCTGGAAGATATTTCCGCACCGCGTTGTTTTGAAATTGAGGAACGACTGAAACAGGAACTGGACATTCCGGTATTTCATGACGATCAGCACGGAACAGCGATTGTGGTGCTGGCAGGTATCATTAATGCGCTAAAGGTGGTCGGAAAACAGAAAGAGAAGTGTAAAATTGTTGTAAACGGAGCAGGTTCAGCAGGTATTGCCATTACAAAATTGCTGTTGCTCTATGGTTTTCCAGAGATCACCATGTGTGATATTAACGGTATAATCAACAGCCATTCTGCGAATCTGAACTGGATGCAGAAAGAAATGCAGAAGGTGACGAATCTGGAAGATAGGACGGGTACACTGGCAGATGCACTGAAAGGCGCGGATATCTTTGTCGGTGTATCAGCACCAAACATTGTGACCGCAGAAATGGTTGCAGGTATGAACAAAGATGCCATTCTTTTTGCCATGGCAAATCCGGTACCGGAAATTATGCCGGATGTGGCAAAAGCGGCAGGTGCAAGAGTTGTTGGAACGGGACGAAGTGATTTCCCGAATCAGGTAAACAATGTGGTGGTTTTTCCAGGGATCTTTAAAGGTGCATTGGAAAGCCGGGCCACAAAGATCACAGATGAGATGAAGCTGATTGCAGCGAATGCGGTGGCAGGACTTGTGGCAGAGGAAGATCTTTCCGAGGATAATATTTTGCCGGAAGCTTTCGATGAGCGTGTGGCAGAAGCTGTCAGTGCTGCTGTAAAAGCTTGTGTAAAACATTGATTACAGTAAAATAAGTGAAAACTTTCAAACCCTCTCCAAAATAAAATTAAAAAGAAGCTACTCTGAATATATCATCAACTATCATGTCAGGGTGGCTTCTTTGTGTATTTTGGAAAAACATCAGATGTAACAGTAACCAATCGGAAACTTTTTTTCAACCATGGATTGACTTTTTATGAGCTATTCTGTATACTATAAGCATCTGAATAGAACATTTAAGTGTCATGTATTTTGTATTGATACAGAACTGTGGGTATGAGTCAGTTCAAAGCAATGAAGCGGAAATACGTGAAGAATAGTGAATCCGGTCAGAATCCGGAACGGTACCGCCACTGTATGCATGGAGGCGCTGCATGAGACGAAAGTCAGTCATTGGGAACAATCCTGAGAAGGCAATGCAGAGACGCTGTTGATATGTAAGTCAGGAGACCTGCTTAAATGGAAATGCTTATTCATTTTCGGAATTGGAATGAATGGGTTTAGTATGTATGTTTTGCAGAAAATCGGCTGCGGCAGTCTGAAATGGCTTGCCGCAGTTTTTATTTGCAAAATTCAATTCCTGGAGAAGAATTTTTAGTCAGGAGGGCAAGTATGAAACGAAACGAAAAACCAATGAAAGAACGAATACTGGAAGAAGCGTTACAGCTTTTTTCACAGAATGGGTACACCGGAACCTCAATGAATGACATTGCAGCAAAATTAGGAGTGACAAAAGCTGCATTGTACAAACATTATAAGAGTAAACAGGAAATTCTGGACAGCATTGTCGAGAAAGCATCCGAGTATGGTCTGCCGGAGGAACAACAGGGTGAGGATTTTCTAAGTGAAAGACAGGTATCTTATGATGATATCAAGACATATACGAAGGAACAATTTTCTTATTGGACCAGCGAAGAATTCCCAAGTTGTTTCCGGAGAGTGCTGACGCTGGAGCAGTACCGCGATCCGCGGATGGCAAATCTCTATCAGAGATATCTGGCAAAAGGGCCGGTGTCTTATATGGAGCCGATTTTTGAGCAGCTGACCAAAGACAGCCAGAAGGCACGACAACTTGTACTGGACTTTTACGGGCCGATTTTTCTGCTTTACAGTATTTATGACGGAGCAGAGGAGAAGGAGAGTGTGGTGGATATTCTGGATCGTCATGTGGACAGTTTTTCCCAGATATTTCAGCAGAAAGCAACCGCAGTAAAATAACGTGCGACGGATCTGGTTTGTATAAGCAGCAGATTCGTTTGACTTGAATTTAAATTGATAGAAAAAGAGTGGGAAAATAGATAAGTTTCATTATTAAGTATCATGTAGGAGGTTATTATGAAGAAAGAAGGATTTGATTTTTTTCAGAATCGTGCATGTGAGTATTTCCCATGTCACAAAGGGGTTGCAGATGAGGATTTTAACTGTCTGTTCTGTTATTGTCCGCTGTATCTGCTGGGCGATGAGTGCGGAGGCAATTTTGAGTATCTGCCAAATGGTATTAAAAATTGTTCCAACTGCACGCTTCCTCATTGCAGAGAAGGATATGCACATGTGATGAACAAATATCTGTTGATCGCAGAACGGATCCGCAAAAAGCCAAGATGTATGGAGGCCTGATTATTTTCAATTCTTTTGTGAAACAAACATGAAGAGTCTGTGTTTTTCGATGGAAGAACACAGATTTTTCTTTTTGTGCATATGTTGTGATAAGAAATAGATTTCTTTTGGAGTGTAATATGAATTTCGGACAGGAAAGATATTCATGGATGGAACAGGATCCGTACACTGGGGATAAAATGCCCTTTTATATGACATATCCCATGCAGAATACGCTATTTGAGGAGACGGAATATGAGAAGGATTGCAGGCGGATGCAGGAACTGTATCCGAGGGACGCGCGGCAGATTCAGAGTCTGGTAGACCGGGAGTGTGACCGGATGGAATATGAAGGCAGCATGATGTATGATCGTTATCCGGACCGGCTGATGCTGGAAATGCTCTGCAGGAAAATATACCGGGAGCTGAATCCGGATCATATAGACGAGGAGGGACGGCTTCAGGTAGAGGAACGTTATTTTCATCTGATCCAGGTGATGCTGATGCAGGAAATGTATCGAAGAAGATGCAGGCATTATCGGTGTCGGAGATGGTATTAGGGCTTGTATGACGCAAAAAGATACCCTATAATTAGCACAGTAGAAACTCTTGTAGCGAATACCATGGATAATAACGATAGAAAAGAGATATATTATGATAAATGAATGGAAAGAGATACTGGCGGACTGTATGGATCAACATCTGGCAAAAATCATCATCAGTGGTCCGCGGAAAAAAGATAGTGTAAGAAAGATTGAAATCCGTCCGGTGCTGCTGAAGGAGCAGTTGGTGTTTCAGGCAAGTGCCTATACGGAAAAACAGGTGCAGCACTATAATCTGACAGAGGAAGAAGTGTATGAAAAGGTGGCGGGCTGGATGGAAGGATTTCGGCAATTGGAAGTCCTTCATCCGAAAAAACAGGTGCAGGTTCTGGTCAGTAAAAAAGGTAAACGGACGGTGCGCCAGCTTAAGAGCGGCTGCCCGGTGCCTGCTGCCCCACTGGAGCATAACCGCCGGAAAAAATATATTTTGGATCCGGATATTCCGGTACCGTTTCTGCATGACCTTGGGGTGCAGACAAAAGAAGGGAAAATTGTTCATTCCAGATATGATAAGTTTCGCCAGATGAACCGTTTCTTAGAATTTATTGAAGATATTGTTCCGGAGCTTCCAAAAGACAGGGAATCTGTTATTATAGATTTCGGATGTGGAAAATCCTATCTGACATTTGCCATGTATTATTATCTGCATGAGTTGAAACACTATGATGTAAGGATCATCGGGCTGGATCTCAAGGCAGATGTAATCGTACACTGCCAGCAGCTGGCAGAGGATTACGGCTATGAGAAGCTGACATTTTTGACTGGTGATATCGCGGATTATGACGGCGTGGATCATGTGGACATGGTGGTGACGCTGCATGCCTGTGATACGGCGACCGATTATGCTCTGGATAAAGCAGTGCGCTGGGGAGCAAAGGTCATTTTGTCTGTACCATGTTGTCAGCATGAGGTAAATCGTCAGATTGAAAATGAGTTGCTGCAGCCGGTGTTGAAATACGGGCTGATCAAAGAGCGGATGTCTGCGCTGCTGACAGATGCCATCCGGGCAAATTTGTTGGAGGAGGCTGGATATCAGGTGCAGGTTCTGGAGTTTATTGATATGGAACATACACCGAAAAATATTCTGCTCCGTGCAGTGAAATCCGGCAGACAGAAACGGGCGGAGGAACTGACAAAGATGATGGAGGAACTGCATGTTTCCCCAACACTGGCGGCACTGATGAGAGAAGAAAGGGATGCAGCAGATGCGTAGAGGAATACAGAAAATTTTGATTTTGCTGGCAGTTTTTATTGTAGCATTGTTTACTTTTTCAAAGCTGACGAATCATGAGACAAAGGATCTGACCACAGATCTGGCGGCACCGACGCTTCCGGTGGTTTATTTTGAGGATAATGGGCATCCGTTGAATGAACTGCATGGTTATGTGGAGGAAATGTCAGTCATTTCCATGCGGGATACAATTACACCGTTGCCGGAGAACGGAAAACTGTCTCTGCGGATCGATCCTTATGATAATAAGATTAAAGAAGTATCATTCCAGATCCGGAGTCTGAACGGAGACCGGCTGGTACAGGACGGAAACGTCCAGGTGTCCGGAGACAAAACGGCGGTGACTGGAACCATCAGCGTAGAAAATCTGTTGGAAGAGCAGACGGAATATCAGCTGATCCTGCAGGTGACAGCCGGAGAGCAGACCAGCTATTACTATACGAGAATTATGGAAGCAGGAAAGAGTCAGATTGACGCATGCGTGGATTTTGTGGAGGAGTTTCATGCCATTACTATGAATAAGGAACGTCAGTCTGAACTGAGTTCCTATATGGAACCATCTTCCGCAGCAGATAATACGACACTTCAGAAAGTGACGATCAATAACAGTCTGTCTCAGGCATGCTGGGGAGATTTTGTGGGAACGGAAGTGACGACACCGGTGGTTTCCATTAAAGAAATGAATGATGATTATCAGGTGATCCTGCTGGAATACATTATGTCTTCCGTGGGTGACAGTGGAAATTCTGAATATTATAATGTGGAAGAATATTACCGGGTACGTGTCGGCGCGGAAAAAATCTATCTGCTGAGCTTTGAGCGTACTATGGAAGAGATTTTCCGTGGCGAGGGGGATCAGATCAGCAAGGACATGATTGATCTGGGAATCCGATCTGAAAATGTGTCATATAAGACAAATGAGACAGGAAATGTCATCTGTTTTGTGCAGCAGGGAGAACTGTGGAGCTACAATCAGATTGAAAACAATTTGACGAGAGTTTTTAGTTTCCGGAGCCAGGAAGGCATGGATATCCGGGAAAATTATCAGGAACATGATATTCGTATCCTTCGGGTAGACGAGGGAGGAAGTCTGGATTTTGTCGTATATGGTTATATGAACTGTGGTGAGCATGAAGGACAGGTGGGAGTCAGTGTCTGCCATTATGACGGAGTAACTAACACGGTGGAAGAGATGCTGTTTGTACCGACGACACTGTCTTATGAGATTGTAAAAGAGCAGATTGGAAAGTTGATGTATGTGTCTGACAGCGGTGTGTTTTATCTGACAGTTTCCAATCAGGTATACAGGATCCAGATGGACAGCCGTAAGGCGGAAGTGTATATTGACGGTCTGAAATCCGATATGCTGGTAAATTCTGAAGATGGGCGGTATATCGCCTGGTCTGAGGATGGTACAACGATGCATGTGACAGATCTTGAAAAAGGAGAGTCCTTTGATATTCATGCAAATGAGAACCAGTTGCTGAAACCGCTGGGATTTCTGGGCAGTGACTGCATCTATGGCTGGGGTTACCGTACGGATATTTTCAGTACTCAGACTCAGACGGATACACTGGCACTAAGCCAGGTGCTTATTGTGGATACATCGGACAGCGCACATTCTGTGATGAAGACTTATGAGACACCAGGTATTTATGTGACCGGTATCCGGATTCAGGACGGAAGTATTTACCTGAGTCGTGTCATGAAAAATGGTGACATTTATGTGGATACTACCGAAGATACGATCATGAACCGGGATCTGCAGGAGAAGGATCAGGTGAATATCGATACTGTTGTATCGGATGTAAAACAGAAGGAAGTTGTTCTGAAGCTTCTGGAGGAGACTTCCGGCAACACACCGAAAACGCTGATTCCAAAATTGATCGAAAACGAGGAGCCAAATACGCTGGAAATAAAAAATCTGAATGCTTCCAGTGCTTATTATGTATATGCAAAGGGAAAAGTGGTGCTGGCAACGGACGATATGGCAGCGGCTGTGCAGAGTGCAGATGCAAATAAAGGTGTTGTGATCGGAAATAATCTGTTGTATGTATGGCGGTTGGGGCAGAGTCAGACTCAGGAGCCTCTGACCATTGAATAACAGCAGAGGATAGTGTATAAGAAATAAAATAGAAGTACCTGAAAGCGGAAGAGTGCCGCTGACGTGTGGAAAATCTCATACGTCAGCGGTATTTTTTGTCAAATGAAAAAAGATTCTTATTTGTTAGTAGTTCAGTATTCTTCAAATGTACATATCGTAAACATGGAATGTTTTACTTGTTACAGTGTAAGTGCGTGACAAGAAAACTGTATGAAAAATAGCATAAAATTCCACAAAAATAATATATTACAACAAGAGAAAACATGGATATGACAGTATGGAGCGAATGTATGGAATTGCAGCCATAACCAGTGTCTGTATTCTGGTGATCTTGATTGGTGTATTGAAGAAAAATGCCGAAGTTCTCTTGAATTTCGCGGCTCGGACGGTGGTGTGTTTTCTATGTTCCCACTTTCTGAACAGCTTCTTTCTGGCACGGGGGCTGGATGTGGCGGTAGGGATTAATCTTATCAGCTTTTTGACATATGGAACCCTTGGTATCAGTGGAATGGCAGCACTTTATGGCATTTTATTTTTACAATTGTTGTGATATTGCACAAAGGGAAAAATGGCATAAAAAAGAGGGGTAGACAGTAGGGAAAAAACATCCTATAATCGGTCTCACAAAGGAGGCGGAACGTATGTGAGACTTATTCAGATTAGTGTGACATCGGTCTGGCTGCTTCGGGCAGTGGAAATGGATTTTGCCCGGGGAAAGATCAGAAATCGATGGTTGATGATGGGAATACTACTGGGCGTGGTGCTTTGGATTCCCGGAATGAAAGAGGCAGGTTTTCCGGAATTACTGGGAGGACTGTTATTGCCGGTACTTATCTGTTGGATCCCGTTTCGAATGCGGGGCTTGGGAGCCGGTGATATTAAATTATTATGTGTAGTTGGCTGCTTAAATGGCAGTCGGGATATTATCTATTGTATCTGTATTTCTTTCCTGCTTGCAGCAGGATTCTCATTCGGCAGATTGCTGAATCGAAAGCAGTTTCGGACAAGTATGCGAAGCTGTATTCAATATTTTCGACGAATTGCAGCACTTGGAAAAATTGTTTCTTATGACGGAAGAAAAGTGCCCGGACATCAAATTCATTTTTCTGCATTTATCCTTTTGGGATATGCAGCAGTTCTGGGGGTGAATCTGTGCAAATTTATACCATTGTAATTGGTGGTCTGGAAAAATCTTATATGCAAAAGCTGGTGTTGTATCTCAATGAACGACTGGGGAAAAGTGCCCGGGTGGAACTGTTGGAACACTGGGAAATACCAGAGCAACCGGAAGTTTGGGAAATGAAAAAACAATCAGTGGGAGGGCCCATGGAGGGTAGTAAATGCTGGGATACGGGAATTGGTTCAGAGGCATTTATTACTTATCTGACAGAACAGCATCTGGTAAATCATACCTTGACGGTGACAGCACAGAAATGTACGGAGAAGGGTACGGAGAAGGCTGTTGTGTATCAATATCAGCCCAGGGACTGTCTGTATCGTGAGATTGTTTCAAAATGTCCGATGAATGTCGGAGGAAGACAAAAAGTGGAGCAGGAAGGCGGTAGACAGCGGTGGATGGTATTTACCGGAGAGGGGCAGAGTGGAGTACTTATGGCATTTTCGTTGTTTTACGCCTGGATGCTATCAGAGACAAAGAAAGTGTTGTATGTCAATTTTACAGAATGCAGTGGAATGACGGAATTGTTTGAACTGGTGGAACAGCCGGAAGATTTCAGTGACTTTCTGCTTGCTCTGCGCAGGCAGTCCGCAGCTTCCCTGGCATGCTATACCGGGCGGATCGATGAACTGGAATATCTGATTCCGGCAGATAATCCGCAGATTTTGAGAGAACTGACAGAAGCGGATATGAACCGCTTACTTGTAAGTATTGCACAGGCAGATCAGTATGAGTTGGTTGTGTTTACTCTGGGAACGCTGGTGTGTGGTTGTGAACAGATCTTTTTACAGGCAGAATCGAGGATTCATTTGTGCGGGATGCATCTGATGGAGCAGTGTGCAGGCCGGGAAAAGAAGCGGTTTGTCAGCAGATGCGCACCAGGCAGAGAAGATGTTATGAAGCGGATCGTTCTTCCTGAGATGAAGTGTGAACATACTGGGGTCACGTTGTTATATGAATGGCGTGAGACGGAACCTGGGCGGCTGGCAGCAGAACTTATTTCAGCCGGGGATTGAAGTAAAGGGAACATAAACATTCCCCTTACCCACCGCTTAGTGCTCTATACACTTGAAGCGAGGGAGTACATTGTCTGGGAGTGATATTACAGAAGAAAGGGGGAAATTATGCAGGAAAAGGAAGCAGTCTGGCAGGAGATTCGAAATCGGGTTTTTCAAAATATGGATCTGTCCGGAGAAATATCGGACAAAGAGCTGAAACGGATGATCGCGGAGGAAGTGCGGCAGTTTGGCAAAGTACACTTACTGTCCTTGCATGCGCGCGAAACTTGTGAAGAACAGATTTTCAATTCTTTTCGGAAGCTGGATATCTTACAGGAACTGCTGGATGATCCGGAGGTTACTGAGATTATGGTTAATGGTGCAGCACATATTTTTTATGAAAAACAAGGTGTGCTTTATCCATGGGAAAAAGGGCAGCTTTCGGAAGAACGGCTGCGGGATATGATACAGCAGATGGTGGGTGCTGCAGACCGCATTGTCAATGAGGCACAGCCAATTGTGGATACGAGACTTCCGGATGGCTCCCGTGTCAATATTGTTTTGCAACCGGTATCGTTGGATGGTTCCTGTATTTCAATCCGAAAATTTTGTGGAATACCAATGAATCTTGCGTATCTGGTGCAGTCAGAAGCTATATCAGAGGAAGCGGCGGAGCTGCTGAAACTGCTGGTAAAGGCGGGATACAATATTTTTATTTCAGGAGGGACAGGTTCCGGAAAGACGACATTTCTCAATGCACTTTCGGAATATATACCAGAGGGGGAGCGTGTCATTACCATAGAAGATTCTGCAGAACTTCAGTTGAACAATATAAAAAATCTGGTGCGGCTTGAGACGCGTCCGGCAAATGGACAGGGTGCACAGGAAATTAGTATCCGGGATCTGATCCGCACGGCTCTGCGTATGCGGCCGGACCGCATTATTGTGGGAGAAGTCCGCGGAGCAGAGGCACTGGATATGCTGCAGGCTATGAATACCGGCCATGATGGAAGTCTGAGCACCGGTCATGCAAATAGCAGCAGGGATATGCTGCTGCGCCTGGAAACGATGGCGTTGATGGGAAGCATGCAGCTTCCGATAGCTGCTATCCGACGGCAGATTGCTTCTGCAATTGATATTCTGGTGCACCTTGGAAGGGTGCGGGATGGAACCAGGAAGGTGCTTCAGATCAGTGAAATTCTGGGAATGGATCAGGAGGAAATTGCGATGAAACCGTTGTTTGTGTTTTCGGAAACGGGAGGAAAAGGAGCGGGTGTACATGGTATCTGGAAGAAAGAAGGCGACCTTCAGTTCCGGAAAAAACTGGAAGAAAAAGGACTTGTCAGTGAAAGTATTGAAACAAAAGACGGACAGGCGGTACAGGATGAAACAATGGAAACGGGGGACGAAAGAAAGAAGTAGGAGATATGTTTCAGAAGCATATGTGCAGACGCTGGCAGCAGCGGCTGGGATCAGTATGATCACGGCATTTCTTTTTTATCGTTCGGTATGGGGCATGTGCACATTTTTTGTTTTTGCACCATTGTGCCTGAAGTTTCGCCAAAAAAGGGAGGCTGCCAGAAGAGAAGTACAGATACAAAAGGAGTTTCTGACGGCAATGGAATCTGTTTCCGGTGCATTGATGGCCGGTTATTCTCTGGAATCTGCCTGGAAATATGCCCAGCAGGAAACGGAGCAGATGTATGGGATACAGGGTATTTTCAGCAGGGAATTACGACAGCTGAATCAGAAACTTTTCATGCATGAACCGATGGAGCAGCTGTTATACGAATTGGCAGAGCGATGTGACAACGAAGAAATTTATCATTTTGCAGAAATTTTATTGTATGCAAAGCGAAGCGGAGGAAATATGACAGAAATTATTCACAGAACCGTGTGTCGCATGCAGGAGAAGCATGAGGTTTTGCGGGAAATTACAGCAAATGTGGCTGCAAAGCGTGCGGAACAGAAAATGATGATGCTCCTGTTACCGCTGATGCTGTGGTTCCTGACGGTGAGCTCGCCGGAATATACGGGTGCGTTGTATGGAAATCCGGCTGGGGTTCTGGTGATGAGCGGATGTCTGGCAGGATATCTGGGAGCTTTGTTTTGGGCAGAGAAGATTGTAGATATTCCAGTCTGAAGAAAAGGGGGCATTTTGGATCGGATATTAAAGGAGCATAGAAAAAGTATTTTGACGGCAGTTGTATTTGTACTGCTTGCTGTACTGATGTGGCTGCGACAGTCGGCAGACAGCCATACGGAAATTCTTACCCGGGAAAAACCTGGGGGAAGTGTCAGACAGGAACAGATTATCTGTCAGACCGGGGATGGTGTGACGCAGGAACTGGAATTGGAAATACATCCGCAGGAATATTCCGAACAGGAAACGGAGGAATATGTGAGACAGGCAGTATCACTCTGGGAACAGGAGTATTTGGGAGAGAATGATTCAGAGAAAGCGATATACGAAGCACTGAAACTACCGGATACAATGATGGATGGAATGGTAACGGTTTCTTATGAGAGCAGCGAGTATGATATTTTACATGAGGATGGAAGCGTTTCACTGGAATCGGTTCCGGATGAAGGGATTCTGGTGGAATTGCAGGCGACATTTACCTGCCAGAAGTATATACAGACAGAAATCCGCTCTCTGCAGGTGATTCTGCCGCCCAAAGGAAGCCGGGCATGGTTTCAGGTACAGGTTGCCCGGGCGATAGAAAAGGCCGAACAGAGCAGTCGGAAAGCGCCTGAGGTCCAGCTGCCGGAACAGATTGCGGGCAGTACGATTTCCTGGATGAAACCGAAGTCAAAGGAGTGGATGGCGGTGTTGTTGGTAGGAACATGCGTTGTCTTTGTATTGGAGTGGAGAAAGAAAGAGAGGAAGCGGCAGGCAGAAAAGCTGCGTCAGAGAAAGCTGCAAAGGGAATATCCTCAGCTGGTGGAACAGCTGGCTTTGCTGATTGGATCAGGAATGACAATCCGCCGGGCATGGGAACGTATTTTGTGGATGGAAGAGAGAATGCAGAAAGTACGTGGAAGTCAGACTCATTTGTTTCAGGCGGAGATGCAGATTACTTATCAGGAGATGCAGAAAGGGTGTGGTGAGAAAGAGGCATATGAGCGGTTTGGACAGCGGATCGGGATGACAGAATACCGCAGGCTTTCTTCTCTGCTGGCAAGAAATCTGGAAAAGGGAACAAGAAATCTGTGTGATCTGCTTTCGGCGGAATCACAGGAGGCCTGGGAAAACAGAAAATTTCAGGCAAAAAAACTGGGTGAAGAAGCAGGGATGAAGCTACTGTTTCCAATGTTGCTGCTTTTCGTACTGATTTTGATAATACTGCTGTATCCGGCAATAAATAAGTTCTGATGAACAGAAGAATGTTGATAACATTCTTAAACTGATATAAGACGGAAAGAAAATGGAAATGAAAGAAAGGGTTTATTATACGAGAGGAGATGCAAGATGAAAAAAGAATGGTTGCAGGAAATGAAACGATTTTGTGAAGAAGAATCCGGTGTTGGTGTAGTGGAAATCATCCTTGTGCTGGTCGTGATCGTGGGGCTTATCCTCATATTTAAGAAGCAGTTGACCAGTCTGGTTAATAAGGCATTCAGCAACATTAATGATAAAGCGGGAACGTTATAAATGAGGAAGAACGGAAGTGTTACCGTATTTTTTGTATTATTGCTGGTACTTCTTGCATCTGTGCTGTTTGCTTTTCTGGAAGCTGCGCGGGTAAGCTGTCTGAAAGCAGAGGCCCATTTGTGCACAGGTCAGGCTGCTGATGCGGTCAGGGCATCTTATCAGCCGGAATTATGGAAGGATTATCACTTGCTGTTCTGGCAGCAGAGCGGAACAGATGTGGATAGATTTGCAGATTTATATCAACTGCAAAAAGATATGGTTGAGAAAAATCAGGCGGTGAATGTATCGCATAATAATTTCTTCTTCCTTCCGGTGCATAGTCGCGCCATTACGGTAGAACAGTATCAGCTGGCTACGGATAGCGGTGGTCTGGCATTTCGAAATCAGGCGGCGGATTGGGTAAAAAAGACGATTGCCGGAGACAGTATAGATCTGATATGGAAGGTGGTTACAAATGCAGAAACAGAACAGTTGGAACAAAGCGGAATCAGGCAGGAACAGGAAGTGGAAGATGTCCTGGAACAATATGGCAGTAAATCGGAAGCCAGTGGAACTTTACCGGGAGAGCAGAATCCGCCGGAGGCAGAGCTTCCGTCCCAACCAGAGCTGTCGGGTTTACAGGAGGATCCACTGATCTGGATGAAAAAGGTACAAAAGAAAGGGATACTGGATCTTGTGATGGATGGAAATAAGATTTCTGAAAAAGAGACAGACTGGTCAGAGGCCGTGGACAGCAGGCAGCTGCAAAGTGGAAACTGGACAGAACAGGCATCTTCCGGTTCTGTGGAACGGATGTTATTTCATTTGTACTGTCAGGGACATTTTTTCAATGTGACACGAAATGGGAATGAGAAAAAACTGAATTATGAGATGGAATATCTGATCGGGGGAAAAACGTCGGATGTGGCGAATCTGAAAGTGGTGGTTCGGCGATTGCTTTTGATACGGGAAGGAATAAATCTGGCATATCTGGAAACAGATGTACAGAAAAGTCAGGAAGCATTGACACTGGCACTTGGGGTTACATCTGCAGTGGGAAATCCAGAACTGGCAGAACCGGTGAAACATGCCATTCTTGCGGCATGGGCATATGCAGAATCTGTCAGTGATGTGCGTATTTTGCTGGATGGGGGACATGTTTCCCTGATAAAGACAGAAGCGCAGTGGCGCACCAGCCTGGAGCATGTTGGTGATTGTCTGAATGCTTCTGCTGATGAAACTTCCAGAGAAGGGCTTGGATATGAAAGTTATCTGCAGATTCTGCTCTGGACGGTTTCAGAAGAAAAAATAACCATGCGGGCTATGAACCTGATTGAAAAAAATCTTGACGTCCGAATGGACAATATGGTGAGCCGGATGACCTGTTCTTATGAGTATGAGGCAGTACCTCTGTTTTGGAGTTTTGTACAGATCGGGAATGGAAGACTGACATCTTATTATTTCAGCAATCAGGCCCAGATCCTGTTTGGATTGTAAAAGTTGTATGGGAGGAGGGTATATTGCAGTGCTTTTGCCAAAAAAACAGAATAAAAAAAATTACAAATCTCTCTCTGGCATCTATCTAAAATCGCGGCATGAGTCTCCAGCAAATTCCAGCGATAAGTCTGAATCAGTAAACTGCGCAAAAGCATTGCAATATGCCCGTCTCCCGGGAAGTCTGACAGTGGAAGCAGCCTTTGTGGCTCCGTGGATTATTCTGGCAGCTATCGTATTATGCAGCTTATTTTCAGTACTCAGGGGAGAACTTTATATGTCAGCGGCGTTGCATAATGCTGCAAGAATCATGGCTGCAGAAGTAACTGAAATTGAGCATAAAGAAAACATATCAGATGATGTGCCGGCGGATACAAACATCGTTTCACATATACGCCTGCGTTATCTGGTGCAGAAAGAATTACGCGGAATGGGATGGAAAGAGGAAGAAAATTCCGGAATGATATCAGAAATATCTTTTCGGGACAGTAATTTCTCCGGAGACGAAATAATTGCATGTGTTTCTTATCAGATCTGTATGCCGGTTTCTTTTGGGCAATGGGGGCATCTGCCGGTGAAACACCAGGTGGTATGTAAAAAATGGACAGGGAGAAAAGAGCATGGCAGTGGAACAGGAGATAGTGAGTATGTCTTTGTTACACCATATGGAACCGCATATCATGTCAGTTTGAGCTGCCCTTATCTGGATCTGTCTGTCAAAAGTGTATCGGAGGCAGGGGTGAAATCATTGCGTAATAAAGACGGTGGTATTTACTATCCGTGCAGCTGTGTGAAACATAAAAACAGTAACGTTTATGTGACTGATTATGGGACATTTTATCATGAAAATCCGGGATGTTACAGGTTAAAGAGGAGTGTGTCAAAAATTTTCAGGTCAGAAACTGGTTCCCGTCATCCGTGCAATAAGTGTACAACTTATGCAAAATAATGATGTGAGTGTCAGAGAATAGAGAAGTAGAGCAGGCGTATGGTAGAAATCTGTTTGCCCAAAATGATGTGAACAGGAGTGTAAATCCCTGCGTAAAAAAGGAACATAAAATGACAAAATACGATGTGAGTGAAATTTTATGCCTGATATTTCTATATCTGTGCAGCCGGGAAGATTATAGATATAAGGCATTGACGGTACATAAAATAGGGATATTTGGGTGTGCAGGACTGGTCTATACGCTGGCAGCAGATACGATGTCTGTGCAGAGTATGATGGCAGGAGCAGGGTTGGGTGGCATGGTAATCTTAGTTTCCAGATGTAGTCCGGATTGGCTTGGGGAAGGAGACGGATGGATGTTTGTGGTGACAGGGCTGTTTTTGGGGGGCAGACAAAATCTGGCGATATTGTGCATTGCAATGTTTTTGAGTGGCATTTATTGCCTGCTCGGAGTATTGCTGAAAAAGTATCAGAAAACAGATCATGTTGCGCTGGCTCCTTTTGTGTTGGCAGCAGAAGTCGTGCTGTTGTACCTGAAATGAATGAAAAGGCGCAACAAGTATCACATGCATTCGACTGGAATAAATAGAAAGATATGAGACAACTGGGAATGAAAAAGGAAAGAAATAGAATGGAAAAAGCGCAAAGCCGGAAGCGTGAACCTTTTCGGATATATCGGGCTTCTATTACAGTAGAGGCGGCTCTTTTATATCCGATACTGATTTTTCTGCTGATGTTTTTGTTACAGAAGACGATTACGTATTATCAGCAGACAGATCAGGCAGCACAGGGAATCATATCTGTGGAAGAACCAGATACATCAAAGATGTTTTGGAAGATAGTTTTAGCACAACGGGTAACGGAAGAAATAAAAGAGAAAGCGGGATTGCAGGAGGATAATGTGTATGAAAACTGAGTATCTGCGGACAGCGAAAAACAGTTATATGATTGTAAAGGATGCAGATTTTGAATTTGAATCTTATGAATTGGAAATGGTATTGCAGAATGATCTGAAAAATCTGGTTCCCATGCAGGTACTTGTGGCAGATGGCAAAGTGGAATATTGGTTTGATGTGACTGGTATGAAAACATTGGAACAGGAACTTTCAGTAGCTGATGCGGATCGGGAAATGATAAAACTGTTACTGGAAAGTATCTGTAGTGTGAAGATGGAGTTGGAGGAATATCTGTTGGATGACAAGGATATTCCGTATACCATGGGAATGATTTTTCGCAACCGAACCGGAAATCGGATTCAGTTTTGTTATATCCCGGGATATCATTGCGGAGATTATCCGGGGATCCGCAAACTATTTGAAGAACTGATGCAGCGGTTGAATCATACAGATCAGGAAGCTGTGCGCATGACATATGGAATATATGAAATCTGTGCATTGGCTGAACCGGTTCTGGAAGATTATCTGGAAATTTTATATGGAAATGCCAATCAGACAGATGCAGTTTGTAATGCAAACTTAGATAAAAACGAGAGATTTATGATATCCGTGGATTCTCAGAATAATCAGAGAGAGAATCATCCAAATGCTTGGAAGAAGGGGGATATAAACTGGAACAGAGAGTATCTGACATCGGAACAGATTACTGATACAAAAAGAAAAGAGGCTGGAACAGATAAAAGGAAAGCAGAAAGTAAGGAAACAAAAGAGGGCAGGGAAAAACAGGAAACTGGGTGGCGTTCTTCTTTTTTACGAAGGGGAAAGAGAAAGAAACATACATTGGATATGGATTATTATGGTCCGGAAAAAGAAGAAGCAACAGCTGTGGTAGCAGAATCTATGCCGGATTTTAATGCCGGAGAAACTGTCTGCTTTTCAGAATCTTCTTTTCATAGCATCTGGGAATTGGTATACATGGGGGATGGGATAGAAAAGAATCTGGTATTAGATAGATTTCCATATATAATTGGAAAAAACAGCAGTCTGGTAGATGGAATTTTGCTTGCACAGACGGTAAGTCGCGTGCATGCACGAATTTTACAGGAAAATGATACACTTTTTCTGGAGGATCATAATTCTACAAATGGAACTTATCTGAATGGTCATCTGATTCCAATGAATACCCGGATGCCATTACAGGAAGGAGATCGCCTGATCTTTGCCACGGAGGAATTTGTGTTAAAAAGCAAAATGGTCAGGTAATGTTCTGAATATTTTCCGTCAATCCTGCCTTGCAACAAATGTGAAATTATATTAAAATACTATATTATATATAGGAATTGCGGAGAAACTTGCAAAAAGAGTTTTTCATAGTTCATAGATGTTACAAGGAGGGAATAATATGAAAGTATCAACAAAAGGAAGATACGCTTTACGTCTTATGGTTGACCTGGGTGTGAATGGTGGAGAAGATAAGTATATTTCGCTGAAGGATATCTCTGCAAGACAGAATATTTCTATTAAATATCTGGAACAGATTGTAACGCCGCTGCATCGTGCAGGACTGGTACGCAGTGTGCGTGGTGCGCAGGGGGGATATCGCCTCAGCAGAAAAGCAGATAAGTATACCGCAGGGGAAATCCTGCGTGCGATTGAGGGCAGTTTTGCTCCAATTGCCTGCCTGGAAACACCGGAAAATGAATGTGAACGATATCATGATTGTGCTACAGTAGGATTTTGGGAAGGAATGTACAAAGTGATTTCTGATTATGTAGACAGTGTATCGTTAAAACAGTTGATTGATGAACATATGTCAAGACAGTGTCCGGGATGTCAGGAAAAATAGGAGAAATGTTTGTATGGTGAGAAGGGTTATATTATTGGCATGTGCAGGCATTCTGGTATTTTCTATGTCGGCATGTGGAAAATCGCAGGAAGCAGCAAAACATCAGATAGAGGGGAGTCATGTTGTGTCAGCGGAAAGCAGTGTGTCTGCGCAGGAGCCGGAAGAATTATCAGAAGCGGAACCTGAATTGCCGCAGGATGACGAAGAAATAACAGGGGCAGTGGAACAGATACAGGATGGCACTGAGGAACCGCAACCAGAACAGAACGTTACGCAGCCAGAAGGTAATCAACAGTCGGAACAGTCACAGACTGTTGAACGTGGAACCGTAAATTATGCAGATCGTCAGGAAATATATCTGGATAGCAGCTGGCAATATGCAGATCATTCAGCAATCCATTCCGGATGTGCAGTAATGTAAGGCATCCGAAAACCGCAATGGCATCGTGATTGGCGTAAATGCGGGGCATGGGACATCAGGGGGAAGCAGTGTAAAGACACTGTGCCATCCGGACGGTTCTGCAAAAACTACCGGAGGCAGCACAGCAGCAGGAGCCACGAAAGCGACTGCCGTTTCCGGAGGAATGACATTTGCGGATGGTGCATCCGAGAGTAGTGTGACGTTACGCATGGCACAGATTTTGAGAGACAAACTGCTGGCAGCAGGTTATGATGTACTAATGGTGCGTGATGGCTCAGATGTTCAGTTGGATAATGTGGCAAGAACAGTTATTTGTAATAATGTGGCAGATTGCCATATCTCATTACACTGGGATGGCGATGGTCTGAATTACGATAAAGGCAGCTTTTATATTTCAGTACCGGATGGTGTGAAAGGAATGGAACCAGTAGCGTCCCACTGGACACAGCATAATGCACTGGGGGCATCTCTGGTGGATGGTCTGCGTGCACAGGGCTGCAAGATTAATGGTGGTGGAAGCATGAGCATTGATCTGACACAGACTTCGTATAGTACGATACCATCCGTTGACATGGAACTTGGTAATGCATGTTCCAACCATAGTGATGAAACATTGAACATACAGGCAGAAGGTTTACTTCATGGAATCAATGCATACTATGGAAGATAAAATCGGTTGAAAACAGGAAAATAAAAAAAGTTGAAAAAAGGTGTTGACAAACAACACCTTTTCCTGTAATATATGTCAAGTAGCGCGGCGGTGCTACGAAAGAAAAATAAAAATCGATGCGTGGCTCAGTTTGGTAGAGCGCTGCGTTCGGGACGCAGAGGTCGCAGGTTCAAATCCTGTCGCATCGACTCTTGGCAGGGGCGCCGGAGCATTTGAAGAAATTCAGATGTTCCGGTTTTTTATTGTATTCTAAAAAATGAAATGCTATTATGATAATAACTGACCGTGATGGTTACAATAAGGTACAGGCGGGTACAGGAAACATTTGTAATGCATAAAAAAGGAGACGTTATTATTATGAGAGCGGAGCAGAATTTTAAATGGGAGAAACTTTCATTGGGTACTTGTTATTATCCGGAACACTGGGACAAAAGCCTCTGGAGGGATGATCTTCGCCGGATGAAAGAAAATGGCATTTTTACAGTTCGTATTGCGGAGTTTGCATGGAATAAGATTGAGCCGGCCGAAGGGGAATTTACGTACGAATTTTTTGATGAGTTTCTGGATGTGGCAGAAGAAGAACAGATGAAAGTCATCTTCGGTACGCCGACTGCGACACCACCGGTCTGGCTGACAGAGAAATATCCGGAAGTGCTGAATTGCCGCCTGGATGGTACACCATTTTATCATGGAATGCGTCGTCATTATAATTATAATTCTCCGATATATCAGGAACTGTCAGCAAGAATCGTAAAAAAAGTAGCAAAGCATTATGGAAAGCGTCCATGTATTGTGGGCTGGCAGATTGACAATGAGTTAAACTGTGAAGTGGATGAGTTCTATTCTGTGAGTGATACCCTTGCATTTCGCGAATTCCTGAAGAAAAAGTACAAAACGCTGGATGCGTTGAATGAGGCCTGGGGAACTATTGTATGGAACCAGACTTACACGAACTGGAAAGAAATTTATGTGCCACGGACAACGGTGCATGATTCCACAAATCCGCACCAGGTACTGGATTACTATCGTTTTATTTCCGATAGCACACTGCGTTTCTGCAAGATGCAGAGTGATATCATCCGCAAATATAAAAAGCCGGAGGATTTTATCACAACAAATGGTATTTTTGGCAATGTGGACAATCACAAGATGGAAGATGAGTGTCTGGATGTGCTGACATATGATTCCTATCCGAATTTTGCATACTGTCTGATCGAAGACCCGAAACATTCCGATGATCTCAATGATCGAAAATGGAGCAAAAATCTGACGGAAGTCCGTTCCATCTGCCCGCATTTTGGCATTATGGAGCAGCAGTCCGGCGCAAACGGATGGAATACACGGATGGAAGCACCGGCTCCAAAACCGGGACAGATGACATTGTGGACAATGCAGAGCATCGCACATGGTGCTGATTATGTCAGCTTTTTCCGTTGGCGTACCGCTACCGTGGGAACAGAAATTTACTGGCATGGCATTCTGGACTACGACAATCGTTATAACCGCAAGCTGGCAGAAGTAAACCGTATCTGGCATCGGGTAGAGGCCATTGAAAATGTAACCGGCGCAGAGTATAAGGCTGCGTTTGCACTGGTAAAAGATTATGATAATGTGTGGGACGCGCAGCTGGATGTATGGCATGAGCGCCTTATGAAAAAGAGCGAAAAAGAGATTTTTGTGGCAGCTCAACTCAGCCACACTCCGATGGATGTATTTTATTTAAAAGACAGTACGGAAGTGGAAGAACTGAAGAAATATCCGGTTCTGATCTATCCGCATCCACTGATCCTGACCAAGAAACGTGCGAAAGTGCTGAATGAGTATGTAAAGGCCGGTGGAAAACTCATCATCGGTGCCCGGACGGGACAGAAAGACAAACATGGTCACTGTGTTATGGAACCGATGCCGGGATTACTGACCAATGTCAGCCATACGGATGTAAAAGAATTTACATTTGTGGGACCGGCAGATGATCCGGTATCTATGGACTGGAATGGTAAAGAAATCGAGACCGGAATCTTTAATGATATTCTGGCCGCCGCCGGCGAGAATGTGGAAGTGCTTGCAAAATACACATCAAACTATTATGCTGGCCGTCCGGCACTGATCCGCACAAATACACACCAGGGATATACCCTGCATTTTGGCGGAACCTTTACCCGTCAGAACGTAACAGAATTTCTGACTTATACCGGTATCATTGATCCGTGGAAAGAATTGATCGAATTGCCGGCAGACTGTGAGATCGCTGTTCGTGAGAAAAATGATGCAAAATACATTTTTGTGCTGAATTACAGCAGTGAAAAACAGGATATTACATTGAAAACACGTATGATTGATTTATATACAACATCATACAGTGAAGGTATGATCACACTGGAACCGTATGAGACAAAAGTATATCAGATGTGAGATGATTCCCACCTCTGCAGGTGGTGAGCAACAAGATTATATCAGTGGCAGGATTCAACTCCCATCTGATATAGCCTCCGGCATTCTTGAAATGGAATATAGCATTCCGATCATAAGATATCGGGGTCAAAAGATGCCATACGAATTGTTCCGTACTTCGTACTCCCACAATTCTACCCAATATTCGCATATCGTGAAGCTGACGCTCCACTTTTATGCTCATATCAGGGCGGGTCATTAAGCCATAAAACCACTCCTGTGCAAGCACATCGTGGTTTCAGGCTTTTGCCCCTGGCATCATCATAAAAAATATGACAACAGAGGAAAAACGATAGCATGAATTTATATTTTGCACCGCTGGAGGGGATCGGCGGATATATTTACCGAAATGCACAGGCAGATTATTTTGAAAAAGCAGATAAATATTTTTCGCCGTTTCTGGCACCGAACCAGAACCGGAGTATCAGTCCGAAGGAGTATAAGGACATTGCACCGGAACATAATGAAGGAATCTATCTGGTTCCACAGATTATGGCGAATAATGCAGAAGTGTTTCTGAAGGCAGTGCAGGAGCTGGAACAGCTCGGATATCAGGAAGTGAATCTGAATCTGGGCTGCCCGTCCCGGACGGTGGTGACAAAGTACCGGGGGGCAGGTTTTCTGGCAAAACCGGATGCCCTGGAACAGTTCCTGGAAGAAGTATATGGTAGGATCAATATTCGTCTTTCCCTGAAAACAAGGCTTGGGATGGAAGATGAGGATGAATTCGAACATCTGCTGGAGATATACAATAAGTTTCCGGTGACGGAGCTGATCATTCATCCAAGGGTACAGACAGATTATTATAAAAACAAACCGCGCATGGAATATTTTCTCAAGGCACTGGAAATATCTAAAAATCCGGTGGTTTACAACGGAGATATTTTTACCGAAGATTTGTACAAACAAAAGCTGGCACAGATTTTCACTACCACTGTCACTCATGCAGAAAATAGGACGGAAGCAGTTAAGACATCTTTTCCGGAAAGCAACCGGAATACTGTGCTGGAATCCGGTAAAGGAAAGCAGTTATCCGCAGTCATGCTTGGACGAGGTGTGTTGGCAAACCCGGCGCTGTTTGGTGAAATCCGGGGCACCCAGGCACTTACCAAAGAGCGTTTGTGGGAGTTTCATGAACGGTTGCTGGCAGACTATTCCCAGGAAATGTCCGGGGAACGAAATGTATTGTTTAAAATGAAAGAACTTTGGTTTTATTTGGCATGGTCCTTTGAAAATTCAGAGAAATATGAGAAAAAGATCCGGAAGGCGCAGCATCTGAGTGATTACCGTCTGGTGGTCAGACAACTCTTTACGGAACTTGAGTTGAATGCCTGAAGCAACGTATATCGTTTTGGGATAGAAAAATAGGAAGCGTGAATGGAACAAAAGAGGTTGCCATGATTAGTATTTGTGGCTATAATGTGAGGAGCAACCCGTAGTAGTGAGAACTAATCATGTACACCAGATATGAGAGAAATCCTGTTTATATTATACAGGCGGTGAATAACAAAACTGAGATGAACGTGAGCGGTTCGAAAAGAACAAGATATATGGAGTGTATTACAATGAAAATTACAGAGGACATTATTTATGTAGGCGTAAATGATCATGACGTGGATCTGTTTGAGGGGCAGTATATTGTTCCGAATGGCATGGCATACAATTCTTATGTGATCCGTGATGAAAAAATCGCGGTTATGGATACCGTAGATGGCAGGTTTGCAGAAGAGTGGCTGGCGAATATCGAGAAAGCGCTGGATGGTGCAACACCGGATTATCTGATCGTTCAGCATATGGAACCGGACCATGCAGCAAATATTCAGGTGTTTGCAGAAAAATATCCAAGTGCCCAGATTGTTGGCAATGCAAAGACATTTACCATGATGAAAAACTTTTTCCATGGGTTAGAGCTGGATGGAAAAACCGTAGAGGTAAAAAATGGTGAGACATTAAATCTTGGAAAACATGAGCTGACCTTTGTATTTGCTCCGATGGTTCACTGGCCGGAAGTAATGGTAACATACGACAGTTCAGATAAAGTCCTGTTTTCCGCAGATGGATTTGGAAAATTTGGTGCATTGGATGTGGAAGAAGACTGGGATTGCGAAGCACGTCGTTATTATATTGGAATTGTCGGAAAATATGGTGCACAGGTACAGAATCTTCTGAAAGCAGCTGCAACACTGGATATTCAGATTATCTGCCCATTACATGGACCGGTTCTTACAGAGAATCTTGGACATTATATCGAGAAGTACAATATCTGGTCTTCTTATGGTGTGGAGTCTGAAGGTGTTATGATCGCATATGCATCTGTATATGGCAATACAAAGAAAGCAGCAGAGCTTCTGGCTAAGAAATTGCAGGAAAAAGGCTGCCCGAAAGTAGTGGTATGTGATCTTGCCCGTGAGGATATGGCAGAGGCAGTAGAAGATGCATTCCGTTACGGAAAACTGGTTCTTGCAAGTGTAACTTATAATGCAGATGTATTCCCGTTCATGAAGATTTTTATCGAGCATCTGACCGAGCGTAATTATCAGAAACGTACGCTTGGTCTCATCGAGAATGGTTCCTGGGCTCCGACAGCTGCCCGCGTAATGACCGGTATGTTCGAGAAGAGCAAAGATATTACATGGCTTGAGCATTCTGTGAAGATCATGTCTTCTCTCAGTGAAGAAAATGAGAAAGAACTTGATGCTATGGCAGAAGAACTCTGCAAATAAAATTCTTGTTTGCCTTGTTGTTGGCTGAAATTTAATTTTTAATACGAAAACGAAGCATCCTGTCAGGACGCTAGACGCTCACTACCCTCGTTTCACGTCGTTTTCATCGCGCTCGTTCCCACGCCTGAAAAAGAGGTCGTTTCCACTCGCGCAAAAACTCGTGAAACTCGGTCGTTTGCTTAATCGCTTTCCCTGACAGGATGCTTCATTTTCTGTATTTACACAGTGAAATAATCAGCCATTCACACGACGCACTGCGTGCCACGCATGCATATAAGCTGAGAGCATAGTCTCTATTGTGTTGCATGCGCAGATTTACAATTAGGTATGTTATTCTTCACTCTATATAAATTTGCGCATGCGACATAACGAATATTATGTCATCAGCTTGTGGCATGCGTTGCATACGGTGCCGTCAAGTAAATGGAGCAAATCTGAAGCAGAAATCCGAGACAAGACGGTAGGTTGATTTTCGTTACCGC
>NZ_KI271108.1:147050-150992 GCF_000469345.1 Eubacterium ramulus ATCC 29099
GGTTGATTTTCGTTACCGCAGCGAGCATAGCCTGCCTCCGTGAGTGTGTCTGAGCACGCAGTCTTTGCGTGCGAGTTCGCGGGAGGAGGCAGAGATAAGCGGCGCAGCGGAGGTAGAAAATCATCCGTGTCTGTCTGGATTTCTGCTTCAGATTTGCCTTTTACACAGACAAACAATTTACATAAAAAGCTCCAGCACAAATACCACGACACAGGACAGCACCGCTACCTGGAAGAGGCTGCGTCCGAACCAAGCCAGTATGATACCGACCACCAGGGCAGCAAGTCCGGCCACGGGGCTGTTTGTTGCTTCCATGATAGCCGGAAATGTCATAACGGCCAGTGTGACATAAGGCACATAGTACAGAAATGACCGGATGGTTTTATTTTTGATCTCTCTGCGGATCAGTGTCAGCGGAAGGACACGGATCAGGTAGGTCACGGCAAACATGACCAGAATGTAGATGTAGATATTATGCTGCATGTTCGGTTTCCTCCTTTACCGGGAACAGGATTGCTGCGATGCCTGCGATTGCCACCGTGAGAATAATGGTGCGGATACCGGAGGAAATGTCGGAAATCACCGGAAGCCGTGAGAAGATATAGCTGGAAACCATGGAGATAGTGACCAGTGCTGCAATTACCTTATTCTTGCGTGCAGGCGGAATGATGATGGCAAGGAACATGCCGTACAGTCCGACGCTCAATGCACTTACAATGTTAGCAGGCAGGATATTACCCATAATAACACCGAAAAATGTACCGAGACTCCAGCCCGGAATGGCAACCGTCATCATGCCATAATTGTAAAACGGATTCAGTTTTCCGGGTTCCGATACCGCGACACCGAAGATTTCATCGGTGACGTCAAAACCAACCAGCAGACGGTGCAGCAGACCGGTTTCGGAAGAAAACTTCTGACTCAGGGAGCATGACATCAGCAGATAACGTGCGTTTGCCACAAGCTCCATCAGGACCATTTCAAAATAAGTGCCGCCGGCTGCAATCACGGTAAAGCCCGCATACTGACCGGCGGAAGCGTTGCAGGCGAGACTGGTGAGCATGGCTTGCCAGGCCGTCATACCTGCATTTCGGGCAGTGATGCCCAGTGTAAAAGAAACCGCGAGATAGCCGAGACAGATCGGCATACCATTCTTGATTCCTTTCAGATAATAATATTTGTTTTTTTGTCTGTCCATTGTTGTATGTATCCCCTTGTAAATCGAATATACGATGCATCAGTTTCACCTGTTGTAGACTTTTGAGCAAAAGTGAGGTGCTGACGCTGTATATTAGTGTAACATTTCACTTGCATTTCGTCCAATAAATCTTTATACTTTCTAAGGTTAACGAGAAGAGGAATCGTTTTCCGGATACAGGGAAACACCGGTTTACGGTATGATCCGTGTATGTGGAAAACGGATTTATCGGTATTTTTAAATGGGAGAAAAGGTAAATGATGAAAACAAAAACACTGACAGAGGGAACGCCCTGGAAACAGATCCTGCTGTTTTCTATTCCGATTTTCTGGGGAAATGTGTTTCAGCTGTTGTACAGCCTGGTAGATACAAAAATTGTAGGAAGTACGCTGGGAACGGAAGCATTGGCAGCAGTGGGTTCCGTGTCCACGTTACATACGTTGATGACCGGATTTCTGAACGGTCTGACGCTTGGATTTTCACTGATCACAGCTATGTGTTTCGGGGCAAAAAACAGGAAGCGGCTGAAAAAAACTTTTGCAGCTGCGATTTCACTTGGTGTACTGACTACGTTGGCTTTGGTGCTGATGTTGATGATTTTCCTGCATCCGGTGCTGAATCTGCTGCATGTGCCGCAGGCGCAGTTTGAGATGGCATATGCCTATATCAGTGTGCTGATCGTAGGACTCTTTGCCACGCTGTTTTACAACCTGTGTGCCAATACACTGCGGGCTATCGGGGATGCACTGACACCGTTGATTTTTCTGATTGTAGCAACTGTGAGCAACATTGGGCTGGACTATTTGTTTATCCTTGGATTTCAGATGGGAGTGCAGGGAGCAGCCTATGCTACGGTGCTGGCACAGCTTTTGTCTGTGGTGCTGTGCCTGATTCGTATTTTCCGGAAATTCCCGATTCTGCATATACAGAAAGAGGATTTCCGATTTGACCGGGAACTGATGGCAGAAATGTATAAAAGCGGACTGTCGATGGGGCTGATGTCCTGTCTGGTCGGCATTGGAACGATTTTGCTGCAGTCTGCCATTAATACACTGGGAACAACAGTCATTGTGGCTCACACGGCAGCCCGAAAAGTATTTGAACTCGTGTCTCTGCCAAACAGTGTGCTTGGTTCTGCCATGGCGACCTATTGCGGACAGAATTATGGTGCAAGACGCTTTGACCGGATCCGGCAGGGAATCCGTGCATCTCTGATCATTGCGGCAGTCTGGGCAGTTGTAGTTTTCCTGATCTGTCACACGATAGAAGGAAAACTGATCCAGTTTGTTGCAAGTACTACCAATCCGGATGTAATTTACTGGGGAAGCACTTATTTAAAAGTGGATATGTCTTTCATCGTAATCTGTGGGGTGATCGTTATCTTGCGCAATTCCATGCAGGGTTTTGGAGACCGGGTCATTCCTGTGTTCTCCAGCTGTATCGAACTTGCGGGAAAAATCATATTTGCCTTTGTGTTTGCACCGATGTTTGCATACTGGGGCATTATCTGGGCAGAGCCGATGGTATGGATCGCCATGGTGATCCCGTTAATCGTGAAAGTGGTCCATGTATTGAAAAAAGAAGCATAGTAAAGAGACTTCAGATGCTTTTTGAAAAAATATACCTGCTATGAAATAAAATAGTTGTTGATTTATATAGAAAGAACAGATAGAATAGAATCATCTGCGAAGACTGAAAGGACAGTCTTCATCATTCATAACTGTTATCCGGTGCATAGTTTTTTTCATATATGTATCTGGCTGATCGTTGTGAAAAAATAAAAGGAGGAAAAGGATATGCCGATTAAAATACCAGATTCACTGCCAGCAACAGCAGTTCTTGAAAGCGAGAATATTTTTGTTATGACGGAGTATCGGGCAATGCATCAGGATATCCGTCCCCTGAACGTGCTGATTTTGAATCTGATGCCTACCAAGGTAATTACAGAAAATCAGCTGCTTCGGAAACTTTCAAACACACCGCTTCAGATCAAGGTGGAATTTTTACAGACTGCCAGCTATACCCCTCAACATGTGGATACAGAGCATATGGAATCATTCTACACGACATTTGAACAGGTGAAGGACCGCTGGTTCGACGGACTGATCATTACAGGCGCACCGCTGGCTTTTGTACCGTATGAGGAAGTACATTACTGGAAAGAACTTTGCAAGATTATGGAATGGGCAAAGACGCATGTACACTCTACAATGCACATCTGCTGGGGAGCACTGGCTGGACTCTATTATCATTTCGGTATTCCGACTGTGGAATATCCGGAAAAACTTTCCGGTGTGTATTCCAATACCGTATTGAAGAAGAGTTCCCCGTTGTTCCGTGGATTTGACGATGTGTTCAATGCACCGCATTCACGTGAAGTTGGCATTCTCAAAGAGGATGTAGACAAAGTTCCGGAATTGGAGCTGATCGCAGACAGTGAAGCGGGCGGACCGACAATTTTGAAAACGACGGATTCCAAAAACTTTTTTGTACTTTGTCATCTGGAATATGATGCCAATACACTGGAACTGGAGTACAAACGTGATTTTGAAAAAGGTCTGAATCCACATATTCCGTATCATTATTATCCGGATGATGATCCGACGAAGGAACCGGTAGTTACCTGGCGTTCCGCAGGACAGCTGCTGTTTTCCAACTGGTTGAATTACTATGTATATCAGACCACACCGTATGATATCGGAAATAAATAAGTCATGAGCAAGTAGCGAAAGCGGATTGCGAAT
>NZ_KI271108.1:151092-160300 GCF_000469345.1 Eubacterium ramulus ATCC 29099
CGAAAGCGGATTGCGAATGTCCGCTTTACAAGTTCGGAAAAATACAAAAAAATCATTTCAAATATAGAAATCCGGCATTGAGACAGCAGCCATAGATGTGCTATACTAAGGAAAATCATGAGCAAGTAGCGAAAGCGGATTGCGAATGTCCGCTTTACAAACAAAGAACATAGTAGAGAGGTATGGAAAATGAAGAAGTATGGATTTGGTGTTGACGTAGGTGGAACAACCTGTAAAATCGGATTTTTTGAGAACTCCGGCAATATGCTGGACAAATGGGAGATCAAAACTAATACAGAGAATCATGGTGCCTCCATTCTGGATGATATTGTGGCATCCTTAGAGAGCAAACTGGCAGATGCCGGTATCAGCAAAGATGAGGTAGAGGGTGTCGGAATCGGTGTTCCGGGTCCGGTTAAAAATGACAGCGTCGTATGTGAATGTGTCAATCTCGGATGGGGTACATTCGATGTGGCAGAGACACTTTCTGAGAAAATCGGTCTGCCGGTAAAAGTAGGAAATGATGCAAATGTAGCTGCCCTTGGTGAGATGTGGAAAGGCGGCGGTCAGGGATGTCAGAACGGTGTCATGGTCACACTGGGAACCGGTGTCGGCGGCGGAATTATTATTAACGGTTCTATCGTTGGCGGTGTACATGGTGCCGGTGGAGAGATCGGTCATATGAAAGTATCTGAGACAGAGACGGAGACTTGCGGATGTGGAAAACGCGGATGCCTGGAGCAGTATGCGTCAGCAACCGGTATTGTACGTCTGACAAAACAGCGCCTAGCAGCAGATGATGCCAAGACCAGCCTGCGAAGTCTTCCGGAAGTGACCGCAAAGGATGTTTTTGATGCGGCAAAAGCCGGAGATGCAGTAGCACAGGAACTGGTGGAAGAAGTAGGAAGAATTTTAGGCGGAGCGCTTGGTTCTATCGCTGTTGTAATAGATCCTGAGATGTTTGTTATCGGCGGTGGTGTGTCCAGAGCCGGACAGATCCTGCTGGATGCCGTGCAGAAATATTTTAAGGAGCGTGTATTCAAATCCTGCCAGGAGACAAAATTTGTACTTGCTTCTCTTGGAAATGATGCCGGAATGTATGGCTGTGCAAAAATGATTTTTAATGCGTAAAAGCTTGTTGGCTGTGTAAAGGGCAAATCTGAAGCAAAAATCCAGACAGACATGGATGATTTTGCTTTCAGATTTGCCTTTTTTACTTGATGGCACTGCGTGCCGCGCTATGAAAAAAATTAAATTTTAGCCAGGAATACCACAAATAAGACATCAAAAAAGCCTGTCCAATGGACAGGCTTTTCTGATTGTTTGTTGAGAGTTGTAAAAAAGTGATTTTGAAATTTCGTTCAATTTCTGATATTAGAATACTACATAGTTACCCATTTGTAAAATTGAAAAAAGTGATATGTGAAATCAAAAAAAGTGAACAATAAGAAACAATGATATTTACTTCCGGAAGATTTCCAGATACAATAATAAGGAAATAAACAGGTGGGGGAATTATGGAACTACGAAATGTAAAAACGTTTATCAAAATTGCAGAAATCGGGAATTTTTCCAAGGCTGCCACAGAGCTTGGCTATGCACAGTCTACGGTTACCATGCAGATCCAGACGCTGGAACGGGAACTTGGCGTGTCACTGTTTGAACGAAATGGCAAGAGTGCGGTGCTTTCCGCCGCCGGTAAAGAGTTTCTGGATTATGCATACAATCTGCAGCGCTGTGAAGCCATGGCGCTGGAGCATTTTGCGGAAGGGGCAGATCCCGGTGGAGAAGTAAGTGTAGGTATCATGGAAACGTTGTGTGCTTCTCGCTATGGAATTATTTTCCGGGAATTTAAGAAGCGGTATCCAAGGGCAAATATCAAAGTGGTTGTGGCAACGACACTGGAATGTATGGAGCTGCTTGGCAAAGGAAAACTGGATTTGATCCTGACTGTTGACAAGAAAATTAATCGTATCAACTGGGTGACGGCACATGAAGTGCCCACAGAAATCCGCTTTTTCTGTCCGGCGGATCACCCGTTTGCCGGAAAAAAGGACATTCCGCTGGATACGGTTCTGGCAGAAAATTTTATTATGATCGAAGAGGGCTGCAATTACCGTCAGGCATTTGAACAGTATGTGGTGGAGGAACGGGGACGCCGACCATCGATTACAGAGATTGGGTACACCCGGCTGATCATTGATGCCGTGATTGAAAATCTGGGAGTTTCCCTGTTGCCGAGATTCACGCTGGAGGAAGCATTGCGGGAGAAAAAGATTGCATTGTTTTCCGTCAAGGGATTTCGAAGTTCGATGCTGATGCAGGTCATTTACAGCAAAAATCGCTGGGTATCGCCGGCAATGAAAGCTTTTATCGAGATGACGAAAGAATTTATGCCGGAGTAATTCCTGAAAAAAGAGTAGAAAGAGAATGAGAATATGAATAAAAAAGAAGTAACAGAGATTAAAAAATTATTTACCAAGGAACGCTGCTGCTTAAATCGTCTCTGCGGCTGTTATGTGGACGCAGACAAAAATAAAGTCGTACAGTTTAAGGAGGCATTTCTCTCCCTTCCGGAAGAAGAAATTTACAAATATCTGGATATTTTCCGTAAAAGTCTGTCCGGAACCCTTGGAAAGAATCTGCTGAATATGGAGTTCCCGCTGGAACAGGAAATGGGGGATGGCACACAGAAAAGTCTGCTGGCGCTGCGGGACAGTGAATTGAAGGATGATGTCATGCTGGACGCTTTTTATGACCGCATGATTGAGACATACTATCATCCGGAAAATTATCTGATCCTGCTGGTGCACGGTTCCTATGATATTCCGATGAAAACTTCTGATGGCATGGAGATGGATGATGCATCGGATTACATATATAATTTTGTACTGTGCTGTCTGTGCCCGGTGACACTCTCCAAGGCAGGACTTTGTTACAATGCAGAGACAAACAGTATCGAGGACCGGATTCGTGACTGGATGGTGGATCTGCCGGAACAGGGATTTTTATTCCCGGCATTTCAGGACAGAAATACAGACATTCACCGTCTGCTTTATTATTCCAAAAACGCAAATGAACTCTGCCCGGATATCACGGAGCAGCTGTTAGGCTGCCTGCAGCCAATCCCGGCCGGACAGCAGAAAGAATCTTTCCAGGCAATCATTGAGGATACCCTGGGGGAAGAGTGCGTGTATGATATGGTCCGCAACATTCATGAGAACCTGAATGAAATGATCGAAGAACAGAAGGAAAACGGCGAGCCGCTGGAACTTGATAAAATGCAGGTGCGCAAGCTGTTAGAGCGCAGCGGGGCACCGGAGGAGAATCTGGAACAGTTTGAAAAACAATACGATGAAGAAATCGGTGCACAGATGACGGTTATGGCAAACAACATCTCCGATACCAGAAAATTTGAGGTAAAAACACCGCAGATGACTGTCAAAGTCAGCCCGGAGCAGGCAGGACTGGTGGAAACACGCATGATTGACGGTGTACCATGTCTGGTCATTCCGTTGACGGATGAAGTGGAAGTAAACGGTATTCATGTACATCTGAGAGATGAAGAAGTGCTGAAAAATCTGGAGTAAAGAATATGGGGGAACGGTAAGGCGAAGTAGAAAAGAATCTGTCGTGAGACGAGTCTGAGAGGCATCGTTTTTTGCAGGGTTAATAAATGTCCTTTTTAAGACAATAGTGTTCTTTTTTCAATGAACTATTTGTTGTAATATACAGATGATGGAAGGATTATGGTTTTGCAGTTTGACCATTTATCAACATAAAAAGACAATTATAGGAGGGCATTTACATGAACAAATTACTGTACGGGGTAGCATATTATTACGAGTATCTGCCATACGACCGTCTTGATGAGGACATTAAAATGATGAAAGCCGCAGGCATCAACGTGGTGCGTATCGCGGAATCAACCTGGAGCACTTACGAAAAACAGGAAGGTCAGTTTGATTTTTCTACCGTGATAAAAGTGCTGGATGCCATGGAAGAAGCCGGCATTGATGTCATCATCGGTACACCGACCTATGCGGTACCGTCCTGGCTGGTAAAAATGGATCCGACGGTTCTGGCTGTGACCCATCAGGGAGAAGGCGTATACGGAGCCCGTCAGATCATGGACATCACGAATCCGAACTATCTGAAATACGGGGAGCGTGTGATCCGCAAGCTGCTGGAAGTATGCCGGGACCGTAAGTGCATCATTGGTTTCCAGCTGGATAATGAGACAAAATATTATGATACTGCAGGTCCGAACGTACAGGCAGCGTTTGTGGAATACCTGAAAGAAAAATTTAACGGAAGTACCGATGCCATGAACGCTGCATTTGGTCTGGATTACTGGAGCAACCGTGTGGATAACTGGGAAGATTTTCCGGATGTCCGGGGAACTATCAATGGAAGTCTCGGAGCTGAGTTTGATAAGTTCCGCCGTGGTCTGGTAACAGAATTTCTGACCTGGCAGTCAAATATTGTAAAAGAGTATGCCCGTCCGGATCAGTTTATCACCCACAATCTGGATTTTGAGTGGCGCGGATATTCCTATGGTGTACAGCCGGCCAATAATCATTTTGAAATTGCAAAAGAGGCGCTGACTGTGGCAGGATGCGACATTTACCATCCGACGCAGGACGAACTGACCGGTGCGGAAATCGCCTTTGGCGGTGATATGACCCGTTCCCTGAAACAGAATAATTATTTCGTTCTTGAGACAGAGGCACAGGGTTACCCATGTTGGACACCGTATCCGGGGCAGCTTCGGCAGCAGGCGTTCAGCCATGTGGCATCCGGTGCGGCTCTGGTAGAATACTGGCACTGGCATTCTATCCATAACTCTTTCGAGACATACTGGAGAGGTCTGCTCAGTCATGATTTCAAAGAAAATCATGTATATTGTGAGGCGAAAACGATCGGTCGGGATTTTGCGGCATTAAGTCCGGCACTCTGCAATCTGAAAAAAGAGAACAAAGTGGCGATGGTAGTCAGCAACGATGCACTGTCAGCCCTTGACTGGTTCCGCATTGATACTACAGCGGAAGGTCCGGGAAAGACTGGTTACAACGATGTGGTCCGCTGGATGTATGACGCCTTATACAAGATGAACGTGGAAGTGGACTTTATCGAGCCATCCTGCAAGGATATGGACCGGTATCAGATGGTCATTGTTCCGGCACTGTATGCAGCCTGCGAGGCAGATCTGCAGCGGATGAAACAGTATGTGGCCGATGGTGGTTACCTGATCACTACATTTAAAACGGCCTATACCGATGAAAATGTAAAAGTTTATCATGATGCGTTTCCGCATGTACTCAGCGAGTGCCTTGGCATTTCATACAGCAATTTCACATTCCCGAAAAATGTGAAACTGAGTGGCACTGCGGACGAGCAGGCAGAACTTTTCATGGAACTTGTGAAACCGGAAGGCGCTGACGTGCTGGTTTCCTATGACCATTATGCATGGAAGGATTATGCGGCAGTGACCAGAAATCATTACGGAAAAGGTATTGCGCAGTATCTTGGTTGCAAGACTTCTGAAAAATATCTGCAGAAACTGCTGGCAGATGCCATGAAAGAAGCAGGTATTGCGGATACAGTACAGAATACAGAGTTTCCGGTTATTGTGCGCCGCATGAAAGACGAAAACGGAAAAAGGGTATGGTTTTACTTTAACTATTCCCATACACCGGCAGAGGCTGTTTATGCCGGAGCAGACGGAGTGTATCTGATGAAAGAGGATCAGACTTTTCCGGGAATCAATGTGGCAGCTGGTGAGAAACTTGCACTTGGCAGCTGGGATGTACAGATCATCCGTGAGAAATAAATGAATAATTTTTTGAAGAAATGAAGAAATGAGGGAATGCAGGATGAAGCAGGAGTTTTATGACAGATTGGCAGCGCCATTCGAAACATCGGAGCGAAAGAAGAACTGTCTGCTGCGGGTAAACCATATTCTGACGGATGTGGTTTATCTCGTTTATCCTGCATTGCTTTTTTATCTGATGGTTTACAGGGACAGCCGGTTCTGGCGGGTACTCCTGGTTCCGGCGGTGACCTTTGTGTTGGTGAGTCTGTTCCGCAGGAAGTTTAATGCACCACGGCCTTACGAAAAATGGCCGGTGAAGCCGCTGATTCCGAAAGACACAAAAGGAAATTCGTTCCCGAGCAGACATGTGTTTTCCATCTATATCATTGCCATGGCAGCATGGTATGTGTGCCCTCCGCTTGGAGTAATTCTCTGTGTGGCTGGGGTGTTTCTGGCAGCGGCGAGAGTGATTGGCCGGGTACATTTTGTGAAAGATGTGGTGGCAGGAGCACTGATTGCAGTGGGATGTGGAATCCTGAGCTTTTGGGTGATATAAAAAGTGAGGAGAAGGTAAGGTATCATGAGGATTGGAAAAGAAAAAGGTGTTCCGATTTCACCGGAACTGATCGGGTTATTTTTTGAGGATATTAATTTTGCAGCAGACGGCGGTCTGTATGCAGAGATGATTGAAAACCGTTCCTTTGAGGCAAGGGAGGCCTATGGCAATCCGGGGAGGTTTTATGCGGTGGATGATCCGGGGTATGCCTGGAAGTCCGTACAGCAGTCCGGGGAAGAAGCTCCGTTTATGCAGTATGTGACAGGTACTCCGGTGTCAGAGGCGAATCCGCATTATCTGCGTTTTACTGCAAAAGCAGCAGGACAGGGTTTTGCAAACAAGGCATACGATGGGATCCGTCTGGAAAAAGATCATACCTATCGTGTGTCCTTTTATGCACGGTGTGTGGCGTATGAAGGCGATACTTTTCAGATAAAGGTCATAAAAGACGGACAGGTTTTTGCAGAGGTGGCAGTAAATGCAGTGAAGCCGGTACCTTATGTGCCGTTCTGTGATCTGAAAATCCCGATGGAGATTGGTTACGGTACGTTAAATCCGGAGATTCAGCACATTCGTGAGATGGATCAGAGCGGCAAGTGTCGTAGAAGTGAGTGGATAAAATATGAGGTGGTACTTACAGCGCAGGATGATGTCCGTGGGGCGCAGTTTGCAATTACGTTTGATGTGCCGGGTATCGTAGAGTTTGATCTGATCTCCATGATACCGGAAGATGCAGTGGCAGGGATTTTCCGGAAGGACCTGTTTGAGGCATTGCAGGCGATAAAACCGGGATTTGTGCGTTTTCCGGGCGGCTGTATCGTGGAGGGTATCAGCCTAGACAACCGTTATTACTGGAAAAATACCGTGGGTGATGTGAAAGATCGGCGCTATATCCCGAATCTTTGGGCATTTGACGATGACTGGAGCAAGAATGATCCAATGACAAAGCGGCCGGATGCACATTACGGTCAGTCCTTTGGACTTGGATTTTATGAATATTTTCTGCTGTGTGAACTGCTGGACGCAAAACCGCTTCCGGTGCTGAATATCGGTACGGCGTGTCAGTTCCGTTCCACGGAGATGGTAGATTCTGACAATCCAAAGTTTGAGGAATATGTACAGGATGCACTGGATCTCATTGAGTTTGCCAACGGACCGGTGGACAGTACATGGGGCGCATTGCGGGCCAGAATGGGACACCCGGAGTCTTTCCATATGGATTTTCTGTCTGTGGGAAATGAACAGTGGGAGACACAGTATCTGGATATGAAGCATCGCTATGAGCGGTTTGCGCAGGCAATTCATGCGAAATATCCGGAGATCCGGCTGCTTGGAACCGCAGGTCCTTTTATGGAATGCTCCATCACAGAGGATGCATGGAAGTTCTATCGGGAAAAGGCGAAAGAGAATCCGGACTTCAGCTATGCTGTGGATGAGCATTATTATGTCAGTCCACAGTGGTTATATGACCATGTGGCAATGTATGATGAGTATCCGCGGAATGTGGCAGTATTTGCCGGAGAGTACGCCGCACATACCGAAGACCGGGCAAACTCCATGGAGAGTGCGCTGGCGGAAGCAGCACTTCTGACCGGCATTGAGAAAAATGCGGATGTGGTGAAACTTGCTTCCTATGCACCGCTGTTTAACCGCATCGGACACAGTCAGTGGAAGCCGGATATGATCTGGTTCGATGACAGTGATGTGTATCTGACACCAAATTATTATGTGCAGAAATTGTTTGCAAATCACAGAGGTACCTACACTATTCCGTTGCAGAAACAGGATGTGAAATTGCGAAAGGAAGGCATCTATGTATCTGCCGCAGTGGATGCGCATGGTGAGATCATTCTGAAACTAGTCAATACAAATCATCGGGAATATGCGCTGATGCTGGAGGATGCAGATGGTCTGGCGGTAAGGACAACGGGACAGATGTGGACGTTGCGGGGAACCGGGGAAATGCCGGAGGACAGACCGGAGGTGTCAGTGGTGACAGAGGAAACGGCGGAAATCGATGGATGTGTGTTCATACCGGCACAGAGTCTGGTTGTGATCCGCTATCAGTAATGATCACTGGATTAGATGATTGCGGTATGAAGTAAAAAATGTAATTTTGGAATAAAAAGATGTTGAGGTTAAAAGATGCCATACGAATTGTTCCGTACTTCGTACTCCCACAATTCTACCCAATATTCGCATATCGTGAAGCTGACGCTCCACTTTTATGCTCATATCAGGGCGGGTCATTAAGCCATAAAACCACTCCTGTGCAAGCACATCGTGATTTCAGGCTTTTGACCCTGGCATCATAAAAAAAGACTGCCGCGATGCGACAGTCTTTTTAATGTTCAATATAATATGTGCCAAAAAGACTTTATGATTAAGCCTCAGAGATAGCACCTGTAGGACATGTACCTGCACATGCGCCGCAATCGATGCAAGCATCAGCGTCGATCTGGTACTGAGCATCTCCTTCAGAAATAGCACCTACCGGACATCCGCCAGCACATGCACCACACATTACACAAGAATCGTTAATTACGTATGCCATAATTGTTTCCCTCCTTAAAAAATACTTGTTCGTCAAGCTTTCATAAGCTTTTCCACATAATAATATAAAAAATCAAAAATTGCAAGTGTTCAATGAGATAAAAAGATCAATAAGTACGCTTTTTGGCGATTGTATTGAAGTTAATACATCTTGACACTTGAGTTAGCGTATGCTATCGTAGATATTGAGTAAGTTTTCTTGTTTACAGAATATAGGACAACAGCAAAAATCCGCATATGCGGATTTTTTTGTTTGATAGGAAATTACGTTGAATTTCCTGTCA
>NZ_KI271108.1:160400-173048 GCF_000469345.1 Eubacterium ramulus ATCC 29099
AAGCACTTCGTGCAAACGATGCGCACTCGCACACTTTCTTGTAGTCAAAACACGTTGTGTTGAGGTTTTATATGGAAAACTTTGGAAATCTTCATGAATTATTCAGAAAAACCATCTTGCAAGGTTAAGATAGATGATATAATATATATATTTAGCAAGGAAAATATGACAGGCATCTTGCGCTCTTTTTTGAGAGGAATCTGGAAAATTATGCGGAAAATAAAAGAAAAAGAGAATGTAGTCTGCCAAGAGGTTATATCACGGGAGAGATACATATGTTAAATTACAAAAAATATAAAAGAGTTCCGGTATTGCATTACCCGGAGCGTGAATGGCCGGACAAAGAGATTGAGCATGCACCGATGTGGTGCAGCGTGGATCTGCGCGATGGCAATCAGGCACTGATCGATCCAATGAATGTAGAAGAGAAGATGGAGATGTTCCGGCTGCTTCTGAAACTGGGATTCAAGCAGATTGAGATCGGATTTCCGGCAGCATCCCAGATTGAGTACGATTTTCTGCGCAAGCTGGTAGCTGAAAACATGATTCCGGATGATGTACAGGTTCAGGTTCTGACCCAGTGCAGAGAGCATCTGATCGACCGTACCTTTGAGGCAATCCAGGGAATCAAAAATGTTATTGTACATATTTACAACTCCACATCTGTGCTTCAGCGTGACGTTGTATTCCATAAAGACAAAGAAGCCATCAAACAGATTGCTATTGAAGGCACCAGAATGGTAAAAGAGCGTGCAAAGAATTTTGACGGAAATATCCAGTTGGAGTATTCACCGGAGAGTTTTACCGGAACAGAGGTAGAGTTTGCACTGGATATTTGTACTGCCGTACAGGATATCTGGGAGCCGACACCGGAGAATAAGATTATCTTTAATCTTCCGGCAACCGTAGAGATGAACACTCCAAATGTTTACGCGGATCAGATTGAGTGGATGCATAAACATTTCAAAAACAGGGAATCTATTATTTTAAGTGTACATCCGCACAATGACCGGGGAACCGGCATTGCAGCCACCGAGCTGAGCCTTCTGGCAGGTGCTGACCGTGTGGAGGGTACGTTATTCGGAAACGGAGAGCGTACCGGTAATATCGATATTTTAAATATTGCTTATAATATGTTCTCACAGGGTATTGATCCGGAATTAAATATTGAAAATATCAAAGAAATCATTGAAGTATATGAGAGATGCTGCAAGATGGATATCGACATGCGTCATCCATATGCCGGAAAGCTGGTATTTACTGCATTTTCCGGTTCTCATCAGGATGCGATCAACAAAGGTGTGCATGCACTGAATGAGCGCAATACCGGTATCTGGGAAGTACCGTATCTTCCGATCGATCCGGCAGACATCGGCAGAGAGTACGAGCCGGTGGTTCGTATCAACAGCCAGTCCGGAAAAGGCGGCGTAGCGTTTGTTATGGAATCCATGTATGGTTACAAGCTTCCGAAAGAGATGCACAAGGAGTTCGCTGATGTTATCCAGAAGATGTCTGAGGAGCAGGGCGGCGAGATCGAGCCGGAGCAGATTTTTGACGCATTCAAGCATGAGTATATTGCACTGGATGATCCGTTCGAGTTCAAGAAGATCCGTGTGGAAGATGTGAATGACAAAGACTGTGTGGCAGCTATTGATTTTGAATACAAGAAGAAACCGTACCATATTGAAGCAAGCGGAAACGGTCCTCTGGATGCAGTTAAGACAGCCATCAACAAAGAATTTGATCTGGATGTGTGCGTCCTGAACTATTCCGAGCATGCGTTGGGATCCGGATCCCATGCGAGAGCAGCGGCTTACATTGAGATGCGTGACAACCGCACCGGTAAGGAACTGTTTGGTGCAGGCGACAGTTCCAACATTACAAAAGCTACAATCCGTGCATTCTTCAGCGGATTGAACCGTTTAGCTAATAAGTAATCAGTTAATAAGAGCACAAAGACGAGGGATGCTATGAATCGAAAGAAAAAACTGGGATGGTGGAAACATATCGATTTTATGCTGATTGACCTGTTATGCATTCAGATCGCATATCTGGCAGCATATTTTTTCCGTCATCAGACAATGCGGATTTATCGCGAAACAAGCTTATATGCGCATGTAAATATTCTCCTGATCATTATTGACATCTGTTATGTGTTGCTGCGTGGAACATATAAGAATATTTTAAAGAGAAGTTTTGTGCGTGAGATAGAATCTGTACTGGTACACAACATCGTGATGTGGGGCGTTGTTATGGCTTATCTGTATGTCACGAAGCAGGCATTCTGGTTTTCCAGACAGGTATTTCTGACTTCCTTTGGTTTTACGGTCATCTTTATGCTGGTAGGACGTTTTCTGTGGAAAATGAATGTTCGCCGCATTATATGGAAAGGAAAGAATCAACCGAATTTTCTGGTTATCAGTACGAAGGAATATGCAGCCGAAATGGTGAAGCAGTTTTCCAGCCGTATGTACAATGGATTTAATCTGTCCGGTCTGGCCATTATGGATGAAAAGCTGGATGATACCGTGATTGAGCGGATTCCGGTAGTATGCAGTAAGGATAACCTGTTGGAATATGTACAGAAAAATGTCATCGATGAAGTCATGATCAAGATGCCTGAGAACAGGAAAGAAGTAGATGAACTTACCTGGACACTGCTGCAGATGGGCGTGGTTGTGCATATCGCACTGGACTACACCGATCATGCACTGCCGAACCGTGTGGTAGAACGGATCGGTGGATATACCTGTATGACCACAAGTATCAATACAGCAAGCAGTATTCCGATGGGACTGAAGCGTCTGACGGATATCATGGCAGGTCTTGTGGGATGTGCCATTACCGGAGTTGCATTTATTTTTGTGGCACCGCTGATCTATAAAGCATCACCGGGACCGATTTTCTATTGCCAGGAGCGTGTCGGCAAGAATGGCCGCCGTTTCAAAATGTATAAATTCCGTTCCATGTATATGGATGCAGAGGAACGGAAAAAAGAACTGATGGCTCAGAACAAGATGCAGGGTAATATGTTTAAAATGGATAATGATCCGCGTATTATCGGCAGCGAAAAAGGACCGGGCAAGGGCATCGGAAATATTATCCGAAGTCTGAGTATCGATGAATTGCCGCAGTTTTACAATATTCTGCGCGGTGATATGAGTCTGGTGGGTACCCGTCCGCCGACTGTGGATGAGGTAGCAGCATATGATCTGCACCACAAAGTGCGCCTGAGTATGAAACCTGGTCTGACCGGTATGTGGCAGGTAAGCGGACGAAGCGAGATCACAGATTTCGAGGAAATTGTCCGTCTGGATGCATATTATATCGAAAACTGGAGTCTGAAACTGGATCTGAAGATTATTTTAAAAACATTTAAAGTTGTGTTTGCAAAAGAAGGAGCAGAATAAAAAAGGAAAAAAGAAGGAGGACTATGTCATGAAGAAGTATGACTATCTGATCGTAGGAGCCGGACTGTTTGGTGCTGTATTTGCACACGAAGCAAAAGAAGCCGGAAAAACATGTCTGGTGATTGACAAAAGAAATCATATTGCAGGAAATATCTATACCGATAAGGTAAAAGATATCGATGTTCATCAGTATGGTGCGCATATTTTCCATACATCCAATGAGACCGTATGGAATTATGTAAATCGTTTTGCAAAATTTAATCGTTATACAAATTCACCGGTAGCGAACTACAAAGGTGAGATTTACAATATGCCGTTTAACATGAACACATTCAACAAACTCTGGGGTGTGGTAACTCCGCAGGAAGCACAGGCAAAGATTGAAGAGCAGAAAGCTGCTTACCATGTAGAGAATCCGCAGAACCTGGAAGAGCAGGCAATCAGCCTGATCGGACCGGACGTATATACAAAGCTGGTAAAAGGTTATACAGAGAAACAGTGGGGCAAACGTGCCACAGAGCTTCCATCCTTTATCATCAAACGTCTTCCGGTACGTTTTACTTATGACAACAACTATTTTAACGATGATTACCAGGGTATCCCGGTAGAGGGATATACTAAGATGATCGAGCGCATGCTGGACGGAGTGGAAGTAAAACTGGAAGAGGATTTCCTCAAAAACAGAGAAGCTTTCATGGAGCAGGCAGACAAGATCGTATACACAGGTATGATCGACGAGTATTATAATTACTGCTATGGTGAACTTGAGTACCGTTCCCTGAACTTTGAGACAGAGGTACTGGAGGGAGTAGAGAACTATCAGGGTAATGCGGTTGTAAACTACACAGAGTATGAAGTTCCGTATACCAGAATTATTGAGCACAAGCATTTTACTTATGGTACACAGCCGGATACCGTTATCACAAGAGAGTATCCGAAGACATGGAGCAAAGGGGACGAACCATATTATCCGATGAATGATGAGAAGAACCTGAATCTCTATGAGAAATACACAGAGTTGGCAGCAAAAGAAGGAAATGTAATTTTCGGCGGCCGTCTTGGTATGTATAAATACTACGATATGGATGATACCATTGAAGCTGCATTAAACTGTGCACATGCAGAGCTTAATGCTTAAGCAGAAACTGAGAAAGATGACAGCCTCCGGCAGATTTGCCGGAGGTGTTATTATTCAAGAGACAGGAGAGACACGTGACAGAATTATCATTGATCGTACCATGTTATAACGAAGCCCAGAACGTAGATGCCTTTTACGACAGATGCCTGCAGGTATTTGAGCCCGCAGAGTTTGAGGTGATTTTCGTAAACGATGGCAGCAAGGATGACACTTATAAAAAACTGCAGCACCTGCATGAAGAGTACAGCAACGTTCTTGTCGTAAACTTTTCCAGAAATTTTGGAAAAGAAGCCGCTATTTATGCAGGACTTCATTATGCAACCGGAACATATCTGTCCATCATTGATGCGGATCTGCAGCAGGATCCGGAGATTGTAAAGCATATGACAGAGATTCTGGAGAAAAAACCGGATGTGGATGTGGTAGCAGCTTATCAGAAACAGCGGCACGAAGGAAAATTTATGGCTTGGTGCAAAGATCATTTTTACCGGTTTATCAACCGACTCAGCGAAGTGGATCTGAGGGAAAATGCCAGTGACTTCCGCACCTTCCGCAGAAACGTGCAGGAAGCACTGCTGGATATGCCGGAGTATTTCCGTTTTTCCAAAGGTTTATTTTCCTGGGTGGGATTTGAAACGGAATACATTCCGTATGTAGCAGCGGAACGCTTTGCGGGGACCACAAAATGGAGTTTTGCAAAACTGATCAAATATGCGATGGAAGGAGTCATTTCTTTTTCTACCATGCCATTGCAGCTGGCTACTTTCTGTGGAGCACTGGTATCTGTTTTTGCTATTGTATATGGCATCATTATTATCGCACACACCCTGCTTACCGGGATTGATGTGCCGGGCTATGCGACAACCATTGTTGTGGTGTTATTTCTTGGCGGTATACAGCTGCTGGTTATGGGGATTTTGGGAGAATATCTCGCCAAGACCTATATCCAAGGAAAGCATCGTCCGGTGTATGTCGTGAAAAAGGTGCTGGAGAAAAAGGAGTGATCTTGTGGAACAGAAGAAAGAAGATATATTTGACCGTATGATGCATCTGCATCTGTTTCGGATCTTTGAACCGTTCTATCAGAAAAATAAAGAAATGTTGCTGTATCTGTTGTTTGGCGGATTAACCACCATTGTCAGTATCGGGTCTTATGCCTGGGTCAATGTTGGACTTGGTATTAATGAACTGATCGCCAACATTATTTCCTGGATTTTTGCAGTGACTTTCGCATATGTCACAAATAAAATCTGGGTATTCCAGTCAAAAATCACCGGATTTTTCGATGTCTGCCGGGAAATGACAAAATTTTACGGTGGTCGCCTGTTTACACTTGGTGTAGAAGAATTGCTTCTGTTTCTTTTTATTACCTTGCTTCATGGAAACAGTGTACTTGTAAAATTTGCAGCACAGATTGTGATTCTGGTGTTGAATTATATTATTAGTAAGCTTTTTGTATTTCGGAGGAAAAAAGAATGACAGTATATCAGGAATTGCAGCTGAATCAGGCAGGTTCCAAAGCTCTGATCCGCAGCTGTACCAATCGAAAAGACAAGATGCGCCATACGGCGATTTATTTATTTAAAATATGCTTGACCATGGCATTTTGCATGGCAGTGGTTATTGGATTCAGTAAGATTTTTGGAAATGGCAACAGCATTGTGGGTGTTGTAGTTCTGCTGTGCGTGATGGCATTCCGGTTTGCGGATTTCGGAATCCGGACACCACATGCGATGGGAGCATTGACACTTATGTTTGCCATATTGACTTTTGGCCCGCGTCTGGCAAATGCAGGGGGGCTTGTACAGGAATTTCTTGTAAACACCGTATGTATCTTGCTCCTTATGGTGCTGGGCTGCCACAATGTGGTGATGTTCAATCATTCCACACTGCTGCTTTGTTACCTTTTGCTTTATGGTTATGATGTAACCGGAGATCTGTATATACAGCGTCTGATCGCTATGGGAATCGGAGCAGCGGCAACACTGATCGTTTATTACCGAAATCACCGGAAAAAAGTGTATAAACGCAGCCTGGGGGATATTTTTAAGGAGTTTGATATCCATTCCCTGCGGACGAGATGGCAGATCACTATGGTATTCGGTGTCACAACAGCCATGTTGATTGCGGGTCTGCTGCATGTCCCGCGTCGGATGTGGATCGGTATCGCAGCTATGTCTATTCTGGTGCCGTTCCATGAGGACGCAAAGAAACGTGCAAAATCCAGAGTGCCGGGCAACATTGTAGGATGTTTTATATTTCTGGCATTGTATTATCTACTGCCGCCGTCTATTTACAACTATGTGGGGGTTATCGGTGGTATCGGAGTGGGGCTGTCAGCGACTTATGGCTGTCAGGCTGTGTTCAACACGTTCGGAGCATTGTCGATTGCGGTAGGAATCCTCGGACTTCCGGGGGCGGTATTCTTCCGTATCTTCAATAACTTTTTTGGAGCTGTTTATGGGGTTCTTTTTGAGCGTGGCTTCGGAAGAGTTCTGGATAGGATGTCGTGTAATGGACAATAAAAAACATCCAAGACAGACACGGACAATTTTCTATCTTCGTTGCGCCGCTTATTTCCGCCTCCTCCCGCGAACTCGCACGCAGAAACAGCGTGCTCAGACACACTCACGGAGGCGGGCTATGCTCACTCCGATGACGAAAATTGACCTACCGTCTTGTCTTTGGATGTTTTTTTATTGCCCCATTTACATGATGGCACCGGGGTGCCGCGCGTGCAATACAGCTATGAAACATTTTGTGCACGCGCAGATATAAATGAGAATTATTGCGCATACTTGCGGAACATTTAGCTCAGTTTGAAAGGCCGAGCTGAAATGAAGGTAGAGAACGTCGGGTGTTCTGACAAGATGCTTTGTTTTCGTATTAAGTATTAAATTTTCAACCAAACAAGACTCACCTGGCCGTCCGGAAGGTCACAAAGCGGAAGTGCTTATCTAGTGTCTCACCGACGATACCAATGACTTTTCCCATGGTGAATGCTGCCAGTACCGTTCCGATGCCAAGTCCTTTGATGCGTCCGATGCCGATACCTGTGATCAGTGCGGTGGTTGCCAGACAGATCACATCAAAGGATATTTTTACTTTTGAATATTTAAAGTTTTTGATGGCGGATAACTCTCTCGGAAAGAGATCTGTCGGAATGATTGGAAGTCCACAGCGGTTGGAGAGTGCAATTCCAAGGCAGAGCAGCAGGTAGCTGATACAAAAATATATAATTCGCATTGGAATATTATACGGTAGAATGGAAATCCATCCTTTGTGTACATCCAGCATCATACTGAAGGCAAAACCGACTACAAAACTCAGCAGGTATTCTATCACAAAATGTTTTCGCAGGATCATCAGTGATGCGATCAGAATAGCCTGAAAGATATAGGTCCAGGTGCCAAGAGAAAGAAAAGAAAATACTTCTGAAAATGCGTAAGGAACACTGGAAATAGCGGAAATTCCGGAACCGGAATAGAGCATTAGTACGACACCGAAGCTGTTCATTATAATAACAAGAAGCAGAGCCAGTTCTCCGCGAAAAATATGTTTTTGATCTGCGCAATCTATTTCATTCATAATATAGAAAAGTCCTCCTGTACAGTGAGAAAGAATGCCGAGGGCATTCCTGGATTTTAGTTCGTGTATAATACTAGCAAAATGTAAAGTGAAATTCAAGAAGGAGATATCCGGACAACAGATATCTCCTTTTACGATGAAAATAAAAAGGGACGGTGATGAGTATTAGCAGGTTGATTCAGAGAGGAAACTGTCTTGGCAAATTGGAAAATATAACTGTATCTCATAGTAAGTTGAATATTAGAAAAAATATTATTGATAATGCGGTTCATATATTCCATGTGGATACGAACTTTGACTTCCTGTGAGAATTTTTCTTCGTGGTTAAACAGAAAGAACCATGTTAGTGCATCCTGCGAAATTCCAGAGGAGTCATCCCCGTTGCCTTTTTAAACATGGAAATAAAATGACTGGTGTCGGAAAAACCGGTCATGCGGGCGATGTCCTGTACTTTTAAGTAAGAATTTACCAGCAGGAGCTCTTTTGCCTTATTGATGCGATGCATGGTCAGATATTCATACACGGAGCAGGAAAAAAAACGTCGGAACAGCCGGGAAAGGTACTGAGGAGAGACGAATACTTTTTCACTCAGTGCCTGTGCTGTGAGATCTGAAGAAAAATTTGTTTCTATTTCCCGCACAACGGGAACGATATAACGTTGATAAAGAGGATCCTGCATGTGGGACGGACCGTTTACACAATCTGCAAAGTTTAGCAACAGACTGTAACAGCTGGTGGAGAGATAGCGGGTGTCCTGCTGGCCGTGGGCAGATATCATATCGACACAGGATGCAATCTGATCAGCGATCACTAGGCTCTGGCTGCTGTCGGTCCAGATGACAGAACGGTTCTGTAGCAGAGAAGGGATACTTGCTTCGAGTGTTCCTGTAAACGTGGCAAATAAGGTGAACCAGGTATCAGATTTCCTTTTATAGGAATGCGGGATGGATGGTGCTATGAGAAATCCCTCATTTTCCTGTAATTCATAGATTTTTCCCTGTATCTCAATCTCTCCGCATCCACTTTCTGTCTGCAGATAGTGATAGTGAGGATAGCCTTCCGGGCGGCATGTCGCTTCTTCTAACCAGTGGTTTCCGATTGAATCAAACATATAAGGTGCACTTACAGGTGTGCTTCTGAAGTAAATAGGCATATTCGGTACTCCTGAAAATCGTATGATGAACAGATAAGAAAAACTTCTTTATTTCTGTTGTAAGATGCATGTGATACAAGGTATGGCATATTCCTGTATGCATCTGGCAGTTCCTGTTTCGAAATGTTATATTTTTTAGCGTAACATATTATACACCTGTTGTACAAAATCTGCTATACTAAATATATCTGAAACAAAACTGAATGGATGCGAAGCAGTTCATTCAGGTAATGAATATGGATTATTTGAAAAAGGAGAAGGAACCTATGAAACAGTTTGATTATGCAATGGTAAAAGATCCGGAGTATTTCCGTGACGGTCGTCTGGATGCACATTCTGATCATGTGTATTATGCATCTGAGGAGGAAGCCGTTGACAGAGAGACTTCTTACCGCGAGTCTCTGAACGGACTCTGGAAATTCCAGTATGCGAGAAATTATGAGAGTGCGATCCCGGGATTTGAAGCAGAAGAGTACAATTGCAAAGACTGGGAAGATATTTATGTACCGGCACATATCCAGATGGAAGGCTATGACGTACCACAGTACGCAAATGTGCAGTATCCGTGGGAAGGACATGAGGAAATCAATCCGGGTGAGATTCCGACACATTTTAATCCGACTGCAAGTTATGTAAAATATTTTACTGTTCCGGAGCAGATGCAGGGAAAACGTTTGTTTATTTCCTTCCAGGGTGCAGAGAGCGGACTGGCTCTGTGGCTGAATGGAAAGTTTGTTGGATACAGCGAAGACTCTTTTACACCATCTGAATTTGAATTGACAGAGTATGTAAAAGAGGGTGAAAACAAGCTGGCTGCACAGGTGTTCAAATGGACTGCCAGCAGCTGGTGTGAGGATCAGGATTTTTATCGTTTTTCCGGTATTTACAGAGATGTATACCTCTACACGGTTCCGGAAGTGCATGTAAACGATCTCCGGATTCGTGCAATTCCGGATGTGTCTTTGGCAAGTGCTGATTTTGAACTTACGACAAAGACATGGGGAAAGGGACAGTTAAAAATTGTTCTTTCCAAAGAGGGTAACGTTGTTCTGGAAGATGTGAAAGAAATTTCTGATGAAGATACATTTTCCTGGAAGGTGGATGCACCGGTACTCTGGAGTGCAGAAGATCCGCAGTTATATGATCTGGAACTGACCGTATCAGATGAAAACGGAAACGTGCAGGAGATCATTCCGCAGAAAGTCGGATTCCGTCGTTTTGAAATGAAAGACGGTATCATGACATTGAACGGAAAACGTATCGTATTTAAGGGTGTAAACCGTCATGAGTTCAGCTCTGTTACAGGAAGACATGTGTCAGAAGAGGAACTGCGTAAGGATTTGACCACCATGAAGTTAAATAATATCAATGCTATCCGTACCTGCCATTACCCGGATATGTCCAAAATTTATGAGCTGTGTGATGAATATGGTTTGTATATGATTGATGAGACCAATTTGGAGTCCCACGGTTCCTGGGATGTCGCTGAGATGACCAAAGACTTTACATATACTGTTCCGTATAACAAACCTGAGTGGCTGGGAATGATGCTGGATCGTGCAAATTCCATGTATCAGCGTGATAAAAACCATCCGGCTATCCTGATCTGGTCCTGCGGTAATGAGTCTTTCGGTGGAAAAGATATTTTTGAAATGTCGCAGTTATTCCGCAGCGAAGATCCGACCAGACTGGTTCACTATGAAGGTGTCTTCCATGATCGCAGCTATAATGACACCAGTGATATGGAAAGTCAGATGTATCCGTCTGTAGAAGCAATCAAGGAGTTCCTCGCAAAAGATAACAGCAAACCGTTCATCTGCTGTGAGTATACCCATGCGATGGGAAATTCCTGTGGTGCAATGCACAAATATACAGATCTGACGGATACAGAGCCGAAATATCAGGGTGGATTTATCTGGGATTATATTGATCAGTCCATTTATAAAAAAGACCGTTACGGAAAAGAGTTCCAGGCATACGGCGGAGATTTCGGTGAGCGTCCGACAGATTATAATTTCAGTGGTAATGGTATTGCATATGGCGGAGACCGCGAGGCATCTCCTAAGATGCAGGAAGTGAAATTCAACTACCAGAATATCACAGCAAAAGTAAGTGAAGATAAAGTAACGGTGATCAATAAGAATCTGTTTGTAAATACAGATACCTTTGATGCAAAAGTGATTCTGGCAAAGGATGGAAAAGTTATCTGTACAAAACCACTGGCAACAGCAGTTGCACCGTTGAGTGAAGAGACCTATGAGCTTCCGATTGCGAAACAGGAGCGTCCGGGTGAGTATACCGTAACTGTATCTTTCCATTTAAAAGCTGATACAGTATGGGCGAAAGCAGGACATGAGGTAGCATTTGGTCAGTATGTATATCAGGTAGAAAAAGAGCCGGTTGTATGCACCGATGAGATTGAGATCATCCGCAGCACACATAATATCGGTATCCGTGGTGCACATTTTGAAGTGTTGTTCTCTGTATTAAATGGTGGTCTGGTATCGTATAAATATGCAGGTCGTGAGATGATCGAGTCCATTCCAAAGCCGAATTTCTGGCGTGCACCGATCGACAATGACTGCGGAAATCTGATGCAGATGCGTTATGCTCAGTGGAAGATTGCAAGTATGTACCTGAATTTCAAAGATTATCGCGACGGTATTTATGTGGGAGGACATCAGCCACAGCTTGAGGTGAAAGAGCATTCCGCAGTGGTATCTTATACTTATGTAATGCCGACTACACCGATGGCAGAGTGCCATATTTCCTATGAAGTATTTGGCGATGGACGTGTAAAAACAACGCTTACTTATGATCCGGTCAAAGAACTGGGGGATATGCCGGAATTTGGCGTGATGTTCAAATTCAATGCAGACTATGATCATGTGGAATGGTACGGACTGGGAGAAGCAGAGACTTACGCAGATCGTAAACATGGTGCAAAACTTGGCATCTACAAAAATATGGTAGCTGACAATATGGCGCATTACATGGTTCCGCAGGAATGTGGTGCAAAAGAAGAAGTACGTTGGGCAAAAGTGACAGACCGCAAAGGCCGTGGAATGTTATTCGAGATGGATCCTGAAAACGGACCGATGATGTTCTCCGCACTTCCGTATACACCGCATGAGATGGAAAATGCAATGCATCCGTATGAACTTCCGGAAGTTCATTACACCGTAGTACGCGCTGCAAAAGGTCAGATGGGAATCGGTGGTGATGACAGCTGGGGTTCCAGAACACATGAAGAATATTTGCTGAAAGCCGATGAGAAGATGACATTCAGCTTCGTATTCAAAGGATTATAAAAAATTTGTTTATCTGTGTAAAGGGCAAATCTGAAGCAGAAATCCAGA
>NZ_KI271108.1:173148-205865 GCF_000469345.1 Eubacterium ramulus ATCC 29099
TCTTGTCTTGGATTTTGCTTTCAGATTTGCCCTATTTACTTGATGGCACCGCGTGCCACGCGCGCATATAATCTAACAATAATTCGACTTTTTGTTGCGCACGCAGTGTCGATGTATGAATAGCTAATATTTGAAAGAGTGAATAAATCAGTGCTACCGTTATTACCATAATATTTTTCAAAATTTTAGCTGTACTGGAAACACTGAATGTCGTATTCAGTACGATACTATTACGACAAGTTTTTTAGCGGCATCATTGACAATGTCGTAAACGTAAATGAAGAGAGCAGGCTATTTTTTTTCTGGCAGGCGATTATTAGCCGCCGGAACAAAATAGCCTGCTCTCTTTTTGTAAACATACCGTTTAGCCGCAAAAGAATGATAAAAACAGTGTTACAAATTTTTTGTGGTAGATAAATTGATGCTTGTAAATGACAGGATATTGACGTAGATTTTCCAAATGGGGTATACTGCTAGATATAGTTAATTTAGAATTGTGGGAATACGAAGATGATTATGATCAGATTTTGTGTTATGGGATTTCCTTTTATAAAAAACATTGTCTGATTCAAAAAAATAGAATGACTAACAGTAAGTAGAAAGAAGCAGGATAATACAATGAACTTAGCAGGAAAAAATATAAAATGCATTGCCTTTGACCTGGATCATACGGTGATCAATTCTGATGGAACCATGTCAGATGCCACACGGACAGTGATCGAGCAGGCTATTGCAGAAGGGATAGAAATTGTACCGGTGAGCGGTCGTGCGTTTGCGACATTTCCGGAAAGCATCGGTCAGATCAAGGGCATTTCATACGCGGTGACTTCCAATGGAGCTGCGATTTACAATAAGAAAACAGGAGAGCGGATTCACGGAGTTGCCATTGAATACGCAGATTTACATAGCATTTTGGATGCGTTTGCACATTATTTTCATAATGGACAGATTACATATGAAGCCTTTGTGGACGGTGTGGCTTATGGTGGCAGAGAGTATGTGGAACATCCGGAGGCTTTCGGTGTGCCGGAGCGGAATGTGGCATATGTGCAGTCCACACGAAAACCGGTGGATGACATCATTGCGTTTCTCTCAGAGCATGAAGAAGAACTGGACAGTCTGGATATTGTGGCTGCGGATACAGCGCTATATCAAAAAATTGAAGAACAGATTCCCCTCGTTACCAAATCGGTATACACGACATCGGCGGTATCCTATCGTCTGGAGATCTCACATAAAAATTCCGGAAAAGCAACTGGTCTAGCTTATGTGTTGAAGCTGCTTGACATTACGCCAGAGGAAACCGTTGCTTTTGGAGATGGGGACAATGATGCGGAGATGCTGGAGTTTGCAGGACTTGGTGTGGCTATGGAAAATGCCACAGAAAATTGTAAGGCGGCTGCGGATATCGTTTGTGATTGTTGCAAAAATGATGGAGTGGCGCGTTTCCTGTACGGCTTTTAGAACGTAAATGTAAGGTGTGAAACTTCCTGAAAAGCCATGTATGCTAAGTACATCGTGTAAATAAGGAGAAGAAATTTTATGATCTGGTTTATCATTGCAACACTGGTTGCATTTTTTATCAAGGGGTTATGCGGCTTTGCAAACACCTTGATTTTTAACGGGATTCTCAGCTACACGGCAAACAATATCAACATTTCACCGCTGGAAGTTGTGCTGGGATATCCAAGTAATATTATTTTAGTCTGGAAAGAGCGAAAATCTCTGAACTGGAAAATCTGGCTTCCACTGACTGCTTTGGTTGTGGCAGGTAGCATTCCGGGAATCTTTTTGCTGAAACATACGGATGCGGGGCTGTTGAAAGTAATTTTTGGCATTGCGGTCATTGTCATTGGCGTGGAAATGCTGTTTCGGGAAATGAAAAGTAACAGAGAAAGCAGCAACAGAAAGCCCGGTGGTTCTAAACTTGTGCTGGTATTGATCGGAATTATTTCCGGCCTGCTCTGCGGGCTGTATGGGGTAGGTGCACTGCTGGCAGCTTATGTGAGCAGAGTGGCAGAAAACAGTCATGAATTCAAGGCAAATATCTGTGTGGTATTTGTGGTGGAAAATACGATCCGCATTATTTTATATGTGGCGACTGGAATCCTGACACTTTCCGTGCTCAAGCAGGTCGTGATCCTGATTCCATTTATGCTGGCAGCAGTATTTCTTGGCATGAAGAGCAGTTCGGTTCTGAATGAAAAAATCATTAAGAAGATTGTGATCATTCTGTTGATTCTGTCTGGTATCGTGTTGATTATCAACAATATTCCAGGGTGAGTTTTCCGGTTAAGCGTATGTGAAAAGCGACGTTATATAATCTTACGTTTTTTCAAAATCCAGAACTCTATGGCAATCACGCAGAGACTGATGGCGATGATCAGCGGATAACCAAAACGGGCATCCAGCTCCGGCATGTGTGAAAAATTCATACCGTACCAGCCGGTGATGACGGTGAGCGGAAAGAAGACGGAAGTCAGAACCGTCATCAGCTGCATGGTTTTATTCTGCTTGTGGTCGGATTGCGCCTGTTCAAAATCCCGCAGGGTCTGGCAGTAATCGATGGACTGTTGTGCCACCTGCTGGAGACGGCAGGCCCGGTCACCGATGAGCTGAAGCAGCTGCAGCCGTTCCGGATCAAAATAGTTCCGGACGTTGCCCTGCAGCTGTCCGGCCATATCATCAATCTGTTCAAAATAATTGCGCAGTCGGGTCAGTTCCCGCTTATTTTTTAATAACCGGGGCATCAGGTCATGAATGTTGCCCCGCATGGCATTTTCTTCCAACAAAAATAATTTGCGTTCATAGGATTCTAAAAGTTCCATATCATCCGTCAGAAATTCCGAAAAAAAACCATATAAGAATAATTCCGGTGACATGTCCTGACTTTCATAACGACGGATCATTGTCTCAATGATGCGGTCAGGCACGGAATCCTCCGATACAAATACAATGCTGGATTCATTGATATAAAACGTAAAACAAAATGATGTTTCCAGCAGCCGTTTCCGGTCAGGGATACACAGACTTCCGGAGATATAGCGGGGATAGATCTCTGCCTTACAGCTTCGAATGATGGTATTTTCCAGACCGGCGTAGGGTGGAAAACGCAGAGAGACTTTTTGCTTCTCCCATTGTGCGGGAGATAAAGTCAGTACGTTTTCTATACAAATGGGATTATTTAAAGTCGAAGCAGAAGAGGCGGGATTCGTCTGGCCGGAATTTGTCTGGTCAGAATCGTGTTGAACAGGATCCGTCTGAATGTAATCTGGTTCTGTTTTTTTCAGGCGAGCATGCAGTGTATAATACATAAAAACTCCTTGGAAATGGTTATGGCAGATTTTGTTATAGAACAGAAACTTTTTGTTTCCGGAATCAGGGAAACAGAAAGATCTGCTGTGGATAGAATATCCGGAAAATGCAGTTTTTATCAGTGGATTCTGACAAAAAGCATTGCATATTTATCCAGATTCGGTATAATTAAATAATGGTGTATCAAAAAGCCATTTCTATAAATTTGGAGGAAATACATGTCACAAGCAGTAGTCATAAAAAGTAACAAATATGGAATTAATCTGGTTCTGGACAAAACAATGCCTTTTCGGGAACTGCTGGTTGCCATAAAGGAGAAATTTCTGGAATCTGAGAAGTTTTTCAAAGATGCAAAAATGGCGATTTCTTTTGAAGGACGTGAGCTGACACAGGAGGAAGAGTACCAGATTATAGAGACTATTACAGAGAATACAAGTATATCGATCATCTGTATTGTGGATAATGATGAATCCCATGCGGATCTGGTAAAGCAGCAGATTGATGCTTACTATGATTCCGTGTCCGGCCGGGAAGGCGAGTTTTATCGCGGTACTCTGCGTTCCGGACAGGTGTTGGAGAGTGTATCCAGCGTCGTCATCGTCGGTGATGTCAATCCGGGAGCAAAAATTATCTCACAGGGCAATATCGTGGTGCTCGGAGCTTTGAAAGGTAATGCTTATGCAGGAGCAGCCGGCGACAGCAACTGTTTTATCGTGGCTCTTGAGATGGATCCGATCCAGATTCAGATTGGTGATATTCTGGCAAAGAGTCCGGATCACAAGAAGATGAAACCACGCAGACTGCGCCGAAAAGAGAAAACTCCGGTGACACCTGAAGCACAGATCGCAGTGGCAAAGGGCGGCAATATTTACATAGAGCCGGTCACACGTGGAAGTTTGAATGATTATACAAGATGAGAGATGATTCCTGCCAGCTGGCAAGGAGCCGTAAAAATGCGAAGCATTCTTGAACAAGTAAAAATGATGGAGGACTGGATGCAATGAGTGAAGTAATTGTTATTACATCAGGAAAAGGTGGAGTTGGTAAGACAACGACTACCGCAAACGTGGGTACAGGACTTGCCCAGCTGAACAAAAAAGTCGTACTGATCGATACGGATATCGGACTTCGTAACCTGGACGTGGTTATGGGACTGGAGAACCGTATCGTATACAATCTGGTAGATGTTGTGGAAGGAAACTGCAAGATCAAACAGGCACTGATCAAAGATAAAAAATATCCGGAATTATATTTGTTGCCGTCTGCACAGACAAGAGACAAGACATCTGTTTCTCCGGAGCAGATGAAGAAACTGACCGATGAACTCAGAGAAGAGTTTGATTATATCCTTCTGGATTGCCCGGCAGGTATTGAGCAGGGATTCAAAAATGCGATCGCAGGTGCTGACCGTGCCATCGTTGTTACCACACCGGAGGTATCCGCAATCCGCGATGCAGATCGTATCATAGGACTTCTGGAAGCAAATGAAGTAAAAAAGACAGAGCTGATCGTTAACCGTCTTCGCATGGATATGGTGAAACGCGGTGACATGATGTCCGTGGAAGATGTATGTGATATTCTTGCGATTCCACTGCTTGGTGCAGTTCCGGATGATGAGCATATCGTTATTGCAACAAACCAGGGTGAACCGTTGGTAGGAACAGATTGTCTGGCAGGACAGGCTTATTCCAATATCTGCAAACGAATCCTTGGTGAGACAGTAGAATTTTTGAATCTTGAAGAGAAGCAGACCGTATTTGATAAACTCAAAAACTTATTTAAGAAAAATTAGGGAGGGCTTTTACCATGGGATTTATGGATTTTTTCAAAAGAAAAAGTTCCGGGGATGTAGCGAAAGACCGCCTGAAATTATTACTTGTATCAGATCGGGCGAACTGTTCCCCGGATGTGATGGAACTGATCAAAAATGATATCATCAAAGTGATTTCCAAGTATATGGAGATTGATGCAGAAGGACTGGATATCCAGATTACCCAGACAGAATCTGATACAGGAAATGGAACCGTTCCGGCGTTGTATGCGAATATTCCGATTCGTGATATGCATCATACACCGAAGAAAGAGGAAGAAAAATAAGAGCAGGCTGAAGGTACAGAGCAAAATGGGGGCAGTCAGTCTGAACGCTTTACAAAAGTCATTTCCAGGGAGTAATTCCCGGAGATGGCTTTTTTATTTGATAGGAAATTATGATGAATTTCCTATCAAACAAAAGCACTTCGTGCAAATGATGCGCACTCGCACGAGAAGAAATTATTGCTTCGCAAGCGTGCTCGGCGCGGGCAAGAAAGCTGTGCTATTGATGATTTTATTCGCGTAAGTGTGTGATAGCACACTTTCTTGCAACTGTAAAAAATACACAAAAACAAATCGACGTATTTTTGCGAAAAGTCACAAAATTATTAAATGAATACCAAATTTACTGACTTTTTGTGGTGGGATGTGGTATACTTTATATAATAGTTGTCAAATGAAGCAGAAGAAAGGAGCGTTGTGTATGTTTGAAAAAGGGGAATATGTCGTATATGGAAGCAAAGGTGTCTGCAGGATACAGGAGATTTCACATGTAGATATTCCCGGTGTCGATCAAAAGCGGCTGTATTATATCATGCATCCGGTGCAGAACAGCGGACAGACGTTGTATCTGCCCACGGACAGTACAAAGGCAGTGATTCGACGGGTAATGACAAAAGAAGAAGCCAACCGTCTGATTCACGACATTCCTTCCATTGAAAAGCTGGAAGTACCGAATGAAAAACAGCGGGAAGCAAGTTACAAGCAGGCATTGCAGGGATGCAGCGGACGGGACTGGATCAGCATTTTGAAGACATTGAACCAGAGAAAAGAAGAACGGCTGGCGGCAGGCAAGAAAATAACCGCACTGGATGAGCGGTATCTGCGGGTGACAGAGCAGGAATTGTACGGAGAACTTTCTGTTGTGTTAGGAATCGAAAAAGAAAATATGCATGATTATATACAGGAGCAGATTGCCGCTTTATAGTGGTATGGATGATTCCGGTTCAAAAAGCAGAGCAATAGATAAAGGATCAGATAAAACACAAAGAGAATGATAAGATAAAGTCAGAACAGGCTTTATCTTTTTTTTTGCAAAAAAAAGTGCTATACTGAGTTAGATAATGTCTTTTGATCAAGCAGGAGGCAGGGAAATATAGTTAAAAGGAGTACATTGTTAATGGAACAGAAAATAAAAGAGAGTTTTTTTACAAAAGATCCGACTTTTTACCGGACGCTGTTTCCACTTTTGATTACCGTTGCATTACAGAATATTGTGGCATACAGCGTGAATATGGCGGATAATATCATGCTTGGAAGTTATAGCCAGAATGCGTTATCAGGAGCGGCAACTGTAAATCAGATTTTTTTCATGGTTCAGCAGATCACTCTTGGAATCGGAGAGGGATTTGTTGTGCTGGGTGCCCAATACTGGGGACAGGGAAGGATGCAGCCGATCCGCAAGCTGACAGGTATCGCATTAAAGCTGGGTCTGATCTGTGGAATTATTACAATTCTGATCTGTACGTTTATTCCGCATCTGGTAATTTCTATTTTTACCAATGATCCGGAGATCATTGCAGAAGGCGTTGCTTATCTGGGAATCATCAAGTATACGTTCCTGTTGTTTATTATTACAAATGTGTTGATGGCAGCATTGCGCTGTGTGGAGACCGTAAAGATTTCTTTCTATATCTCCATCGTATCCCTGATCGTTAATGTGGGAATCAACTATGTGCTGATCTTCGGACGATTCGGTGCACCGGAGCTTGGTATTCGTGGTGCAGCGATCGGAACACTGGTAGCACGTATTGTAGAACTGGGAATTGTTGTTGTATACATGCTGAAAATCGATAAAAAGCTGAAGCTGTTCAGTGAGAATTTTATGAAATTTGACGTAGCTCTTCGGAAGGATTACGCCAAGGTAGAGATTCCGGTTATGCTTTCCCAGGTATTATGGGCGGTTTCCGTACCATTCCAGACAGCAATCCTGGGACACCTCTCTTCTGATGCCATTGCAGCAAACTCTGTGGCAACGACATTTTATCAGTATCTGAAAGTAATCGTGCTGGCGATGTCATCTTCCTCTGCGGTTATGATAGGAGCTTCCGTCGGACGTGGCGATATGAAACGGGTAAAATCCGATGCACGCACGCTGGTTGTTATCGATCTTCTTATCGGCGTGGCACTTGGCGTAGCACTGTTTGTCCTGCGAAAACCGTTACTGACGTTTTACAATCTGAATGATACGGCAATCGTGCTGGCAGATCAGCTTATTATTGTTATGAGTTTTATTATGGTAGGTATGTCTTATCAGATGCCGGTCAGCATGGGAATTATCCGGGGTGGCGGAGATGCCAAGTTTTCTATGGTCATGAATATGATCAGTACATGGGCCATTGTTATTCCGTTGTCTTTTATGAGTGCATTCTGGTGGCACTGGTCCGTTGTGGGCGTAGTCATTATGATCCAGTCCGATCAGGTATTCAAAGGACTGCCGACTTTTATCCATTTCCGCAGCTATAAGTGGGTGAAAAAACTGACCCGTGAGGATGCGTAAGAAAACGGTGGAATATATTCACAATTAATTAAGAACTATTTGTTAATAGATATGGTACAATGAGTGCAAGTCCCCGAAAGGAGTTTATCTATGGCAACGAAAAAGAAAAAAGTGCGTTCACATGTCAAGCGTGTGAAATTACAACAGAAGAAAAATCCTGTTTCGCAGGAAAAATATGAAAAACGACTGAAAGTAGCGAGAAAAAAAGATTTTTTCCGCAGACTGCGCAATGTGATCGTGATACTTGCAATCGCTTTTTGTGCACTGTTTGCCGCAGGCAATCTGATGCTGAAGAAAGCGACCGGACAGACATTGATCGGTTGTATGCGGGAAGCAAAAAATCTGGTTGACAGCAGTACACCGGATACATTCCGGCTGGCACAGACATCCTACATATACAGTGATGACGGTACGCAGTTAGCAGCACTGGCAGAATCAGAAGATGCCACTTATCTGAGCTATGAAGATATTCCGGCAGATGTGGTCAATGCGTTTGTGTCAGTGGAGGACCGTACATTCTGGAATAACAGTGGTGTGGATTACAAAGGAATCCTGCGTGTATGTGTCAATTACGTGAAAACAAAAGGACAGGTAGCAGAGGGGGCAAGTACCATTACCCAGCAGCTGGCGCGTGGAACCTTTCTGTCAAATGAAAAGACGCTGTCACGTAAGATTAAGGAGATTTTTATTGCACGACAGCTGACGAAGAAATATACGAAAGAGCAGATCATGGAGTTTTACTGTAACAGCTGCTGTTTCGCAAATGGTATTTATGGTGTGGAAGATGCATCCCAGAAGTATTTTGGCCGTTCAGTCAGTGATCTGTCACTCTCGGAAACTGCGTATATCTGTGCGATTCCAAACCGCCCGGAGTACTACAATCCGCTGAAAAACAGCGAAAACGCGATCTCACGCCGGAACAAAATCCTGCAGGATATGTACGAATGTGATTATATTACAAAGGATGCAGGTGATGCGGCACTGGCAGAGAACATTACAGTGGCAGAGGTTAGCGACGAAGAAGATACTTTTTACAATTATGAGGCGACCTATGCGATCAACTGTGCAATCCGTTATCTGATGAAACAGGATGGATTTGAGTTCAAGTCTCATTTTGAAGATGATGCCGATTATGATACTTATAATGCGTATTATGACGAGATGTACAAGCAGGCAAAGCACAAACTATACACCGGCGGATACAAAGTTACTACGACCATGAATCTGAAAGCACAGAAAAATCTGCAGAAAATTTTTGATAAAGAACTTGCTTTCAATACGAAGGTGGATGAAAGCACCGGAATTTATCAGTTCCAGGGTGCAATGACGGTTATCGACAACGAAACCGGTAAAGTCGTGGCAATGATTGGCGGACGTTCCCAGGATGAACTGCAGCAGACCTACTCTCTGAACCGTGGATTCCAGAGCTTTAAACAGCCGGGAAGTTCCATCAAACCACTGGTTATCTATACACCGGCACTGGAGGAGGGCTATGATGCCAATTCCACACTGACAGAGATTGACGTGAAAGCTGCAAAGAAGAGCACTTCCGAGAAAATCAGTAAGATGAGTGGAAAGAAAATGAGCCTCCGTTATGCGGTGGAAGACAGTAAGAATGGTTGTGCGTACTCTCTGTACAATATTATTACACCGAAAGTCGGACTTTCTTATATTGAAAATATGAATTTCTCAAAGATCGTGCAGCAGGATTACACGCTCAGTTCCGGTCTTGGTGGTCTGCATCATGGAACGAATACGGTGGAGATGGCAAATGCATATTCTACCCTGGAAAATCATGGTGAGTATCGGCAGGCAGACTGTATTTCCTCTATTCTGGATGCAAGCGGCAATGAGATCTATGAGGAACCGGAGAGTAAAACGGTATACACCCGTTCTGCATCGGATCAGATGACAGATATTCTGGAAGGCGTGTTAAATTCCAGTGCAGGTACGGCAAAAGGATTGAAGTGGAGCAGTGCATCTGATGTGGCTGCAGCTGCAAAAACAGGTACCACAAATGATAATAATGTGGCATGGTTCTGTGGATATACACCGTATTATACGATTTCTGTATGGGTTGGTTACGATTATCCGAAATCTGTAAAAGGTCTGTGGGGTAATACATATCCGGCTTATATCTGGAAGGAAGCAATGCTGTATATGATCGATGGAAAAGATGAGGCTGATTTTGATCTGGAAGGAAAGAAAGCAACCGGAAATAAAAATGTGATTTCCGATGAGGATGACAGCAGTGCACCGGAAGAAAGCACAGATACGTCTGTGACAAATCCGAATGATGCACAGAATACAACAGATACGAATCCGTCCGGCGGGGGTCACAGTACGGATAGCAGTACAGATTCTACAATTGACGGAAATGTACCGCAGGGAACAGAGGATATTTCCGGTGGAACTATATCGAATTCCAATAAATCAGAGTCTGCCGGAGGAAGTTCTGAAAGCAGCAGTACAGGCGGAGAGAGTTCCGGTGAGTCCGATACAACACAATAGATATCAGATGTAAGATGACTTCCACCTCTGCAGGTGGTGAACAACAGGATTATATAGGGAAAAACAGCATGGATAGTTATGAGGTAAAAAAAGTAACGGCACCGGTAAACTGGGAGACGGACGTACCGGGTTCAAAGAGCATCACTAACCGGGCATTGCTTCTGGCGGCACTTTGCCGGGAGCAGGTGCGGCTGCAGGGCGTTCTGTTCAGTGATGATTCCAGACATTTTCTGAGTTCGCTTCAGTCTCTGGGCTATGAAGTGCAGATTGATGAAGCAGCGTGTGCCGTAGAGGTACAGGGTCATGGTGGCAGTCTGCCAGTGACTTCCGGAGAAATCCATGTGGGAAGCGCCGGTACAGCGGCTCGTTTTCTGACAGCAATGCTGGGGGTGGCAGAAGGAACGTTTGTAATTCAGGCCTCTGAACAGATGAAGAAACGGCCGATGAAGCCATTGTTTGAAGCATTGCTTTCGTTGGGGGCTTCCGTGGAATGGCTGGGGGCTGCCTGGCATCTGCCGGTGCGTATCACCGGAGCCGGAGCGCATATCAGAAATCTGTCAGAACAGGCTGTATTGAATCTGGATATCAGCGAAAGTACCCAGTTTCTAAGCGCATTCTTACTGATTGCGCCGCTGTTTCCACACGGAATCAGAATTCATATTACCAGCGCGAAAACAGATGGATCCTATATCCGTATCACGCGCAGAATGATGGAAGAATTTGGCGTGGAAGCAGTATTTGACGGCTGTGATTATATGGTGCAGGCTGCAGGTGGCTATCAGCGGTCCGGATACCAGATCGAACCGGATGTATCCGGGGCGTGTTATTTCTATGCGGCAGCGGCTATGACCGGCGGCAGCGCAAAAGTACATCATGTGCACTGGAGCAGTATGCAGGGTGATATGAAATTCCTGAAACTACTGGAACAGATGGGATGCACATTGACAGAAGAAGACGATGGTATCCGGCTGAATGGTCCATCAGATGGTTTAAAAGGTCTGAAAGTGGATATGAATGATTTTTCGGATCAGGCATTGACCCTGGCAGCTATCGCGCCATATGCTTCTTCGGATGTGACGATTACACATATTGGGCATATCCGCGGACAGGAATGCGATCGACTGCATGCTATCGTAATGAATTTGAAAAATGCAGGAATTACCTGTGAAGAAGGAGATGACTGGGTATGCATTCATCCCGGAAAACCACAGCCGTGCCAGATTGAGACCTTTGACGATCACCGGGTGGCTATGGCATTTACAGTTATGGGGCTGGGGTGTGATGGAATTGAAATTCTGAATCCCGGATGCTGTAAGAAAACATTTGAGAATTACTTTGTCGTGCTGGATAGCTTGTTAAAACATTGACAGAAATTGGGAATGGGTGTACAATTCAAAACGATACAGAAAGAAATAGTTCTTAAACCAAGTCTCATATGCGTTTCATCTGAACCGCGGTGGCGCATGGAAGAAAAACCAGAGGGGGAAAGTGAATTATGGCAAGAAAAAAGACATCCGGTGTACATACAGTAAAGACAACAAATACAGCAGCTCAGAAAATTGAGGCAGCAAAAGCTGTCGTAGAGGAAAAAGCTGCAGAAGTAAAAGAAGCAGTGAAAGAGACCGCAGAGAAAGTGGAAGAAGCTGCAAAAGAGACTGTAGAAAAAGCAACAGAGAAAGCTACTGAGACAGTTGCTGAAGTAAAAGAGACTGCAAAAGAAACAGCTGAGAAAGCAACAGAAGCAACAAAAGAAACTGCCGAGACAGCAAAGGCAACCGTAAAGAAGACTGCTGCAAAAGCAAAAACAGCTACTACCAGAAAAACCACAGCAGCAAAGAAAACAGTAAAAGAGAAAGCAGATGCTGTAAAGACAGAGACAAAAAGAAAAGTAACAAGAAAACCGACCAAGAAAATTGTATTACAGTATCTTGGCAAGGAATTTGATGAGGCTGAATTAACAGAGCGTGCAATTGCACAGTTCAATTCCGTAGAGGGTGGTGTAGCAGTAAAGACGATCACTATGTACCTGAAACCGGAAGATGATGCAGCTTATTATGTCATCAACGATCAGTATACTGGCCGTGTAGACTTTTAAAGTCTTATATTATACTTAAAAAACAAGCTGGATCAAAACGCCAATGCAGGCACGAATGATTTTCTATCTGCGCTGCGCCTTGGAGTTTTGATTCCAGCTTGTTTTATTTACACAGTGGCGATGTCGTGCCGCGCATGCATATAATATTGTATAAAAATAGATGTTATGTTGCATGCCGTAAATAAAAAATCAGAGAAAATTTTCTCTGATTTTTTATTTACATATTAAATTTTAAGCCATCCTACTCCTGACCTTGTTTGATCTCGCCACGTTCGCAGCGATTTCCCCAGGAATCAATGAGTTCCCCATCACGATAAACGCAGATGACCTCACAGTGGTTCGGACAGTTCGGACAAACGACTTCGCGTGTCACGAATTCCATTTCTGCCACATCAAAGCTGAACGGTTTTTCAATTCCGCATCCCAGTGCAAGGATTGCTGCTCCGTAGCAGCCCATCAGATGTCCGTTATCATCTACGATAATTTCTTCTCCCAGAGAGTCTGCAAAGGCCTTTACTACGCCTTCATTTTTACTTACTCCACCTTGGAATACGATTGGAGCAAGTATTTTCTTACCTTTTCCAATATTATTTAAATAATTATTTGCTACGGCATTGCACAGACCGGCAATGATATCTTCTTTTTTGTGTCCCATCTGAATTTTGTGTACCAGATCAGACTCCGCAAATACCGTACAACGGGCAGCAATTGGTGTAGGATTTTTGCTGCTAAGTGCAATCTTACCGAATTCTTCTACTTCCACACCGAGGCGGCGAGCCTGGCTGGAGAGGAAAGAACCGGTTCCGGCTGCACAGAGGGTGTTCATGGCGTAGTCTACGGCAACACCGTTTTCCACACAGATGATTTTGGAATCCTGTCCACCGATTTCAAGGATAGTGCGGACATCCGGGTGCAGGGTGGTGGTTCCTACTGCATGTGCAGTAATCTCATTTTTTACAATGCTGGCGTTACACATGGCACCGACAAGTTTGCGGGCACTTCCGGTTGTTCCGGCAGCAACGACCTGATATTCATTCTGATCAATTTTTTTTCCCAGGGCAGCAATGACTTTTTTGGCAGCGCCCATCGGATTTCCCTCGGTCCAGAGATAGATTCCGGCGAGGATATTTTTTTCTTCATCGATAATGACACCTTTGGTGGAAATAGATCCGATGTCAATTCCTAAATATGCTTTTTTCAAGATTGTGTAACTTCCTTTCTCATGGCAATCATATCATAAAATGCTTCCAGTCGGGTTTCAATACCGGTATCACTGGTCTGCGTGTCATAGTTTAAGTACAGCACAGGGATTTTGTAATCGGAGCTGATGTTATGCAGTACGGGAACCGCATCCATCTCCGGTGTACATCCGAAGGATTTTACATGAACCAGTCCGTCAAATCCTTTTTTGGCATAATGCTCAGCCAGGGCGATGGTGGAAATACTGGAACTTCCCATGTCAAATTTTGTATATTTGCTGGAAAGTTTTTTCTGGATATTGACCCACAGGGAAGATGGAAATTTGTACAGGTCATAGGTGAGATAACCCTTCAGTTTTTTCAGTGTTCCCTTATCCGGGCAGAGCAGTACACTGTTGGAGAGGTTCATCCAGCGATGTACTTCTGCACCCATCTGTGCAAGTTTTTTTTCAATCTCATGATTGGAATAAGGATCCATAATAGTAAAATATTCGCCTACCACACCGACACGCAGTGGATGCGCGGGTTTGTTTTTTGGAATGGCATCAAAATCTGCGATGGCCTTTTTGTAAATACGGTTGACATCACTCAGTCCTTTTGCTTTGCGGAGCTGAGCCAGAAAACGGTTGTATACTTTATCGTAGGAACCTTTTTTAATTTCAAAGCCCATGTTTTGACGGTAGTTATCCTCAACTTTATCAATGACAGTGATCATTCTGGCGGTGGCAGGCAATGCTTTAGCCATTTGGAGCAGCGATGCGTTCGGGGCAAACTGTTTCATGCCTTTTAACATTCCGATGAGATTTTTGTAGCGGAATAGAGTGAGATTAAACATCTCAAAATCGTACCCCATATCTTTTAAAATCTGTTCATGGAGCTCACCATAATAACCCAGGCGGCAGGTACCGCCGGTCTGGATCAGGACGTTGGCACCCTGTTCCAGTGCTTCAATATAACAGCCCATCATACATTTGAATGGTGCACAGACAAAGTCCGGGCTGTATTTTGCACCGAGCTCAATGGTTCGTTTTGTCATGGCAGGTGGAGCAAGATATTCCAGATGCAGTCCGTTATTTACAAAATACTGGATCGGAATGTCATAGTTTCCAAGCTGTGGATAACAGAGTTTATATTTCTTTTCCGGCATTACAGGCGTGCCTCCTTTCGGAAACGGATAATATCAATAAAACTTTCCAGACGGGTTTCAATACCGGCATTTCCGTCCTGGCTGTCCAGCAGCAGGTTCAGAATCGGTCGGTCTTTGATCCGGCGGATGATCATCTCGTTGATCATGGAGTCCGGACCGCATGGAAATGCAGTAAGCAGGATGATGCCGTCTACATCGTTGTGGTATTTTGCGATGGAGCCAAGCAGCTCACGGCTCATGATCCATGGTACGGATTTGCAGATATTCAGAGAATCTTCCTGTGCCTGCTTCAGATCCACTGCATCGGAGCAGATCGGAACTGCATCCAGCTGTTCAATCCCTTTCAGGATCGGTTTGCCGATGTATTCGTCATAAAGGTTGTAGCTGTGTCCGACAACGAGGATCTTGATGCGGTCATCGTGGAGCCTGGCTTCCTCCTCTGCAATGTGTGCTTTCTGTGCAGCCTGCCATGCCTGATAAGATTTCTGGTAGGCTTCTCTTGCTTTTGCTTCTGAGGCACCCAGGGAAACACCGAGCATGACGTAAGCCTGCTCCTCCGGACATTTCTGCTGAATGTCTACGTTGCAGGTGACAAAATCGATGTCATGATCCCGGAAGGTATTGACAGCCATGTCATAGAGTCCCTCGAAGCGGGAGCACATGACGCCGTCTTTTCCGTAATTTGCAATACGCGGAACAAAGACAGCATCACATTTTCCTTCCAATGCGGACACATGACCGAAAAATAATTTGCTGGAGAGACAGTTCTCATCAATGGCGTAGTGGCTGCCTGCATCCATAAGTGTTTTATTTGTATGTGGGCTGATGACAGTTTCGATACCAAGCTCCTGGAAAAACGTATTCCAGAGTACATGGTAACGATAGTAGAGCAGAGCCCGTGGTATTCCAATTTTCATATTTTATATCCATCCATTCTTTTTAAAATAATTCAGGTAAGCACCAAAAAGCTTTTCGTCCACAGGAGGACAGCTGATGCCAGACTGATTGAGCAGTACGTTTGCTTTCGTACAGTCATAGATGGTGTCTTTGCCGATAAAATGGCGCAGCACACCTGGATTGGCATCCGTGCCGCTCTCGAACAGGCATGCCAGCAGCGTCAGAGCATTTTCGGATGCGGTAGCCTGTTTTAGCTTGCTTTTCCATGCACCGAACGAAATGTAGCGCACCGGGTAGCCATGGGCACGGATATAGGAAACGGCCTTTTTCACTGGAACCGGTGCTGGATTTACCAGGTTGAATGTCTGATCCATGGCTTCCGGTTTGCGGGAGATACAGCAGATGGCATCCGCTACAAAATCTACCGGTGTCATATGCATGCAGTAGCTTGTGCGTGGAATTGCCTGCATCTGGATGGTTCCTACGATCATACGGCTGACCATATCGTCCATTTCCCAGATACCGTTGGAAGCACCCGTGATATCGCCTGGACGGTAGATCACAGTGTGAAGACCACGTTTCTGCGCAATGCCGACCAGTTTCTCAGACACCCATTTTGTCTCGGAATAAGCAAGAGAAAAACCGCGCGCCGTGTTAAGCGGATCATTTTCGTAGACCCGTTTTCCTTTGTTGTTTGGTGTGTCGTAAACACTATATGAGGACACATAGTGATAGTATTTCGGTTGTCCGGCACAGGCAAGCCGCAGGGTTTCTACTGTACCGTGGACGTTGGTCTCTTTGAGAAACTCATACGGAAAGATGAAGTTTAAGAGGGCACCATTGTGATAGATGACCTGGATTGTTTGGGCAAGTTCCTGCCACTGTTCGTCCGAAAGTCCGAATTTCTCTGTGGAGAGATCACCGATCACCGGATGCAGAAAGCCGCGATATTCTTCTTTCCAGCATTCGTAGTGTTCCATATTTTTAATCAGTCGTTCCAGACCGGCTTCTTCAGAATCTGCACGTACCAGACAGTACAGATGCAATCCCTCCTTTGGATACTGGGTCAGGATCGCACGGATCAGCTGCGCACCCAGAAATCCGGTGGCACCGGTCAGCAGAATATTTCTGCAGTCCTGTGGAGCTGTTTCATAGGCTCCTGATGGGGAAATTGTCGGATCCAGGTGACATTCCTGTTCCAGATTGACAGCTTTTGAAGTGCCTTTTCCACCGGTCAGTACCCGACGGACGTAGTTAGCCACACCGGAAACAGAGGAATCCAACAGGACTTCCCGCAGATCCAGTTTGACATGGAACCGTTCTTCAATTTTGCTCACCAGTTCGAATCCCATCAGGGAATCTCCACCAAGCTCCAGGAAGGAATCCGTGAGATTATACTGTTCAATATTTAATACCTTTTCGAAAACAGATTTTACCTGAAGCAGGATTTCATCCGCCTTGTCGATGGATTTATCAATAATAGTTGTTTCAGCGCTTCCGGTGCGGTATGCATGGCTGCTGTGCAGCAACTGTAGTTTGCCCTGCTGATACAGATCCCGGGCTTTCAGCATCTGCAGCTTGCCATTATCTGTCCGCGGGATTGCACTTCTTGGCACAAATATAATATCGTAGAAAGAAAATCCAAAACGCTCGGAAACAGCAGCATTAATCTGTCCCACCCGTTTTTGGAAATCTTCTTCCGGTGTGGATTCTACTACAGCAATGACATGTTCCTTATCTCCGTCGTTTGTGGAGAAAAATCCGAAAGCGGTGGTGGCCAGAGCCGGAACTTTCTGTATGATCAATGCCTGCAGATCGCTTGGAAAGATATTGTGGCCGTTGATGATCAACATTTCCTTGATACGACCGGTGATGTAGAGATGACCTTCGTACAGAAATCCAAGATCACCGGTTTTATAAAAGTTGCGGTCATAGCCTTCCAGACGCACCCGGAAGTTAGCATTTTCTTTCAGGTTGCCCCAGTAGCCATTTGCAACGCTGTCGCCGGAGATAAAAATTTCTCCGATGTGCAGATCCGGATAAGGTTTCTTTGTCTTCGGATTGGCAATGACGAGGTTCAGGTCTTTGACCGGTGCACCGACACTGACAATCTCTTTGACCTGTTCGCCTTCTTTTTCTTCTGTCACCAGGACGGCACAGTTTTTCTGATAGGCTTCGTAATCAAGTTTCAGAGTGCGGTAGTCCTGGCTGGCAAAAGTCGCCAGACAGACATTTTCGGCAAGACCATAGCCAGGTGCCATAGCATTTGGCGAAAGCCGGAACATCCTGGAGAATTTCTCTACCGTTTTTGCACTGATAAATTCAGAGCCATTCATAAAATGTGTGACCTGGGTCAGTGGATATTTTGCCGCTTCTTCCGGCGTAAAAATACGGGTACATGCATCAAATGCAGAACCCGGACCGACGGTTAAGGTCAGATTGAAATCATGCAGCATTTTTATCCAGAGCTTTGGGTTCTCCAGAAACTGCATGGTGGACAAGAAGTATGCACAGGCATCTGTGGTGCAGATTGGCATACAGATGGTAACCACGAGTCCCAGGTTGTGGAAAAACGGAACCCAGGTACCTAAGGTACCATGATTGAAATCATAGCATGCCTGACATTGCTCCAAATTTTTCATCAGTGCTTTCCATGTGACACGGACACCTCTTGGTGCACTGGTGGAACCGGAGGTGTACTGCAGGTAAACCAGACGGTTTTCTGTGGCATCTACAATGACATCTTTCCGTTTGTAAGGTGTCAGACGGTCAGTATAGATGCGTTTCAGCCGGATGACACTGGTAAATGCCTCCCGGATCAATCGGCCGGTAAGGCTCACACCGGATTCCTGTTCCAGTGCATAATTGGAGATCAGTGCTTTCGGCTGGCAGGATTTTAATACGGAGATAAACCTTGCGATTTTACCTTCATCCAGAGGCGGCGGGATGACAGTGAACGTAACACCGGCCATCATACAGCCCAGAATCGCATAAGTTGTGCCGTAGTCCTGCATACTGAAGATGACTGCCCGGTCGCCGGGACGAAGTCCTTTTTTTCGGAGGGCATAGGCAATCTCCAGAGATTTATGATAGAGGGAGCGCATGGTGATATTCTGCATTTCCCATTTGCCGTTTTTGTATTCCAGAAAACGGTAGATGACACGTTCCGGAGACTTTTCGGCCCGAGCGGAAAGAATGTCAATGAGTGAGGTTATTTTTTTCATAATAGATTTTTTCTCCTCTGTTTTTTTCTGTTCTATCTATACAGAAACTTTTACTTATTCATAATAGTTCATTCCTATGTGGTTCGCAAGTTAAATAAGTATAAAATAATTCGTTTTTGGAATCTGTTTCAGTTTGCGGGAAAACAAAACATCAGATATTGCAGTACTGATGTTGATTTTCAGATATGAAAGCGGATTGCGAATGTCCGCTTTACTTTTCGGACAAAGTTTTTTATACTGAATTTAACCGAATAAGCTGCAAAGCAGCATTCGGTTATGAGCAAGTAGCGAAGCGGATGGCAAATATCCGCTTGAATAAGGTCAGACAGGCAGAAGAAAATATCATCTGCGAAAAATCAATGCTGACACAGGAGGTATTGCGATGAAAGACGACAACTGTATTTTTTGTAAACTGGCAAACAAAGATATTCCGACAAATATCATCTATGAAGATGAAAAATTTACGGTGATCCTGGATGCAAGTCCGGCAACAAAGGGACATGCACTGATTCTGCCGAAGAATCATGCAGCAAACATCTATGAACTTCCGGATGAAGATGCGGCAGATATTTTTGTCCTTGCGAAAAAGCTTGCTACAAAGATGACAGAGATTCTGCATTGCGATGGATTCAATATCGTGCAGAATAACGGTGAAGTGGCTGGTCAGACAGTATTCCATTTTCATATGCATCTGATCCCGCGTTATAAAAATGATGGAAATGAGGAAAAACTCTGTTGGAATCATGCGGATTTGTCTGCGGAAGAAATTGCGGAAATCTGTAAGACACTGGATATGAGAAACTAGTTTTTGATGTTTTGATACCCTGATCAATATGATGTTAAATAAGAAGAAGGCGTGTCACTGCTACGGTGACGCGCCTTCTTCTTATTTATATACAGATCAGTGCTTTCTCAATTTTTCAATCAGATTGGTAATAGTAGTTACGGCATCCATCTGATCACTGCTTTCCATAGCATGAATGTAGTCGGCACGTTTTGCCCAGACAGTCTGAATCGCTTCACTCAGTGTCTGGTCTGTCAGTTCTTCTTCCTCAATGACATAGCTGAAGCCCTGCTTTTGAAAGGAGTTTGCATTCAGAATCTGATCGCCCCGGCTCGCATTCCTGGACAGCGGAATCAGAATATTTGGTTTGTGCAGTGCCAGAAGCTCGCAGATGGAGTTTGCACCGGCACGTGATATTACCAGTTCGGATACAGCGAAGAAGTCTGCCAGTTCGGCATTTGCATATTCATACTGGACATAACCTTCTGTATTGTGCAGTGTCGGATCCAGATTGCCCTTTCCGCACAGATGGATAACCTGATAGTTTTTCAGAATCTGCGGCAGCAGGCTGCGAACAGTATCGTTGATAATCTTGGAGCCGGAACTTCCGCCTACTACCAGGATTACCGGTTTCTCAGGTGTCAGACAGGTGTATGTATAGGCTCGCTTTTTATCACCATGCAGCAATTCTGCGCGAATCGGGGAACCTGACAATACCGCTTTGCCTTCCGGAAGATGCGGGATCGTTTCCGGGAAGTTACAGCAGACTCTGCTGGCCGCCGGAATGGCAATACGGTTTGCCAGACCCGGTGTGATATCGGATTCGTGGATGATGGTAGGAATTTTAGCATGTTTGGCAGCGAGCACTACCGGAACACTGACAAAACCGCCTTTGGAAAAAACGATATCCGGTTTTAATTTGCGCATCAGGGCACATGCCTGAAAATATCCTTTCATTACTTTAAAGGGATCCGAAAAATTCTTTGGATCAAAATAGCGGCGTAATTTTCCGGAAGAAATACCATAATATGGAATATGCTGCTGTTCAATAAGCCCTTTTTCCATACCTTCATAAGAACCGATGTAGGAAATATCGTATCCGAGTTCTTTCAGTCGCGGCAACAGGGCGATGTTTGGAGTGACGTGTCCGGCTGTACCACCGCCGGTAAGAATGATTTTTTTCATATGATTATCCTCACTATCAATCAATTGTCATTTTTTATCTTATTGTTTTAGGTCATACGATTCTTTAAGAATGCTTCTGATGCATGACGGCAAAATTTTCTTCTTAAATATACACCTATTGCCATATTGAGACAAGCGTTTCTTTTTCCTCCGTGAAAATATCAATTTAATAGGAAGAAAGTGGTCGAAACTTGCGGCGAAAACATGGGCGTACGGTCTTTTTTTATGTGTATGATTTTGTTACACTTGTTATGTATCAAAAAATCAAATTGCCATAAAAAATGGCAGAAGGGAGGCACCGGATGGAGCAGATTCTGGATTTTGTGAGAGGAGTATACACACAGTATTTTTCTGAAATTTGCGTGATGATACTGGGATGTATCTTCGTACTTATGATCATGAATTTACTTGCAGTGAAACGCTGCCGCAGACAGGTGAAGGAGACAGCAAAACGAACAGAAGGAATGATAAAAATGTATTTTGAACAGAAGAAAAATATAGAACAGAATACCGGCGAGAAGCGCAGGGAGCGGACAGGCAGTGCTGAGCAGAAACGGAGCAGAAAAGAGCCATCCAGAGAACAGGAGGAACTCTTCGGAAGTGTGATCCGGGAGATGTTTCCGTAACATCTTTTTTCTGAAAATGACTGGGAAAAAGCAGAATAAAAAACAAATGAAATGTAATGTAATAAAATATTAATAACAGATAAAAAGTCAATCCCAAAAAGTACACAAAAAATAGCTGATTTTTATATGAAAAGAGCTGCTTTTACGTTAGAAATGGTGGAATAATCCACAAAAATAGGGAAAAAGGGTTGACATCCTGAAAAATGGTTGTTATAATGCCTGCAATGTTTATGTAACAATTCTGTAACAAAATTAAAAGAAATGAATAGAAATAAACAGAATCGTAATACTAAACAAAAAGGTAATTATAAATATCAATCAAAGCAGATTCTCGAACGCATTTGAGAGAGAATCTGGATCAGGAGGTCATATGAAATTTAGAAAGGTTATTGAAAGCGGAATCATTACAGCAGCGCTGGCAGTTTCATCCGTCACAACAGCCGTTTCTGCAAGTGCTGCTGAGGTGGATACAACAGGTGTAGTCGGAAGCGTATTAGACCGGGCAAGCCAGATCGCAAGCACTGGTATTCAATCTGTCCAGATTACACATCAGAATGCACAGGCGGCAGCTGCAGCAGCGGCCCAGGCAGCTGAATGGGCGAACAAGATGCTTGTTACAGTTGATGAAAACAGTTCTTTGAATATACGAAAAGAAGCATCTCAGGATGCAGAAGTAGTCGGAAAGTTCTATCATGGTTCCGGTGCGGAAGTACTGGAAGTCGGAGCTGAGTGGACAAAAGTAAAATCCGGTGATGTGGAAGGATATGTCAGCAATGCTTACTGCGTGTTTGGTGAAGAAGCACGGGTATATGCAGAGGCAAATTGTGAGACACAGGCAACAGCAAAGGCGGATGGAATCCGCGTACGTGAATCATACAGCACAGATGCAAAGATTCTGGATGTGATCGATGCAGGCGAATCTCTGAAAGTAAACACAGATGCGGAGAACGTAGACGGATGGGTGTCCGTAGAATGTAACGGTGTAACTGCTTATGTGGCAGCTGCTTATGTAGATCTTGATCTTGATATCGACGATGCAGTCAGCATGGAAGAAATCAGAGCGAGAGAAGCAGCGAAAGCACAGCAGGCTGCAGCAGCGCAGAGTGGAAATACAGATTCCACAGCAAGCTCTTCCGCGGCAGTCAGTGCATCCACAAGTGATACACAGCTTCTGGCAGCCATCATTGAGTGTGAGGCTGGCGGAGAGCCATATGCAGGTCAGCTGGCAGTCGGCGCGGTTGTAATGAACCGTGTGAAAAGTGGATCTTTTCCGAACAGTATTTCCGGTGTTATTTACCAGAGTGGACAGTTCACTCCGGCAAGAAGCGGAAAACTTGCACGGGTATTAAGTAATGGTAAGATTTCTTCCAGTTGTTATCAGGCAGCAGCAGAAGCACTTGCAGGTGCGGATAATACTGGCGGAGCAAAATATTTTCATGCCGGAACAAGCGGATCCGGACTTGTGATCGGAAGCCAGATTTTTTACTAAGTAGATAAGTAGATTGGATAGCGGGCAGCCTTATGGCTGTCCGTTTTTTTACTTTATCTAGGAAGGATTGTGGGAGTGCAAACGAGGCGCTCTCGTAACGAAGTGGAAATTTTCGGATTATTATTGTAAAACAAGATAAAATATAGTATATTGGTGAAAAGCGAGGAAAAGGAGGGATTGACATGTTTGATTTATCGCCATCTATGGTCTGGCTGATTCTTCTGGTCATTTTTATTTTGACTGAGATAGCGACCGTTGGGTTGTTGACGATATGGTTTGCCGGAGGTTCACTGGCGGCTTTCTTTGTCAGTCTCACACAGGCAGGCACTGGGATACAGATTGTTATATTTCTGATCGTATCATTCGTACTGGTGCTGCTGATTCGGCCATTAGCTCAGAAAAAATTCAATTCCGGTCATATCCGCACGAATGCCCAGACACTGATCGGTGAAGAAGCAGTGGTGCTTGAACCGATTAATAATCTTCGGTCGCAGGGACGCGTGATGATCCATGGACAGGAATGGGCTGCGCGAAGTGTGGATGAGAAGGAAACGTTCGAAAAGAATGCAGTTGTTCTGGTACAAAGCATCAGCGGGGTAAAGCTGATGGTGACACGTTCGGTCGGACAGTAAAAGGAGGGCAATACAATGATTGCAATTATTATTCTCGTAGTTATTATCATCTTGATCCTGGCTTCCTGTATCAAGATTGTTCCACAGGCAAATGCCTATGTAGTGGAGCGTCTGGGAGCATATCAGGGGACCTGGGAAGTTGGTATTCATTTTAAAATGCCGATCATTGACCGTGTGGCAAAAAGAGTCCTGTTAAAAGAACAGGTAGTTGACTTTGCCCCGCAGCCAGTGATTACAAAAGATAATGTTACCATGCGGATTGATACGGTTGTATTTTTCCAGATTACGGATCCGAAGCTGTTTTCCTATGGTGTGGAAAATCCAATCATGGCGATTGAAAATCTGACTGCAACTACACTGAGAAATATCATCGGTGATCTGGAACTGGATGAGACACTGACATCCAGAGAAACCATTAATACAAAAATGCGTGCATCCCTGGATATTGCAACAGATCCGTGGGGTATCAAGGTAAACCGTGTTGAACTGAAAAACATCATTCCACCGCAGGCAATTCAGGATGCAATGGAAAAACAGATGAAAGCGGAACGTGAGCGAAGAGAAGCAATTCTCCGTGCGGAAGGTGAGAAGAAATCCACAATTTTGGTTGCAGAAGGTAAGAAAGAATCTGCAATCCTGGATGCGGAAGCTGAGAAACAGGCAGCCATCCTTCGTGCAGAGGCAAAACGTGAAGCAACTGTCAAAGAAGCAGAAGGTCAGGCTGAAGCTATCCTGAAGATCCAGCAGGCGAATGCAGATGGTCTCCGTTTCCTGAAAGAAGCTTCTCCGGATGCGGCAGTGCTTCAGATTAAGAGTCTGGAAGCATTTGCAAAGGCTGCAGACGGCAAAGCTACAAAGATTATTATTCCATCAGAGATTCAGGGTATGGCAGGGCTTGCCAAATCTCTGGTAGAAGTAGCAGCAGATGTAAAAGAAAAGTAGAAATTCAGGTCAAAGTTGTTTGAACGCAGTCGCTTTGCGACCGGTTGTGATTAAGAGAAAAACATGGGCTGCCGGAAGAAGGCGGCCCAGTTTTGTCTTAAACGTATCTTCAAAATAAAAAAGACCGTTTATAAAAGAGAAAAACAGAGAGGTAAAAAAGATGAACTTAAAAGGAAGAAACTTTCTGAAACTGTTAGATTTTACACCGGAGGAGATCACATATCTGATCGATCTGTCCGCAGAACTCAAAGAAAAGAAGAAAAAAGGCATTCGTCATGATGTGCTGGCTGGCAAAAACATTGCACTGATCTTTGAAAAAACCAGCACACGTACCCGTTGCTCTTTTGAAGTAGCCGCCTTTGATCTTGGTATGCATGCCACATTTCTGGATCCGTCTGCATCCCAGATTGGAAAGAAAGAAAGTATCGCAGATACTGCCCGTGTACTTGGGCGCATGTATGACGGTATCGAGTACCGTGGATTTGAGCAGACAATCGTGGAAGACCTGGCAAAATATGCGGGAGTTCCGGTATGGAACGGTCTGACCAATGAGTTTCATCCGACACAGATGATTGCAGACATGCTGACCATTAAGGAGCATTTTGGTCATCTGAAAGGAATTAAACTTGCGTATATGGGAGATGCCCGTTATAATATGGGAAATTCTCTGATGGTTGTATGTGCAAAACTCGGTATGCATTTCACTGCATGTACAAACAAAAACTATTTTCCGAATGAGGAACTGGTAGCTCAGTGTCGTGCTATCGCAGAGAAAACCGGAGCAACCATTACACTGACTGAGGATGCCATGGAAGGAACCAAAGGTGCAGATGTCATCTACACAGATGTATGGGTATCCATGGGTGAACCGGATGATGTATGGGCAAGCCGTATTGCAGAGCTGACCCCATATCAGGTAAATACAAAATTAATGGAAAATGCCGGCCCGCAGGTGAAATTTATGCATTGTCTTCCGGCATTTCATGACTTACATACAAAGATTGGAAAAGAAATTCATGACAAGTTCGGTTTAGATGCCATGGAAGTAACAGACGAAGTATTTGAAAGCCCGCAGTCCATTGTATTTGATGAGGCTGAGAACCGTATGCATACCATCAAAGCAGTGATGTATGCAACACTTGGCGGCGACGAAAAATAGGACTGAAGACATACAGACGACTTAAGGTCTGCGTTCATGAGCAAGTAGCGAAAGCGGATTGCGAATGTCCGTTTTACATGATTAGGTGGAAAAATTGTGAAAAAGAAAATTCTGGAACTTTTGCAGAACTGCCCGGATTTTATCTCCGGGCAGGAACTCAGTGAGCGATTTGGCGTATCCCGCACAGCAGTCTGGAAAGTAATCCGGCAGCTTGAGGCAGAAGGATATGTGATACAGGCGGTGCGTAACAAAGGATACCGTCTGACGGCGCAGCCGGATCTGCTTACAGAGGAAACAATTCAAAATCAGATACATACGGAATGGGCGGGACAGCAGCTTGTCGTATTTTCCGAGACAGATTCAACCAACGATCAGGCAAAAAAGCTGGCTGAAGAAGGTGCCGGCCAGGGACTTCTGGTGGTCAGTGACTCTCAGACAGCAGGGAAAGGACGCCGTGGCCGCTCCTGGGAATCCAGAGTGGGCGAAGGAATTTTTATGACTTTGCTCCTGAAACCGGATATTGCACCAGGCAATGCGTCCATGTTGACGCTGGTTATGGCATTAGCGGTGCGAGCAGGGATCCGTCAGGTGACCGGTATTGATACACAGATCAAATGGCCGAACGATATTGTGTGTGACGGCAAAAAAGTGTGCGGTATTCTAACGGAAATGAGTGCGCAGATTGACTATATCAATTACATTGTCGTCGGTGTAGGCATTAATGTATCAAACGAAGTATTCCCAGAGGAGGTGGCATCGACGGCCACATCATTGTATTTACTTACCGGGGTGACATGCAGCAGAGCGAAACTGATCTCAGAGATCATGGCACAGTTTGAAATTTACTATGCACAATATCTGCAGACGCAGGATCTGTCCGGACTTATGAACGAATATAACAGTCATCTGGTAAACCGTGGCCGCAGTGTTCGGGTGCTTAATCCGAAAAGAGAATATACCGGAGTGGCACAGGGGATTAACCAGGCAGGTGAGTTGTTGGTACAGACGGAGGACGGGATTATGCATGTGTCGTCCGGAGAAGTGTCTGTGCGCGGCGTATATGGTTATGTATAACAATAGAAGGAGAATACCACTAAATATGAACCGGGAAGAAGTTGTGCTGTGTGGATCCAGTGCATATACAAAAAAATATTATCTGAATCCTGATTTTCAGAAAATACCACAGGGGATTCAGGATGAACTGAAACTGATGTGTGTACTGTACACGGAAGACGTAGGAGGTACACTGACACTGAAATTTGATGAGGACGGAGATTTGGTCTTTGAGACAGCGGCAGATGAAGGGGATCTGCTGTACGACGAGATTGGAAGTGTTCTGAAGATGAAACAGTTGCAGAACACAAAGCAGGAATTGTTAGAATCACTGGAAATGTATTATAAAGTAATGCATCAGCTGGATGCGTAAAAATGGGTAATTGGAGGACAGGCAGATGCTTTTGACTGTAGATATAGGAAACACGAATATTACACTGGGGGTATTTGAAGGGAAAAAACTTCATGTAACATTTCGGATGACGACGATTCAGACACGTACCTCAGACGAATATGGCATGGTGATGTGCGAACTGTTAGAGCACAATGATGTGAAAGTGGAAGAAATCACAGATGTTATTGTGGCTTCTGTAGTACCGAATGTTATGCATTCACTGACTAGCGCTATCATTAAATATTTTCATACAAAACCAATCATCATTGAGGCTGGTGTAAAGACAGGAATCCGTGTGGCTTCCAAAAATCCGCGCCAGGTAGGTGCAGACAGGATTGTGGATGCGGCAGCTGTGTATGAACTGTATGGTGGACCGGCTATCGTTATCGACTACGGAACCGCTACCACTTTTGATCTGGTGGATGCAGACGGTACCTTTACTGCTTGTGTGATTGCGCCGGGTATCCGTACTTCTGCCCAGGCGATGTGGAGTATGGCTGCCAAACTGCCGGAGTTTGAGATCAAGAAACCAAAGAGTATTCTGGCACAGGATACCATTGCATGTATGCAGGCAGGACTTGTATATGGACAGATTGGTCAGACAGAATATATTGTAAAACAGATGAAGAAAGAATTTGGAAAAGGAGATATCAAAGTCGTTGCAACCGGTGGACTTGGCCGTATTATCGAGAAAGATACGGATGCCATTGATATTTACGATCCAATGCTTACATTGCAGGGCATGCGCCTGATTTTTGAAAAACAGAAAAAGTAGGCGAGAGCAGATGGAAATGTACAGAAATCATGTTAATGAGGATGGAGTCCCCTCATTGTTTTCGTGCAGATTAAAATGCAAAATAAAAAACGGAAAGAGAACAGTATGAGTGAATTGAAAATAGGAAATGTAACTCTGGAGAATAATCTGATACTGGCACCCATGGCAGGCGTAACAGACCTGCCATTTCGTTTGTTATGCCGCAGGCAGGGTGCCGGCCTTTTATGTATGGAAATGGTCAGCGCAAAAGCGATTTATTATAAAAATAAAAATACAGAATTACTGATGGAAATTCATCCGGAGGAACATCCGGTATCTTTGCAGCTTTTTGGATCAGATCCGGATATTCTGGCTGCAATGGCGGCACAGATTGAGGAACGCCCTTTTGAAATTCTGGATTTTAATATGGGATGTCCGGTGCCGAAGGTAGTAAATAACCGGGAAGGCTCTGCATTGATGAAGGATCCGAAACTGGTGGAGGAGATTCTGACCAAACTTGTAAAAGCAGTGAAAAAACCGGTGACTGTCAAGATTCGAAAAGGGTTTGACGAGGAACATGTCAATGCAGTGGAAATTGCAAAGATTGCGGAAAGCTGTGGAGTGGCGGCTGTTGCTGTACATGGAAGAACGAGACAGCAGTATTATTCCGGAAAAGCAGACTGGGATATCATCCGGCAGGTGAAAGAGGCTGTGTCCATTCCAGTCATTGGAAATGGGGATATTCTCTGTGCACAGGATGTGATTCGGATGAAAGAGCAGACCGGGTGTGACGGCTTTATGATCGGGCGTGGAGCCCAGGGAAATCCATGGATTTTTCAACAGATTCTGCATCAGTTAGAAACAGGAGAAGAAATGCCGCGTCCGTCCAGACAGGAAGTGGCGGATATGATGCTTCTGCATGCACGGTTGCAGCTTCAGATCAAAGGAGACTATATTGGCATCCGGGAAATCCGTAAGCATGCAGCCTGGTATACGGCCGGATACAAAAATTCTTCCAAACTGCGGGGGAAAATCAATGAAGTAGAAAGCTATGCACAGCTGGAAGCATTGTTGGAACAGTGGCTGGCAGAGGAAAAACACATCTTTAGACAATGATATCATAAAATAGTAAAAAACAGATAGGAAGTGGCTATATAAAGAACATTCTGAACAGACTATGCGTCCGTTGTCACCGGTTGATCCACTGGCTGCAGCAGTTTATAGATAAATGGAATGCCGGCAGGAGAGCGAAAAAACCAAATGGTACCCTGATGGATGAAGTGGAGGATGTATCGGCCAATCCGTGGATTTATGCCACGAGAGAAGTGATTGAGCAGATTCTGCTGTACCGGGGGAGGATATCCGGTCATAGAGTTGATTGTGAAAGCGATATTTGCAAAAAGACAGGTGAAGAGATGTTGGAATCGAAAGCTGCAGAAAGACACGATTTGCTGGAAGCATATCGGGAGTTTCGACCGATGATTCTTGACACAGACTCTCCGGAGCAGGTGTTTGGTGAAGAAGATGATGTGGATCAGATTTTAGAACAGCTGTATCCTGGACTGAATTTTCTGGAAATCTGTACAGACCGTCCCCAATATTTTGCGGCATTTGCGGACAGGATGGAGCACGAATGCGGGCTGATCGTCCGTATATTGCCGCTGGCTGAGATGCATCAGAGTCGGGCGGGAATGGTTCTTGATTTGCAGCGGTATGGGGAATTGCATGTCCGAGAATTTCGCAGAGATGTGATTTACCTTCCTTTTTATAAGCGAAGATGGCGGGAATATCGGGAAGTAGAGTCTCAGGAAGCATGCGTTTGCAACAAGCGATGTGCACTTCGGCAAAAAAATAGTAGTTTGCCAGAAAATACAGGGGAGATCCCAAAGCGGAATCTTGACATAGAAGTTCCGATTGGTTATAATGTAGTGATTGTGAAAGTGGGTAAAACTCTTCAAAAATTCAGATAAATAAACGATCAGGAGGATCAGCAGAGATGGATAAGAAAAATCTTTTAACTTACCAGGGTTTACAGAAACTGGAGAGTGAGTTGCAGGACTTAAAGGTAGTAAAACGAAAAGAGATTGCACAGAAGATTAAAGAAGCCCGTGAGCAGGGTGACTTATCAGAGAATGCAGAGTACGATGCAGCAAAAGATGAGCAGCGTGATATCGAGGCTCGTATCGAGGAAATTGAGAAAATTTTGAGACATGCAGAAGTTGTTGTTGAGGAAGAAGTAGATCTGGACAAAATCAGTGTTGGCTGCCAGGTTCGTATCCTTGACTGTGAATTCGACGAAGAACTTGAGTATAAAATCGTTGGTTCCACAGAAGCAAACAGCTTAAAAGGAAAAATTTCCAATGAATCTCCGGTAGGAAAAGCATTACTGGGAGCAAAAGTTGGCGATATTGTAAATGTAGAGACACAGGCTGGTGTTTTACAGTACAAAGTACTGGAAATTCAGAGATCAAATTAATAGAAAAGGAGAACAGGAAATGGCTGAACAAAAGAATGCACAGAATGTAGACGTAAACCAGCTCTTGAAGGTTCGTCGCGAGAAACTGCAGGATCTTCAGGAACGTGGAAAAGATCCGTTTCAGATTACCAAATATGACATGACACATCACAGCATGGAAATCAAAGATAACTTTGATGAGCTGGAAGGAAAGACCGTAAGCATTGCGGGTCGTATGATGTTCAAACGTGTTATGGGAAAAGCTTCTTTCTGCAATATTCAGGATCTGCAGGGCAGCATTCAGTCCTATGTGGCACGTGACAATATCGGAGAAGAGTCCTACGCAGATTTCAAGAAATATGATGTAGGTGATATTCTCGGTATCAAAGGTGAAGTATTCAAGACAAAAACAGGTGAGATTTCTATTCATGCGACAGAAGTTACACTTCTTTCCAAGAGCCTTCAGGTTCTGCCGGAGAAATTCCATGGTCTGACTGACACAGATACCCGTTATCGTCAGAGATATGTAGACCTGATCATGAATCCGGAAGTAAAAGATACATTCATCAAACGTTCCAAAGTTATCAGCAGTATCCGTCGTTTTCTGGATGCACAGGGATTCATGGAAGTTGAGACACCGATGCTGGTATCTAATGCAGGCGGTGCGGCAGCAAGACCATTTGAGACACATTTCAATGCATTAAATGAAGACCTGAAACTCCGTATCTCTTTGGAACTCTATCTGAAACGTCTGATCGTAGGTGGTATGGAACGTGTATACGAGATCGGCCGTGTATTCCGTAACGAGGGTCTTGATACCCGTCACAACCCGGAATTCACTCTGATGGAGTTATACCAGGCATACACAGATTATCATGGCATGATGGATCTGACAGAGAATCTGTATCGTCATGTAGCTAAGGAAGTAACAGGATCTGAGGTGATCACATACGGTGAGCATACCATGGATCTGTCCAAACCGTTTGCCCGTATCACTATGATCGATGCTGTAAAACAGTACGCAAACGTAGATTTCAATGAAATTCACTCTACTGAAGAAGCAAAGAAAGTTGCAGACGAGCATCATATTGAATACGAAGAGCGTCATCAGAAAGGTGATATCTTAAATCTCTTCTTTGAAGAATATGTAGAGGAGCATTTGATTCAGCCGACTTTTATTATGGATCATCCGGTAGAGATTTCACCGCTGACAAAGAAAAAACCAGAAGATCCGGATTATGTAGAGCGTTTTGAGTTCTTCATGAACGGATGGGAGATGGCAAATGCGTACTCTGAGTTGAATGATCCGATTGACCAGAGAGAACGTTTCGAAGCACAGGAAAAAGCATTCGAAGCCGGCGATGATGAGGCGAACCATACAGACGAAGACTTCCTGAATGCATTGAGCATCGGTATGCCGCCAACAGGTGGTATCGGTTACGGAATTGACCGTATGGTAATGATGATGACAAACAGTCCGGCTATTCGTGACGTACTGCTTTTCCCGACAATGAAGACCCTGAATGATGTAAATAAGAAAAATGATGTAAAATCTAAGGCTACTGAAGAAGTGAAAGCAGAGCCTGAAAAGATTGATTTTTCTAAGGTAAAGATTGAGCCTTTGTTTGAGGAAATGGTAGACTTTGATACATTCAGCAAGTCAGATTTCCGTGCAGTAAAGGTTAAAGAGTGTGTTGCAGTACCGAAGTCAAAGAAACTGTTACAGTTCACTCTTGATGACGGAACAGGCACAGACAGAACCATTTTAAGCGGTATTCACGCTTATTACGAGCCGGAAGAACTGGTTGGAAAGACTCTTATCGCTATCACAAATCTTCCACCGAGAGCTATGATGGGCATTGACTCTTGCGGTATGCTCCTCAGTGCTATTCACGAAGAAGAAGGCGAAGAAAAGCTTCATCTTCTGATGGTTGATGACCACATTCCGGCAGGTGCAAAGCTCTATTAAGATGATGTAAAGATGTACCGTTTTACCAAATAAACGGAACGTACTTCATTTGATAAAAAACTGAAAAAACAGCGATTTACATCAAACTTACATCATTTGATGCAGAAATCGGTGCAAGCAAGAAAAAATCGCATAATAAGCAGAATGAATGGGCAGTCCTTAATGGGATTGCCCATTTTTAGAAGAGAGAGAAATGTAAATCACCGATTAGGTTTTCATTGCAGTGGTTATGGAGAACAGTTATAATGGGGATAAAAGAAAACGACAAACTGTTAAGGAAACAATCGGAGTTGGTG
>NZ_KI271109.1:0-68674 GCF_000469345.1 Eubacterium ramulus ATCC 29099
AATCTGTGATTTAAGTGGTGGGAGCATGTCACGTGTCTGCAATAAAATGGTGATTGCCTTTGCAATCGTTACCTTGTTTTGCATGAATGGATGCAATAAAAAAACAGTATCGGCACTTTTATCTACGCTCTGTGTGCTGGCAATGGTTATGACAGTTTTCTCCCTGGTTGTACATCATACAGAAGAACTGGATTTTTCTACTATGGAATATCTGGATCTCAGAAGTATCGATAATCCGGAAGAAATATTTTATGCAGAAATATTACTGTCCGGGCTGGGTGCCATTATGGATGTTGCGGTAGATATATCAACTGCATTAAGTGAAATTATAAAGCTGAAACCAGAAATATCATTTCGGCAGCTGTTTCGATCAGGCAGAGAAATCGGACATGATATTATGGGGACGATGATTAATATATTGCTGTTTGTGTTTATCAGTGGATTGATACCAATGTGCCTGATTCGTATGAATAATGATGTATCGTTTCTGACAATTATTCGTTTGCATATTCTGTGTGAACTTTGCCGCTTTTTTGTGGAAAGTATCGGTATTGTACTTGCAATACCAGTTTCCGTGCTAATTACCTCCGGAATATTAAAAAGTAATTTGAAAAAGAGGACAACGTTATGTTAGTGATATTTGGTTTAATATTGGTTGCTTTGATTGCCATTGTCGGGGGCGACAGAGGAGTGATGTCTCTAATTGCATTGGCAGGGAACCTGCTTATTCTGTGCATTGCGATCTGGCTTATTGCCAGCGGAGTACCGGTTTTTCCAGTGACGATTTGTCTCAGTGTGGTTATTTGTTGCATTACGTTGTTTTACCAAAACGGAATAAACCGAAAAACGCTATCTGCGTTTACGGCAGTGCTTATTACAATATTCATTTTGTTTTTTGCAATTGGCATTGACTGTTTCTACTTCACTCTATGAAGTGAAGATACATAAACCAGATATGAGTAACACAGAACTGTTTCAGAGTGGAATGCAGATTGGAAAAAGCATATTGGGAACAACGGTTAATACGTTACTGTTTGCTTATCTTGGTGAATCCATGATTTTGTTTGCATACTTGCGAATGCAAAAACAATCCTTGGGGATTCTGTTAAATTCCAGGCTTTTGTTTCAAAATTGTATTTTTATGATTTTTGGAGCACTGTCCTGTGTACTTGTCATACCGATATCTACTTTATTAATGAAAAAATTATGTGGAGGAAACCATGACAGATAAATTACAACTTTAGAAAGAAGAATATACAGGTGAAAAAGCAGATTCGCAAAAATGTGGGTCTGTTTTTGTATATATAAAAATAATTACCGTACAAATATGGTGAAATTTTTGAAAAAGTACGAATTTTATATACAGTAAAACAGAAAATTTTATGCTATACTGTCTTTATACTATATTTTGCAAAGGACAGAAATTATGATTATTCATACAGGGATGCGTACTGACATTCCAGCATTTTATGCAGACTGGTTTGCGAACAGAATACGGGAAGGATTTGTCTGTGTGCGAAATCCCTATAATCCAATTCAAGTGACGGAATACAGTTTAGATCCTTCCGTTGTAGATCTGATCGGATTTTGTACAAAGAATCCGGAACCAATGCTAAAATATATGGATTTATTGCAGCCATATGGCATGTATTGGTATGTAACAATTACACCTTATGGAAAAGAAATTGAACCGATGGTTCCGGATAAAGAGCATGTGCTTTTGTCATTTCAGAAATTATCTGAGATTGTAGGAATTGATTCAATTGGCTGGAGATATGATCCCATTGTTGGGGATGACACTTATACGGCAGATTATCATATCCGGCAATTCACGCATATTGCATCTGTACTGGAAGGATATACCAAAAACTGTGTGATCAGCTTTATTGATCTGTATCAGAAAGTGCGAAAGAATTTCCCGGAAGTGCGGGCAGTGGAAAAAGAAGAACGTCTGTATCTTGGTAAGGCAATGATTGAGATTGCAGCAGAACATGGTATGACGGTCCGCCCATGTGGAGAAGGTGACGAACTGGCAGTATATGGAGCAGACTGCAGCGGATGCATGACAGAACAGATTTATGAACAGGCATTGCATACAAGCATGGATTTTCCAAAGAGAAATCAGCTTCGGAAAGAATGTGCCTGTTTGTTGGGAGCAGATATCGGAGCCTATAATACTTGTCTGCATCTGTGTCGGTATTGTTATGCAAATTATGATGCGGATACGGTAAATACAAATTATGCCAGACATGATCCGACCTCACCGTTTTTGATTGGAAATCGGATGCCGGATGATAGGGTGCATAAGGCGGAGCAGAAAAGCTGGATCAATGGTCAGATGACATTGGCTGATTTTATGTAAAGCGAGGTGCAATATGAATGTATCAACAATGGCTGCCATCAATAGTATAAATACAATGAATCTAATGATGGCACTTCAATTGGAAGTAAATACAATATTTGTAGTAAATGACGGAAAGGAATATGAAGAAATGAGTACATTATTAGAGCAGTTCAGCATGGGAAAGACATTTGAACGGTAAAAAGAATGATTTTAAGGGAGATATGATAGCGTATCTCCCTGTATTTGTATGATGAATCTGCAGATAGCTGGCGATTGAGTCCGGCATATGATCTCACATACAGCAACACATATTATGGGGAACATACGACTACGGTAGATGGAAATGGTCGTAATCCTGGAAAGAAAGAGCTTCTTGCAGTTGGAACTATGGCTGGAATGAAAAAAGAACTCTGTATGGATATCATAACTGAGATAAAAAGTTCTATAAATGGAATGCTTGAAATGTATTTAAAATAAAGATTTGAAAAAAATGTAGATTAAAATATGAATTTTATGGAGTAACGAGAATGACAGCAGAAGAATTTAGAAATACAATAAAAAACGAATCTTATATTGGTGGTGGAAGTCCTTTGCATCTGGAGTTCCATGCATTTTCCCAACGTGCAATGAAACTAACATGTGAAATGAATTACAATTATCATACACCAGAAGAATTGCGAAGCTTGATGAGTAAACTGACGCAGTCAGAAATTGATGAAACATTTGGAATTTTTCCACCATTTTATACGGACTGTGGAATTAATATCCACATCGGAAAAAATGTGTTTATTAACAGTGGGTGTAAGTTTCAGGATCAGGGAGGTATTTTTATCGATGATGGTGCCCTGATTGGTCATAATGTAGTGATTGCGACATTAAATCATGATATGAATCCGACGAAGCGCGCATCAATGATTGCACAACCAATTCACATAGGTAAAAATGTCTGGATTGGATCAAATGCGACTATTTTAGCAGGAGTGTCTATTGGAAATGGCGCTGTAATAGGTGCCGGATCTGTGGTAACAAAAGATGTGCCGGAGAATACCGTCTATGCCGGAGTTCCTGCAAAAAAGATAAAAGATATATCAGATGAGAGATAACGCCTTTATAGGTGGTAAACAACAAGTGTAGATCAGTAATGGGACTCAATCTCCCATCTGATATAGCCTCTGGCAGAATTGCAGAGATGCACAGAAGAATATGTCATGCGCTGCATGACGTGCATCTCGCAGTACGAATGCCGAGGGCATTCTTGAATAGATGAGTGATGAAAAATGAATGTCGTTAAGAAAAAAGCATATTATCATTTACCGGGGTTGTTTGAATTTTATGATCTGTATCGAATATTCCTTCCTCTTTATCAGGAGCACAGAGAGTATTTTTATGACTGGTGCGAGATCAGTTCCATTTACGGTGCACCGGAAGGCTGTCTCTGGGGCGGTGGAAGAATCGGATGTGGAGATGAAAATCCGCAAGAAGTTTTAAAATTGATAAATGAATATGGCATATCTGCCCGATTGACTTTCAGTAATTCCATGCTTAGAAAAGCACATTTATCAGATAGAAAGTGCAACGAATTATGTGCCTTATTTGAGCAAGGAAGTGAAGATGGTAATTCAGATAATAATAGTGTAAAAAATGGTGTTATCGTCCATTCAGAATTACTGGTGGATTATTTAAAACAAAACTATCCGAATCTTTATTTAGTATCTTCCACAACGAAAGTATTGACCGATTTTCACGAATTTGCGGAAGAAGTAAAACGAAAAGAGTTTCAGTATATCGTACCTGATTTTCGATTAAATAAATCCTTTGATCAGTTAAATACATTGACGCTATCAGGAAAAGACAAAGTAGAATTTTTGTGCAATGAGTGTTGTTGGATTGGCTGCAAAGATAGAAGGAAATGTTATGAGACGGTCAGTCTACAAAATCTGGATGAAAACTGTCCAGATCATCGTTGTACAGCACCAAATGCTGCATATGGATATCGTTTTTCAGAGGCGATGAAAAATCCAGCATTTATCAGTATTGGCGATATTCAGAATGTGTATGTGCCAATGGGATTTACAAATTTTAAAATTGAAGGCCGTGGATTAGGTAGTGCCATTGTATTAGAATTTTTATTGTATTATATGACCAAACCAGAGTATCAACTGCAGGTCAGAGAAGCAATTTATCTGGATAGTATGTTGGATTTATTTTAATAAACAAAAAGTATTGACAGAACATATCCAATCTGGCAAAATCTTGGACATAAGGATGTTTATTATATTGTTTCAGCAGGACTTGGAACAGATATCATTGAACGTTCCCTTGGAGATTTGGATGGATTTGTGGAGCATTTGGATCATTCTGTGGTGAAGGGAAGAATTTATGCGCCAAATATCATGGAGGCCGGATTGGTAAAAGAATGTCCACAGGTTTTACAACAGGCATATGATATGGGAAAATATGTATGATTGAGTGGATTACTATATGATAGAATCAAAACTGACCGTGAATTTGAGAAAGAAAAGTTATCAGTAGAACATTGGATCTGGATAATATGCTTACGTTAGATGCCTTCCTGGAATGGTATATGAAGGCGAAATGCTATAAATGATTGACAAATACATATAACATCGTTAATATAAAAAAATACATGAAATAAATGAATAATAAGTTTGTCTCAACATAAAAGAAGACTATAAATTTTACTGTTTCTGAACATAACAGTTTGGTTTATAGTCTTTTTTGGTGTATGATAGAAAATAGGAAGTAGAGGAGAGGTTGGAAAATGTCTATTATTTTTGGAATACTGGCAGGTATTGGTGTCCCGATTCAAACAAGCATCAATGCAAGATTACGGAAAAAAGTAGGTTCCCCTTATCGGGCATCGCTTGTATCTTTTGCAGTTTCATTGATATTTTTAGTATTGTTATTATTGATTTTAGGACAGGGTGTACATATTCCATTTGATAAAATGTTGCATGAGCCAGTCTGGATTTGGTTTGGTGGAATCTGTAGTTTTATATATGTTACTGGAAATATTTTACTGTTTGCAAAATTGGGCGGAACGCTTGCGGTTATACTGCCGGTTCTGGGGCAGATTCTGGTGGGGCTGGTAATTGATCATTTTGGATTCTTTTATTCATTGAAAACACCGATTTCCGTATTTCGGATCTTTGGAGCGGTTTTGGTTGTAGCTGGCGTAGTAATTGTATCTCTGGCAAAAAGAGAAGCCGGCAAAAATAATCCGAAAGAAAATGCACATGCGGATATCTGGCTATGGAGAATATTTGGTGTATTGTCCGGTGCATTAAGTGGTGTGCAGACTGCCATTAACGGACATCTGGGAAAAGTTGTCGATTCTCCGATCAAAGCGTCTGCTATTTCATTTACAGTTGGATTAAGCTGTTTATGCGTTATTTGCATCGGTTTACGATTGATGCAGGGGAAATGTGCGGTGGTGCAGACACGGGAACATATGAATGAGAAAAATCCATGGTGGATGTGGATCGGAGGCGTATTCGGTGGCATTTATGTACTTGCAAACGTAGAGTTGGCAGAAATTTTTGGAACGGGACTGGCAGTCATCATTATTCTGATCGGTCTGACAACCGGCGGCATACTAGTAGATCATTTCGGGTTATTTGAATCTCCGAAAAAAACGATGAATGTACAGAAAATCGTTGGTGTTTGCGTGATGGTGTTTGGTGCTACTTTAATAAAATTATTGTAACAGTGAAATGAAATCATAAAATGATACAATGCAGTAAATCTTTGTACAATAAATAAAGGGTAATTTATGAAATCAATATCTATTTATGCATTAACCAGAAAACAGAATATTGAACATTTACAAAAACTGGAGCAGCAGTTATCCGGCAGAGAACACATGCTGAAAATGAAAGAGTGGGAACTGGAAAGTATGCGCGCACTGGTGGAGCGGCTGGAACTTCATATGCAGGATGTATCAGCACTTCGACTGTTTTATTCTTTTCAGATTCCACGTCTAGGCAAAGAATTTGATTTGTTGCAGATCAGAGAAAATCAGATCATCAACATTGAGCTGAAAAGTGGAGCAGTTTCTGAGGAAGCGATACAAAAACAATTAATTCAAAATCGATATTATCTGTCCGCACTTGGTAAACCGATTCAGTCTTATACTTATATCAGCAGTCAGAATCGCCTGATGCGGTTGACAAATCACGATCATGTAATAGAGGCAAGTTGGAATCAGTTGTGTGCGGCTTTGCAAAAAGAGGGCAAGGACTATTCTGGTGATATTGAAAATCTGTTTCGGGCAGAATGGTATCTGTTTTCGCCGTTGACAGAACCGAATCGATTTTTAAACAAAGAATATTTTCTGACGGCACAGCAGCGGGATATCAAACGTCAGATTTTAAAGAAAATCTGCGAGGAACAGACCGGATATTTTTCTTTCAGTGGTCTGCCTGGGACCGGAAAGACATTGCTTCTTTATGATATTGCCATGAAACTATCCAACCGACAGCAGGTCTGTATCATTCATTGTGGGGAAGCAGGAAAGAAATGGGAAATTTTACATAAACGTTTACAGCGAATTGATTTTTTGTCAGATAATCAGTTGGAAACACAATTTTCGTTAGAGGATTATCATGCAATATTGGTGGATGAGGCACATCTGCTTTCGGTTGAAAAATTAAATGTATTACTGAATATGAGTGAAGATCGTCCGATCATTTTTTCCAGTGATTCAGAAGAAATGATCTCACCGAAAGAAATAGATCAGAGTACCATGAAACGAATGGAAGAACTGCCGAACCTACAGACCTTCCGCTTGACAAATCGGATTCGAACTAATGCGGAACTTTCTTCTTTTATTCAAAATATGATGCACTTGCCTGTAAGGAAAAATCAAAATGAATTTCCGCATGTGTCTGTGGTGTATGCAAATGATGCAAAAGAAGCAGATATATTGGTGCGGGATTACATACGGCAGGGATATCATTTTCCGCAGATGGAAAGGGCAGAGCTTGGGGTTACAGCGATTTGTGATACGGTGAAAATGGTTGTAGTGTTAGATGAACGTTATTACTATGACGATGAACTGTATTTCAGATCCATACATCCGATGCGAAATGGACAATCTGAAGTACGGAGCTTATTTCACCTGTTGAATCAGGCAAAGGAAAATCTGACTTTTGTAGTTAAGGGGAACGAAACGGTGTATGGTATTTTACTTGATATGAAATAAAATTTGAACGCAAAATAAGCATTCCCCCGCGTCAAGTGAACGAATGGAGAGAACTAAATGAAAAGGGATGGCATGATTTATGAATTTTAAAAAGATAGATATTGAAAATTGGGTGCGTAAAGAACATTATCGGTATTATACAGAAAAATTGAAAATAGAAGTAAATATGACAGCACCAATTGATGTTAAAAATTTATTGGATTTCTGCTATATTCACAACTACAAATTTTATCCGACTGTAATATATATTGTTACCAAAGTTCTTAATAAAATAGAAAATTTCAAGATGTTTCGGGACAACAAAGGAAATTTATGCGTATGGGATAAAATAAATCCAAATTATACAATTTTTCATCAGGATGACAAAACTTTTTCCGATTGCTGGTCGGAATATGAGGAAGATTTTGAAAAATGCTTTCAGAATATAACAACAGATATGCATACTTATAAGGACAAAAAAGGAATTAAAGTAAAAGAACAACAACCGGCAAATTTTTATTGTATCTCCTGTACACCTTGGACGGCTTTTACTGGTTATGGAAGCAGAGTGGCAAATGGGGAACCGGCTTTTTTCCCAATTATTACGATGGGAAAATATGAAAAGAATGGTAATAGAATAGATATGCCCGTAAATATTACGATTGCTCATGCTGTAGCGGATGGCTATCATATCGGGTTATTTTTTGAATATCTGCAAAACGAAATAAATGCACTCAAAAATTGAGATTGTTGATATTCTAATAGCAGACAAACTTGGCAGATCCACCATTTACAAAGAATTGGAGAGAAGAACACATGAAACTTGGACTTGTACAAATTATAGGTTAGATTATATGAAAAAGAAGAAATTTATTTTTATTATACTTGTGATAGTAGTCGTCATAGTTATTGGCATTTTCCTTCGATATCAGCATACTTCTCCGAAAAGATTAGCTGATTTATCCGAACAAAAATATGAACAAGTGCACAGCTCCATAGATTATGATCAGGATGGCATTGACGATCAGACAGACATCCTTCAGGGAGCTTTGAATTATATTAACACAAAACCGAAGTATAAGAGTAAATATTATAACAGTGGTTATTCGAATGATAATTATGGTGTGTGTACGGATGTGGTAGCATTTGCAATGCAGGCTGCCGGTTATGATCTGATGCAGCTTGTAAATGAAGACATTCAGAATCATCCGGAAGATTATGATATCCAAGAGCCAGATTCAAACATTGACTTTCGCAGAGTGAAAAATCTACAGGTGTTTTTTGCCAATAATGGAGAAAGCCTGACCACCGATGTTTCCAAAACAGAGCAGTGGCAGGGCGGAGATATCATCATTTTTCAAAAGCATATCGGGATTGTTTCAGACCGGAGAAATAAAAATGGTGTTTCATATGTGATTCATCACAATGATCCGTGGCAGAAATCCTATGAATAGGATATTTTGGAAAAACGGGATGATATTGTGGGACATTATCGTTGGAAGTAGAATGTCATATAAGGCTAACGTCAGCTACCCGGAATTAAGTCCTATAAGCAGGAAGTAAAAGGAGCCGAAAATGGCTCCTTTTTAAAATGTAATACGCATCTGATACCATTCTGCGCCGCCATGATCGGATTCAGAAAGTCCTTCATTTACAAAACCGAATTTTGCATAGTAGTGCAGCAATTTTTCTTTGCAGGTCAGAACAAGTCCTTTTCGGCCCTGTGCTTTTGCGTCTGCAATGCAGGATTTGATCAGTTCACCGGCATAGCCATGTTTGCGATAATCAGGAATCGTATTTACACCAAAAATCATCTGCCATGCGCCGTTAGGGTTGTGCATGGAAGCGTCATGGAACATTTCGTCGGTCAGAGTTTCTTCATCTGTTACAAATCCATCCACAAAGGCAATGAGTTTATCTTCATCAAACATCAACCAGAAATGGTCGTTATAATATGTCAGTCGTTTGGAAAATTCTTCTCTGGAAGCCGCTTCTGCCGCTGGAAAACATTCTGCTTCCACAGCAGTGATCGCATTTAAGTCATTCATAGTAGCAGTTCGTATGGTCATTTTTTCACCTCAAAAATATTTTAGTATCATGTTTGTCTATTATAACATTGCATGTTGGCAATGTGTAGTAGAGGAATGGAAAAAATATGTATTTGCAAATCATATGTGTTATAATATCCCTATAGTTTTTGGATTCAGAAGGAGAAAATTATGGAACTCACAATGCTTGGAACCGGAAGTGCGCTTGTGACGGAGTGCTACAACACCTGCTTTGTATTACAGGAAGATCAGCAATATTTTATGGTAGACGGTGGTGGAGGAAGTACGATACTGCATCAGTTAAAACACGCCGGAATCAACTGGAAGGACATCAAAACCATTTTTGTGACGCACAAGCATATTGATCATATTACCGGTATCATTTGGATGTTGCGTATGATCTGTCAGCACATGAGACAGGGCGAATATGAAGGTGAGGCCACGGTCTATGCGCATGAAGAATTAATTGAACTGCTGAAAAATCTGGCAGTGAAACTTCTGCAAAAGAAAGATGTTGCGTTTATTGGAAAACGACTGCATCTCATTCCCGTTGCAGATGATGAGTCTGTCAGCATTTTATCTAAAAAAGTTACGTTCTTCGATATCCAGTCAACGAAAGCGAAACAATTCGGTTTCTGCATGGAACTTGGTAATGGAGAAAAACTTACCTGTTGCGGTGATGAGCCATATAATCCATGTGAAAAACAGTTTGCAGAGAACAGCACATGGTTATTGCATGAAGCATTTTGTCTGGAGAGCGAAGCAGATATTTTTCATCCGTATGAAAAGCATCATTCCACAGTGGCAGATGCAAGCAAACTGGCAGAAGAATTGCATGTAAAAAATCTGTTGTTATATCATACGGAAGACATAAATCTGCTACGAAGAAAAGAACTTTATCAAAATGAAGGACGAAAGTATTTCAATGGAATTATTTTTGTGCCAGAAGATTTAGAGACGCTGGTTCTCTAAAGAAAATAGAAGGAAACGTTATCTAGTCACTATTTTTATAAAAACAAAAAGAACATAAACATAATAATATAGATAGACTTAATAAATACGATACGTGGAGGATATTATTTATGAAATGGATGATCGCATCAGATATTCATGGATCAGCATATTATTGCAGAGAATTGCTGGAAGCATACGACAAAGAAAAAGCAGACCGGTTATTATTGCTTGGTGACATTTTGTACCATGGTCCAAGAAATGATCTGCCAAAAGACTACAATCCAAAGGAAGTGATCGCACTTTTAAATCAACACAAACAGGATATTCTCTGTGTGCGGGGAAATTGTGATACGGAAGTAGACCAGATGGTGCTGGAGTTCCCGGTTCTGGCAGATTATTGTGTAATCGCAGATGAGAAAAATGTAATTTATGCCACACATGGTCATCATTTTAATGAGGGCAATCTGCCATCTCTTCAGAAAGGAGACATTTTGCTGAATGGACATACCCATGTACCAAAATGTGTGGAACATCCGGATTATATTTACATGAATCCCGGATCTGTTTCTATTCCAAAAGAGGAAAGTTGGCATGGATATATGATATATGAAAATGGCAAATTTATATGGAAAAATTTACAGGGAACAGAACAGATGCGGTATTGTTTTAACTGATTTTTTTATGTAGCTATTTGGTAGCATCTGTTGGAGGAGACATTTATGAGAAATATCGTATTTCACAAAGAAACAAAAACATTTCATTTATATAATGACAAAATAAGTTACATTATGTGTGTATTAAAAAACGGACATATGGGACACCTTTATTTTGGAAAAAGAATTCATGATAAGGCAGATTTTTCTTATCTGGTCGAAGAATGTCAGCGTCCCATGACTTCGTATATATATGAGGGTGACCGGAATTTTTCTCTGGAGCATATCAGGCAGGAATATCCGGTATACGGGACAACGGATTACAGACATCCTGCAATTGAAATATTGCAAAAAAATGGAAGTCGAATCTCAGAATTTGTGTATGAAGGATATGAGATTACAGCGGGAAAGGTAAAATTACAGGGGCTTCCGGCTACTTATACAGAATCAGACGAAGAAGCAATGACACTTCGGGTTTATTTGAAAGATGCATTGACCGGAGTTCTGCTGGAACTTTTGTATACTGTTTTTTCTGAGTATAATGCAATTGCACGGAGCGTTTGTGTGAAAAATACGGGAACAGAAACGGTGCATCTGTTAAATGTAATGAGTCTGAGTCTGGATCTCCCAGATCAGGATTATGTGTGGATGCAGCTATCAGGAGCATGGGCGAGAGAACGCTATATAAAAGAAAGAACATTGGAACAGGGAATCACAGCAATTGACAGCAGGCGCGGAAATTCTTCTCATGAACACAATCCATTTATGGTTTTACGGAGAAAACATACGAATGAATATCGGGGAGAAGCAATCGGATTCAGTCTGATCTACAGTGGCAATTTCCGTATTCAGGCGGAAGTCGACACGCACAATGTAACAAGAATAACAGCGGGAATAAATCCGAAAGGATTTGACTGGAAACTGGAAGCTGGAGAAATGTTCCAAACTCCGGAAGCAGTCATGGTCTATTCAGAGAGCGGATTAAATGGAATGAGTCAGACATTTCATAAGCTTTACGGAAGACGTCTGGCCAGAGGCTACTGGAGGGATCGATGCAGACCGATTCTGATCAATAACTGGGAAGCTACTTATTTTGATTTTACAGAAGAACGTCTGGTTGAAATTGCAAGTAAAGCAAAGAAATGTGGCGTAGAATTATTCGTTTTGGATGATGGCTGGTTTGGTGCCAGAAGAAATGACCGCGCTGGACTGGGAGACTGGATTGCAAATATGGAGTTACTGCCAAATGGAATCAGTGGACTTGCAAATCGAATCGAAGAACTTGGAATGAAATTTGGTCTCTGGATTGAACCGGAAATGGTGAATAAAGATTCTGATCTGTATAGAAAACATCCAGACTGGATCTTACAGACACCGGGACGGCGAGTATCTCATGGAAGATATCAATATGTACTGGATTTTTCAAGACAAGAAATTGTGGATTATATTTATGGGATGATTGCAAAATTGCTTTCTGAGTCAAACATATCCTATATAAAATGGGATATGAACCGGAGCATTACGGAATGTTACAGTATCGCATATCCGGCGGATCAGCAGGGAGAAATTTTTCATCGCTATATTTTGGGCGTTTATAATCTGTACGAACGTCTGACTTCAGCGTTCCCGGAGGTGCTTTTTGAGTCCTGCGCAAGCGGAGGAGGGCGTTTTGATCCAGGAATGCTTTATTATGCACCGCAGGGATGGGTTAGTGACGATTCAGATGCTGTAGAACGGTTGAAAATACAATATGGGACATCCATGTGTTATCCGCTCAGCAGCATGGGAAGCCATGTATCTGTAATACCAAATCATCAGGTTTTTCGTAATACACCGTTACATACAAGGGCAAATGTTGCGTATTTTGGAACGTTTGGTTATGAACTGGATTTGAATAAGTTGTCTGATGCAGAGATAGAAGAAGTGAAAGCACAGATCCGATTTATGAAGGAATATCGTGAATTACTTCAGTTCGGTACATTTTACAGATTAAAAAGTCCGTTTAACGGAAATGAAACGGTCTGGATGGTTGTCAGTGAAGACAAAAGCAAAGCACTTGTGGGCTATTACAGAGTTCTGAATGGTGTAAATCTGCCATATAGCTGTGTAAAACTACAGGGATTGGATCCGGATAAACTGTATGAGAATGAACTGGCAAATACAAAACATTATGGTGATGAACTGATGAACCTTGGATTGATCACTACGGATGTGAGTGCAGGAGAAGTTCCGCAAGGTGCAGAGCCATGTACGGATTTTGAATCCAGAATTTATTTATTAAAGGAAAAACAGAGTACGAACTAAAATATTGTTTGTATTTCATCTGAAACTGAACCTGGAATTTGAACATGGCATGAAATATCTGAGATAAAAGCCCCGGCAGCAGAGTGATAAGAACATTCTGTTACCGGGGGAAATTTTTGAACTGTCGTCCAAGAAGTTATCGTTTGTGCAAAGTACAAACTTATTTTTGGTTTTCTTTTGCCAGTTCCTGCATTCTCATTGCACGAACTTTTAACGGCAGACCGAATAATGTAATGAATCCATCTGCATCGTGATGATCGTAAAGGTCACCGGTTGTAAAGCTTGCCAGAGACTCACTGTATAAGGAGTATGGAGAAGTAGTACCGGCTTTGATGATGTTTCCTTTATAAAGTTTGAATTTAACTTCACCGGTTACATATTTCTGAGTGGATTCTACAAATGCCTGAACTGCTTCACGAAGCGGTGTGAACCATTTTCCTTCGTATACGATCTGGGCCATGCGGTTACCCATATCTTTCTTTGTATCCATAGTAGCACGGTCAAGCGTCAGCTCCTCTAACTGTTTCTGAGCCTCAAGTAAGATGGTTCCGCCAGGAGTCTCATATACACCACGGGACTTCATACCAACAACACGGTTTTCAACGATATCGATGATACCGATACCATGTTTTCCGCCAAGACGGTTCAGCTCGCGGATGATATCAGCAACTTTCATCTCTTTGCCGTTTACTGTTTTCGGGACACCGGATTCAAATGTCATTGTAACGTATTCCGGTTCATCCGGTGCTTTTTCCGGAGAAACACCTAATACAAGAAGGTGGTCATAGTTCGGTTCATTGGCAGGATTCTCCAGTTCCAGCCCTTCATGGCTGATGTGCCATAAGTTGCAGTCGCGGCTGTAGCTCTGATCCATAGCGAACGGAAGATCGATGCCATGTGCTTTACAGTATTCAACTTCGCCTTCACGGGAATCAATGGTCCACTTCGGATCACGCCATGGAGCAATGATCTTGATATCCGGAGCCAGTGCTTTGATAGAAAGCTCAAAACGGATCTGATCATTTCCTTTTCCGGTTGCACCGTGGCAGATAGCAACAGCGCCTTCTTTTCTGGCAATCTCAACTAATTTTTTTGCAATACCCGGACGAGCCATAGCAGTACCAAGTAAGTATTTGTTCTCATATACAGCACCTGCCTGAACACAAGGAAGGATGTAATCCTCTGCGAATTCGTCACAGATATCTTCGATATATAATTTAGCAGCACCTGAGTACTGAGCACGCTCCTCAAGTCCTTCTAACTCTTTGCCTTGTCCGCAGTCGATGCAGCAGCATACTACATCATAATCATATGTTTCTTTTAACCAAGGGATGATGGCTGTTGTATCAAGTCCGCCGGAATATGCTAAAATAACTTTTTCTTTCATTGTAATAGATCCTTTCTTTCTTATCGTTAAGCAGGTCTGTCGCAGACCGTTTCTTCTGATTTTTTCTGAAAACAAACATATCTTTTGCTTTCGACCTGATTCATCATACTACAATCGGATTCAGAATGCAAGTGTAAATTTATACATATTTTGTTTATAAAAATACATCTTTTTATTCAGTACGCACAGAATGGCAAAAAAAGGAAAAAGTCCTTTCTTTTTGAAAAAACTTGTGTTATTATTTGATGCAGGACAAAAATACATAGAAAAGGCAAGAATGAATGGAAAAATGAATAAATGTATAAATATACATCCTTGTGTATAAAAAACACAGAGTTGAAAATCAATACTTTACGAATTGCATGAGAAGTATTATTATAGGAAACAGTTCATTCGACAAAATTAAGGAGGCTGCAAATGATTAAAGCAGGTATTATCGGAGCAACAGGTTATGCAGGAGCAGAACTTGTACGTATTCTGATGGGACATAAAGAAGTTGAGATTGTCTGGTATGGATCCAGAAGTTATATTGACCAGAAATATGCATCTGTATATCACAATATGTTTGAGATTGTAGATGCAGCATGTCTGGATGATAATATGGAAGCACTTTGTGAACAGGTAGATGTGATTTTTACTGCAACACCGCAAGGTTTTTTGGGATCTGTTCTGACAGAGGAGATTTTATCCAGAACAAAGATTGTAGATTTGAGTGCGGACTTCCGTATCAAAGATATCGCTACATATGAAAAATGGTATAAGATTGAGCATAAGAGTCCACAGTTTATTGAAGAAGCAGTATATGGTCTGTGTGAAATTAACCGTGATAAAGTAAAAAATGCCCGTCTGGTGGCGAATCCGGGATGTTATACAACCTGTTCTATTTTAACTGCTTATCCGCTTGTAAAAGAAGGTCTGATTGATCCGGATACACTGATCATTGATGCAAAATCCGGTACTTCCGGAGCTGGTCGCGGTGCAAAAGTTGCAAATTTATTCTGTGAAGTAAATGAAAATATGAAAGCATATGGTGTGGCAACGCATCGTCATACTCCGGAAATTGAGGAGCAGCTTGGTTATGCAGCTGGTAAAGAGATTGTTATCAACTTTACACCTCATCTTGTTCCGATGAACCGTGGTATTCTGGCAACAGAGTATGCCACTTTAAACAGAAAAGCTGACGGATCCCTTCCTACTTATGAAGAAGTGAAAGCTGCTTATGATAAATATTATGCGAATGAGAAATTTGTTCGTGTGCTGGAAAAAGATGTTGTGCCTGAGACAAAATGGGTAGAGGGCAGCAACTATGTGGATGTTAATTTCAAGATTGACGAGCGTACCGGAAGAGTTGTTATGATGGGGGCCCTTGATAATCTTGTGAAAGGTGCTGCGGGACAGGCAGTTCAGAATATGAACCTGCTGTTTGGTCTGGATGAAAGCGAAGGATTGAATCTTGTTCCGATGTTCCCGTAATTATAAATATGTATGGAAGGAAACAAGATTTTATGGAAATAAAGATTCGCCCGATGACGATGAAAGATTATGATGAAGTATATGCACTGTGGATGACCATAAAAGGATTTGGAATCCGAAGCATTGATGATTCCAGAGAAGGGACAGCGCGTTTTCTGAAACGGAATCCGACTACCAGTATTGTGGCAGAAGCGGACGGCAAACTGGTAGGGGCGATTTTATGCGGACATGACGGTAGAACCGGCTGTTTTTACCATGTGTGCGTGAATGAGGCTTATCGTAACCACGGCATTGGAAAGCAGATGGCAACAGCGGCAATGCGTGCCTTACAGCGTGAGCAGATCAACAAAGTAAATCTGATCGCTTTTAAGAAAAATGAACTCGGCAATCACTTCTGGCAGGACGAAGGCTGGAAAATGAGAGACGATGTGAATTATTATGATTTTATATTGAATGACGAGAATATTACAAAATTCAATGAATAAGATAAATTAAATTTTAGAACAAATAATAAAAAACAGCAGATACAACGATACCGATGTGAAAATGTATCTGACAGGAGGATTGGATCATGAAACAGATTACAGGTGGCGCGACAGCGGCAAAAGGATTCCAGGCAGCTTGTACCGCGGCAGGAATCAAATATGAAAATCGTACTGATATGGCAATGATTTACAGCCAGGTACCGTGTCGTGTGGCAGGAACATTTACGACAAATCTTGTAAAGGCAGCACCGGTACTCTGGGATCGGGATATCGTGAAAAACAGTGATTATGCGCAGGCAGTTGTTGTCAATGCAGGTATTGCAAATGCCTGCACCGGACAGGAAGGATTGGATTATTGTCAGAAGACCGCCGATCAGGCAGCTAAAGTACTGGGAATCCCGGCGAGTGCAGTTTGTGTGGCATCTACCGGTGTTATTGGCAAACAGCTTCCGATCGATCGTATTATGGCAGGTGTTGATGCATTGGCACCAAAGCTTGCGGACGGTGTGGAAGCAGGAAATGCAGCTGCAAAGGCGATCATGACTACAGATACACATGAAAAAGAAGTTGCTGTTACATTTGAAATTGGCGGTAAAACCGTTACGATCGGTGGCATGTGCAAAGGTTCCGGAATGATTCATCCAAATATGTGCACGATGCTTGCCTTTGTTACAACAGACCTTGCGATTTCCAAAGAGTTATTACAGGAAGCACTTTCTGCAAATGTAAAAGATACCTTTAATATGATTTCCGTAGACGGAGACACATCCACAAATGATACACTGCTTCTGATGGCAAATGGTCTCGCAGAAAATCCGGAGATTACAGAAAAAGGTGCTGATTATGATGCATTCTGTGAAGCTTTGAATTTTGTAAACACAACACTGGCAAAAATGATGGCAGGAGACGGTGAAGGTGCAACTGCATTATTTGAAGTAACAGTTGTGAATGCAGAGACAAAAGAACAGGCGCAGGTACTTGCAAAATCTGTAATCTGCTCCAGCCTGACAAAAGCAGCGATTTTCGGACATGATGCAAACTGGGGAAGAATCCTTTGTGCCATGGGATATTCCGGAGCAGCATTTGATCCGGATAAAGTAGATTTGTATTTTGAGAGCAAAGGTGGAAAAATAAAACTCATTGAGAATGGCGTCGCACTTGATTACAGTGAAGAAGAAGCCACAAAAATTTTATCCGAGCCGGAAGTAACCGCAATCGCAGATTTGAAACTGGGTGATGCACAGGGGACGGCATGGGGCTGTGATCTGAGCTATGATTATGTAAAAATCAATGCGGATTACCGTTCTTAATGCAAGTATATTTTAACGATAGGTATTAATTTGTTTGCAAGAGATAAGAGAAAAAAGTGAGTTGTTACAGGAGGACAGATAAATGAAGGAAGATAAATATGAAGCATTGCGGGCAAAGGCTGAGGTGTTGATAGAGGCATTACCCTATATCCAGCGTTTTAACCGCCGGATCATCGTTGTAAAGTATGGTGGAAGTGCCATGCTCGATGAAGAATTAAAGCAACGTGTTATCCAGGATGTCACACTGCTGAAACTGGTTGGTTTCAAACCAATTATCGTACATGGTGGTGGAAAAGAGATCAGCAAATGGGTGGCAAAAGCCGGAATGGAACCGGAGTTTGTAAACGGTCTGAGAAAAACAGATGCTGAGACAATGGAAATCGCAGAGATGGTACTTGGAAAAGTCGGAAAATCTCTGGTATCCATGGTAGAGAAACTTGGTGTTCAGGCAGTCAGCATCAGCGGTAAAGACGGTGGTTTGCTGAAGGTTGAGAAAAAATATTCCCAGGGACAGGATATCGGTTTTGTAGGCGATGTAAAATCCGTGGATCCGAAGATTTTATTTGATCTTCTGGAAAAAGATTTTCTGCCAATTGTCTGCCCGATTGGTTTGGATGATGATTATCAGACATACAATATCAATGCCGATGATGCAGCTTGCGCCATTGCAACAGCAGTTCATGCAGAAAAACTTGCATTTTTAACTGATATCGAAGGTGTTTACCGTGACCCGAAAGATCCGTCCACACTGATTTCTGAACTGACTGTTTCGGAAGCAAAAAACCTGCTCGACAGCGGTTATGTAGTTGGCGGTATGCTTCCAAAATTAAATAATTGCATTCATGCAGTGGAAAATGGTGTTTCCCGGGTACATATCTTAGATGGACGTATGGCTCATTGCCTGTTACTGGAAATTTTCACAAACAAAGGAATCGGTACGGCAATTCTTGGAGATGAGGAGGCAAAATTTGACCATGAATAAACAGAATTATATTGATCATGCGGAACAGGCACTGCTTCATACATATAATCGTTTCCCTGTTGTATTAGATCATGGGGAAGGTGTATATCTGTATGATACAGATGGAAAAAAATATCTTGATTTTGCAGCAGGTATCGCTGTCTGTGCTTTTGGATATGGAAAAAAAGAATACAACGATGCACTGAAAAATCAGGTCGATAAATTATTGCATACTTCTAATTTATATTATAACGTACCGACAATGGAAGCAGCTGAAAAAGCACTTGCTGCAGCAGATATGGATCGTATCTTCTTTACAAACAGTGGTACGGAAGCAATCGAAGGTGCATTAAAAGCAGCAAAAAAATATGCCTACAGCAGAGATGGACATGCAGGTCACGAAGTGGTCGCAATGCAGCATTCTTTCCATGGCAGAAGTCTTGGTGCATTATCCGTAACCGGAACAAAACATTATCAGGAACCTTTTGAACCACTGATTCCGGGAATTCGTTTTGCTGAGTACAACAATCTGGAAAGCGTGAAAGCACAGATCACAGATAAAACCTGTGCCATTATTATGGAAACGGTACAGGGCGAAGGTGGCATTTATCCAGCTGACCCAGAGTTCTTAAAAGGCGTACGTGCTCTTTGCGACGAGAAAGACATTTTACTGATCCTGGATGAAATTCAATGTGGTATGGGACGTACCGGTGCAATGTTTGCATGGCAGAATTATGATGTGAAACCGGATATTATGACTGTTGCAAAAGCACTTGGCTGTGGTGTGCCGGTGGGTGCATTTCTTATGACTCAGAAGGTGGCAGATAAATCTCTGGCACCCGGTGATCACGGAACAACTTATGGTGGAAATCCGTTTGTAGGAGCTGCAGTCAGCACAGTATTTGATATTTTCGAGAAGGATCAGATTATAAATCATGTACATGAGATTACACCGTATCTGGTGCAGAAACTGGATGAACTGGCTGCGAAATATGACTTTATCACAGATCGTCGCGGTATGGGACTTATGCAGGGACTGGAAATGGAAATACCGGTAGGACAAGTTGCTGCAAAAGCACTGGAGAAAGGTCTGATCATCATTACGGCAGGTTCCAACGTAGTTCGTTTTGTCCCACCATTGGTAATTGAAAAAGAACATGTGGATGAGATGGTTACAAAATTAGACGAGGTACTTGCAACCTTCTAATCCTTCTATCAGTCGGTTAAAAATCGAAAGATTGTCCGTCTTGAAGATGATTTCAGCAGACAGTTGTGTTTTCTATTTGAAAGCATAGCTGTCTGTTTTTGACAGAAAATACAGACCGAAATAATTCTGTTTTTGGATAACAATTCCGGTATAAAAGAAATCTTTTGTGGCATTCTGATATATACATGCATAATTTGCAGTATGAAGAAAAAATAGGGTTGTTATTTTTCCTATCCTGCTGTTTACAAAAAAATTATGCAAATATTCAATGCAAAAAGGAAATGAAATTATGATCGGAATTTTAATTGCAATTTTATCAGGAATACTGATGAGCGTTCAGGGAGTCTTCAACACAGATGTGACAAAGCAGAGTAGTCTCTGGGTGGCAAATAGCTGGGTACAGTTTACGGCACTGGCTGTCTGTCTGGTTGCCTGGGGCATCACGGATCGCAGTTCATTTGCTGCGCTCTGGAAAGTTCAACCCAAATATGTATTAATCGGAGGTATCATAGGTGCTTTTATTACCCTGACGGTAGTTAAAAGCATGCATACGCTCGGGCCTGCACAGGCGGTTCTTTTTATTGTTATCGCACAGATGATCAGTGCCTATGTCATTGAGCTGTTCGGTTTGTTTGGGACAGAAAAAGCAGACTGGTCTGTGCAGAAACTGATTGGAATGGCAGTGGCTGTCGCTGGGGTAATCCTTTTTCAATGGGAGCGAACGTGAATTTTTCTAAAATCTACTATGAAAAAGTTGAAAAACTGCTGGTTCTGTACAATCAGTGTGCAAAATAAAAACAGGACTTGTAATATTTGCGATATTTGATAAAATTGTTACAGGTATTTGAGAAATCCTTTGCTTTTCAGAGTAAAGGAGATTTTATATGAGACAATTGTTGGTTGTATGCTCTGTGATATTGCTGTTGGGAACATTTTCCGGCTGCCGGACAGATCCGCAGGATATTCTGTTGGGAACGGAAGAATCAGTAACCGAAGAAGTATCCGGTGAGATTCCTGTTTTAAAATCTGAGTCGGAGAATGTAAAACAGGAAGAATCAGAAGAAAATGCATCTTCGGAAATAAAGGATTCTGAATATCCGGAAGCAGACGACACCGGAAAGACGGTGTTTGTCTATGTCTGCGGAGCTGTCTGCCAGCCCGGAGTTTATGAACTTTCAGCACAGAGCCGTGCATACGAAGCAGTTGCCATGGCGGGTGGCCTGCTGGAAAATGCCCGGTCTGATGCTGTCAATCTGGCTGAACTGCTGACGGATGGTCAGAAACTGCATATCCCCTATGTAGGAGAGGATGCTGTGGCAGAAGCATCCGGACAGACGACAGCGACAGATAGTAAGGAAGCGACAGACGCAACCGTTAATATCAATACGGCGACAGTTGACATGCTGATGACTCTGAAAGGGATTGGACAGACCCGGGCAGAAGATATCATTGCGTACAGAGAAAAACATGGTTCCTTTCAAAATAAAGAAGATATCATGAATGTAGATGGTATCAAACAGGGAACCTATGACAAAATAAAAGATAACATAAGTGTTCAATGAGGTGACGAAATGGCGAAAAAAGTGCTGGTGGTAGATGATGAAAAATTAATCGTAAAAGGAATCCGGTTCAGTCTGGAACAGGACGGTATGGAAGTGGATTGTGCGTATGACGGAGAAGAAGCTCTGGAAATGGCACATAATAAACAATATGATATTATTTTACTGGATATTATGCTTCCAAAACTAGATGGATTTCAGGTATGCCAGCAGATTCGTGAATTTTCCAATGTTCCCATCGTCATGCTGACGGCAAAAGGCGATGATATGGACAAAATCCTGGGCCTGGAGTATGGTGCCGACGATTACATAACAAAACCATTCAACATTCTGGAGGTAAAGGCCCGGATCAAAGCGATCATGCGCCGGACTTCCCGCAAGGAAATGGAGAAAAATCCAAATGTGATCGTGGATGGTGATGTACGTCTGGACTGTGAGAGCAGACGATTGTTTATCCAGGGACGTGAGATCAAGCTGACCGCAAAGGAATTTGACCTGATGGAATTGATGGTAAAGACACCGGAAAAAGTTTACAGCAGGGAACGTCTGCTTAACCTTGTCTGGGGATATGAGTACCCGGGAGATTTCCGCACGGTGGATGTACATGTGCGTCGTCTGCGTGAAAAAGTAGAAGCAAACCCAAGTGAGCCGAAGTATGTTCACACAAAATGGGGGGTAGGTTACTATTATCATTCTGACAAGCAGAGGTAATGGAATTGAAAGCAATGATCGCATATTTGAAAAGTCTGAAATTTCGCATTTTTCTATTAATTATTTTGTTCGGAATCGCTCCGACATTTTTACTGCGTACAGGTATTCTGTCGGTCTATGAAAAACGGGCCGTCAATACCCGTACCGTAGATATTACCAGTCAGGCAAAGCTGCTTGCCAGCCAGATTGTGGCAAATAACTATCTGCAGGATACTTCTTCCAAAAATATCACAACACAATTAGATCAGCTGTCAACTATTTATGATGGTCGTGTGATGCTTATTGACAGTTCTTTTACCATAGTAAAAGACACTTATGCACTGGACGAGCAGAAAACAATTCTTTCAGAAGAAGTCATGCAGGCATACAATGGCGAGACTGTGCAGAAATATGATGCAGATAACCATTACATTGAGATGACGTTTCCCATGCATGATGAATCCGGGAAAAATGTGATCGGTGTAATGTTGGTCAGTGTCTCCACCGACAGTATTGCTGCCACCCTTGCCATTTTGAAACAATATGCCCTGATGATCCAGTTTCTGGTCGCAGTCATTGTTGTCATCGCCGGATTTGCAGTTTCTACTGCTTTTGTGCGTCCGTTCCGTCGTCTGACAAAGTCCATAAAAGATGTACAGGACGGCTATGAAGCCGATTTTATCAGTGTTAATTCATATTCTGAAACGGAGACGATGTCTGCAGCCTGTGACGAGATGCTGCGACGTCTGCAGACATTGGATGAGAGTCGCCAGGAGTTTGTATCTAACGTGTCCCACGAATTGAAGACACCATTGACTTCCATGAAAGTCCTTGCAGACTCCCTGATGGGACAGGAGGATATTCCGGTAGAACTTTATCGGGAATTTATGACAGATATTGGTGCAGAGATTGACCGTGAGAATAAAATCATCAATGATCTGCTTTCGTTGGTAAAAATGGATAAATCTGCCGGAAATATCAATATTACAAGCGTTCAGATCAATGAACTGCTGGAGCGGATCATGAAACGTCTGCGTCCGATCGCACAGAAACAGAACGTGGAACTTGTTATGGAGAGTTTCCGGCCGGTAGTGGCGGAAGTAGATGAAGTCAAACTCACCCTTGCCCTGACCAATCTGATTGAAAATGCAATCAAATATAACAATCCGGATGGATGGGTGCATGTTTCACTGAATGCAGATCATCAGAACTTTTTTGTAACGGTGGAGGATAATGGCATCGGAATTCCAAAAGAAGCACAGAACAGGATTTTTGAACGATTTTACCGTGTGGACAAATCACATTCCAGGGAAATCGGCGGAACCGGTCTTGGTCTTGCTATTGCAAGGAATGCCATCATCATGCACCGCGGTGCCATCAAAGTACACAGTATGGAAGGTGAGGGAACCACGTTTACCGTACGGATTCCTTTGACTTACATCAGTTGATACCACAGACACATATTTTACGGAACAAAGAACCGACAGAAAGTGTTCTTTGTTCTGCCCGTCATGAAAGGCATTAAAAATGAAACGATTAAACATAACAGCTATTCTGTTTTTGGTATTTCTGTTTCTGTTTTCCGGCATTGCCGCAGGTTGTGGAAAATACAAATCGGAAAATACCGGATATGCGCTGTTTTATCTGAATAAACAGCGAGAGAAAATTGTGAGCAAACCTTATGATCCTGAATCTACGGATACGGATGCACTGATCAAGGAATATATCGCCCGTATGTCTGAGGACAGTGATGATGTAGAATATCAGAAGATTTTTCCGGATAATGTAAAAATTGCACGATATGAATATACCGATCACCAGCTGTATTTGTATTTTAATAAGGCATATGGTGATATTCCGGCACCGGAAGAAGTGCTCTGTCGTGGGGCAGTGGTGCATAATATGATGCAGATCCATGATATCGATGGTGTATCGATCTATGTGGATAATCTTCCGCTGACTGATGCAAATGGAGTAGAAGTCGGCATTTTGACTAATGATTCCTTTGTGGAAAATCCGGGAGAGCAGATTAACAATATCCAGGAAGCAAATCTGACATTGTATTTTGCGTCTGCTACCGGAGACGGACTGGTAAGGGAAACTCAGCATGTATATTATTCCGGCAATACGTCCATTGAAAAATTGATCATGGAACGGCTGCTGGATGGTCCGAAATCATCCAATGCCCGTTCTGCTATCCCGGATACAACACAGCTGGTCAGTGTCTCTGTTATGAATGGAGCCTGCCTGGTCAATCTGGATGATGGATTTCTGACCCAGAATTTTGAAATCAAAGAAGATGTGATCATCTATTCCATCGTAGATTCTCTGACGGAACTTGATACCATTAATACAGTACAGATCGCCGTAAATGGCAAGACAGATATTACCTACCGGGATAAAATGTCCCTCGGTGAATATTATAAGAAAAATCTGGATCTTGTCATTGAGGATGGAGACGACGTAGAGGTTGTGCAGAAACAGGAGAAGGAGGGATTGCTTGATACTGGAGAATAAGCATCATATCTGCCTGTTAGCAGCCGCATTGACCGCCGGAATTCTGTTGGCCGGAGAACATCCTTCGGTACAGCATGTTTTTCCGGCGGTTCTGTTATTATTTGCCTGTGCAGCAGGGGTGTACAAAAAGCATCCCTCACGTGAACAAATTGTCATGCTGTTTTTAGTGACAGGTTTTTGTCTGCTGGGAGCCGGTATCACCCGGCAGCATCTGACATCCTATACCGGACGTCAGAAAATCATTTCGTCCACTGCACAGGTTACACTTTGCGGAACTGTAACCGGCAAAGAAATCAAATCTGATTCTTATCTATATCATCTGAAACAAACCTATCTGAATACAGATCAGACACCCGTGTTTCTCGGGCATATTATTTTTTTGAATGAAACGGATGTAATTCCAATTGGTGCCAAAATCAAGATTACCGGCAAGGTACAATGCTTTTCTCCTGCACGTAATGATGGCAATTTTGATTTTGCTGACTATTACCAACAGCAAAATATCCTCTGCCGCCTCAGAGTAGAAAACGGAGAGGATGCGATACAAATAAAAAAAATCCCTGCTCTGTTATGCCGTGAACAGTTATATCGTCTGCAAAAACATATCGTTCAAATTTACACGGAACAGATGAATCAACGGGATGCGGGTATTTTATGTACTCTGGCAGCCGGGACAAAGTCTTTGCTGGATCCGGAAATCAAACAGCAATATCAGGAGGCCGGGATATCCCATCTGTTGTCTGTCTCCGGTCTGCATATCTCGATTCTCGGTTTCAGCGTCTATCGATTTTTACGATTCCTACGCAGATCTTATCCCTGTTCAGCTGCAGTCAGTACATTTTGCATCCTTTGCTTTTCTTATATGAGCGGTTTTGGGATTCCTGCGCAAAGAGCGATTGTCATGTATCTGTGCATGATGGGGGCACAGATTTTCGGACGGACTTATGATGGAGCCCATGGACTTGCACTGGCAGCAATTCTTCTGCTGATCACCAACCCATTGACACTGTACCAGACAGGTTTTCTTTTTTCTTTTACGGCAATGCTGGCCATTGTTCAGTACAGCAGATTGTTTCCGGAACAAGAAGATGAAAAACGTACAGACCATGAGGGGAATCGGAAATCTATCAATGCGTGGATAAAAAATAGCCTCAGAAACCGGCTGACAGATTTGAAAAAAAATTTACGCTTTAGTCTGTGGTTGCAGCTATGGCTTCTGCCAATGACTGCCTGGTTCTATTACGAAGTACCTCTTTATGCCATGTTTCTGAATCTGCTGATTCTCCCTTTCAGCAGCTGGCTGTTGGGAGGAGGCCTTATAGCTGCATTGATCTATGTATGGATGCCGGGAATCGCCGGCTGGATACTGGTGACATGTCATGCAATTTTAAATCTGTATGATGCCGGGATGCGTATCCTTCGCCTGTTTCCGGGGAATCTGCTGCTCACCGGTCAGCCGGAACCATTCTGGATCATCACCTATTATATCGTGCTGGCGTTTTTTTGTCTGTGGAAACTGTATCGGAAACTGTTTGCCCATAATAAAAATATGCGTTGGCTGTCCCTGAAAGGACTTCCTTATGGCATTCTTGGCATCTTTCTGGCAGCAACCCTTCTGGTGCATCCGGCAGAAACGCCGGGTATCTTTCTGCTTGATGTCGGACAGGGAGATGGCATCTTTCTGACAGATGGACATGGTGGTCATATATGGATCGATGGTGGAAGCAGTTCAGAAGCCGCAGTGGGAACTTACCGTATGCTGCCATTCCTGAAATATCACCGTGTAAATGCTGTGGATGTATGGATTGTTACCCATCCGGATGCGGATCACATTTCCGGACTTGAGGAACTGCTGGAGCAGGGTTATCCGGTACATCGGTTGTTACTTGCAAAAGCGTTGTCAGAAGATTCTTCTTGCCAGAAACTGGCGGAACTGGCAAAGAAACAAGGAACCAGTGTTTCTTATGTAGACACAGGAGATACATTGCATCTAGAAGAAATGACATTGCAGTGCCTGTATCCGGATGCCGATGAGACAGCTGCTGATTGCAACGGTCTCTCACAGGTATGGGAATTGAGAAGTCATGCATTTTCGATGCTGTTTACCGGAGACCTTGGGGAAGAACAGGAAAAACTATTATTAAAGCGACAACGTCTGCATCCGGTCACAGCATTGAAAGTGGCGCACCATGGTTCCCGTTTCTCCAGCTGTGAGGAGTTTCTGAATTACATCCATCCAAAAGCAGCTTTTATTTCCAGCAGTGCTCATAACCGTTATCATCATCCTTCCCAAGAGGCATTGGAACGCCTGGAAAAGGAAGGCTGCGATATTTATTGTACAAAAGACTGCGGACAGATTTCGATTCTGTACCGGAAAGGTCAGTGGCAGATCAGACAATAGAAAAACAGCTGTCTTGACAGGTGTAAACTATGATAGTATAATGGCGGAAGCATTAAAAAGAGGAAAAATACTATGAAAGAATATTATGACGTCATTATCGTAGGTACCGGCGCAGCCGGTTTATACTGTGCTTTAAATCTTCCGGAACGGAAACGAATATTATTAATTACAAAACAGGAGGCAGATCAATCGGATTCCTTCCTGGCGCAGGGTGGTATCTGCATGCTTCGAGGGGAAGATGATTATCAGAACTATTTTGAGGACACCATGCGTGCCGGACATTATGAAAACAATGCCCGTGCCGTAGATCTGATGATCCGCAGTTCCAACAGTATCATTCGTGATCTGGTGGAGAGAAAGGTGGATTTTACCAGAGATGAGACTGGTAATCTGATGTTTACCAGAGAGGCTGCCCACTCACAGCCGCGTATTCTGTTCCATGAAGATATTACCGGAAAACAGATCACCCAGACTTTGCTTAATGAAGTAAAAACAAAAGAAAATATTGAAATCTGTGAATATATGACCATGGTGGATCTGATTGAAAAAGACAATGTCTGCGGTGGTATCATCATCATGGATACGGAAAACAATGTATATCCTGTGTATGCAGAACATGTGGTTCTGGCCTGTGGCGGACTCGGCGGATTATATCAGAATTCCACAAATTTTCCGCACATTTCCGGTGATGCACTTGGAATTGCTCTGAAACATCAGATTCAGCTGGAACATATGGATTACATACAGATTCATCCGACTACACTGTATTCCCAAAAACCGGGACGAAGATTTCTTGTATCTGAATCAGTCCGTGGAGAAGGTGCGCTGTTGTTGGATAAAAACGGACAGCGTTTCACAGATGAACTGCAGCCGAGAGACAAAGTCAGTCAGGCAATTTTTGCTCAGATGGAAAAAGAAGGTTCCGACTGTGTCTGGGAGGATATGCGTCCTCTTGGCAAAGATGTGATTTTAAGTCACTTCCCGAATATTTATCAGCAATGTCTGGAGGAAGGATATGATCCTTGTAAGGAGCCGGTTCCGGTCGTTCCAGCACAGCATTATTTTATGGGCGGTATCAAAGTGGATCTTGGAAGCCGTACTTCCATGAAGAGACTGTATGCCTGTGGTGAGACAAGCTGTAACGGAGTCCATGGAAAAAACCGTCTGGCAAGTAATTCACTGTTGGAATCACTGGTATTTGCCAGAAGAGCAGCAGATGATATTCTGTTTGGCACAAAAACAGAATTCCAGTGTACACAGGTGGATATACGACAGTATGAGGATCGGGAGCAGATTCTGTCAGAATATCATGCCGCAGTACGAAATGAAATAGAGAGGGTAAAGAACAGCCATGAATGATATAACGATGAAACTGCAGGCGGACAATCTGATCCGCCTTGCATTACAGGAAGATATTACCAGTGAAGATGTATCCACCAATGCCGTTATGCCGACGGTGCAGATGGGCGAAGTGGAGCTGATCGCAAAAGAGGACGGCGTAATCGCAGGACTTGATGTGTATGCCAGAGTTTTTGAACTACTGGATGAGAAAACGGTGGTTACCTTTTATTGCAAAGATGGAGATGTTGTAACATGTGGGCAGCGGATAGCCACTGTACATGGCGATATCCGTGTACTGCTTTCCGGTGAACGTGTAGCATTGAATTATCTACAGCGCATGAGTGGTATTGCAACTTATACGAGACAGGTGGCAGATCTGCTGAAAGGCAGCCATGTGACGCTGTTGGATACACGAAAGACAACACCAAACTGCCGTATTTTTGAAAAATATGCTGTCCGTATCGGTGGTGGATGTAATCACCGTTATAATCTGTCTGACGGTGTGTTGTTAAAGGATAATCACATCGGAGCAGCAGGCAGCATCACAAAAGCAGTTCAAATGGCAAAAGCATATGCACCTTTTGTCCGCAAGATTGAGATTGAAGTAGAGACACTGGAACAGGTGAAAGAAGCAGTGGATGCCGGTGCAGACATCATTATGTTGGATAATATGACTCCGGATATGATGAAAGAAGCGGTACAGCTCATTGACGGTCGTGCCCAGACAGAGTGTTCCGGCAATATCACCAAGGAGAATATTGCAAAAATCTGTGAGATCGGTGTTGATTTTGTATCCAGCGGTGCACTGACTCATTCTGCACCAATTCTGGATATTTCCATGAAAAATCTTCATCCGGTGGAAGCGTAAACAAATGATACCTTTCCGTCTGACATTTACATACAATATTAGATTACAGTGTAAAATGTGCAGCGTACCGTGAGTTTGAGAAGATTTGCAAAAAAAGAAAGTGAGAAAATAAAATGACAATAGCAGAAATTCAGCAGGAGATCATGCGAATGAAAAAGGAACAGGATGTCTGTATTCTGGCACATGCATACCAGAGTCAGGATATTCTGGAAGTTGCTGATTATATGGGAGATTCTTATGGTCTCAGTGTGCAGGCTTCCAAAAGCAGGTGCAAAAATGTGATTATGTGCGGTGTCCGTTTTATGGCGGAAACATGCAAAGTATTAAGCCCGCAGAAACGTGTATGGCTGGCAAATCCGATTGCCGGATGTCCGATGGCAGAACAGCTGGATCTGGAGTTTCTGCGCGCATTAAAACAGAAATACCCGGATCATGCAGTGGTTGCCTATATCAATACAACATCTGAATTAAAGACTGAGTGTGATGTATGTGTCACTTCATCCTCAGCTGTGGAAATCTGTAAAAAGCTTGATGCAGATAAAATCCTTTTTGTCCCGGATCCAAACCTGGGTCATTATGTGGCAGAACAGATTCCGGAGAAAGAATTTGCCTTTTATACCGGAGGATGTCCACGCCATATGATCGTAACACCGGAACATGTCAGAAAAGCAAAAGAGCTTCACCCGAACGCATTGCTTCTGGTGCATCCGGAGTGTCGTCAGGAAGTGGTCGCCCAGGCAGATTATGTTGGTTCTACTACTGGTATCATGAACTATGCAAAAAATTCCGAGTGCAAAGAATTTATTATCGGAACAGAGAACAGTATCGTAGAGCATTTACAGTTTGACTGCCCGGATAAGCAGTTTTATCCACTGACGGTGCAGCTTACCTGCATGAATATGAAAATCACTACGCTGATGGACATTTATAATTGCCTGAAAGGCTGTGGTGGTGAAGAGATTGCATTGCCGGCGGATATCATGGAAGGTGCCGGAAGATGTATTCACCGTATGGTGGAACTTGGTGGCTGATGTACAACGGCACATTTGTAAAAAGCCCGATGGGGCATTTTACAAATGATGTGTATAAATTGTAACACATGCATACATATGGCGGGAGAGTTTTTCTTTCCCGCCTTGTGTTTTTTGGGGATTCATATTATACTTTGAGATATGAAAACATTACAGGAAGATTTAAAAACAGGAAATTTTAAACATTGTTATTTATTATACGGCGAAGAGCCATATCTGGTACAGCAGTATAAAACACGCTTGAAAAATGCGTTATCCGTGGAAGGTGACACCATGAATACTTCGGTATTTTCCGGAAAAGATATTCGCCCGGAGGCGCTGATCGATCTGGCCGAAACATTGCCATTTTTTGCAGAACGCCGTGTCATTCTGGTGGAAAACAGCGGATTTTTCAAAAAAAGCACGGAAGAACTGGCTGCATACATGGCAGAACTCCCGGAAACATCCTATTTTATTTTCGCAGAAGAAGATGTGGACAAGCGTGGAAAGATGTATAAGCAGATCAAAAAACACGGCAGCGTGGTAGAATTCAAGCGTCAGACGGATGCTGTGCTGATGCAATGGATCCTTGGAACATTAAAAAAAGAAAACAAAAAAATCACGCGTTCCGTTATGGAATTGTTTTTGAGTAAAACAGGAAACGATATGGAACTGATCACACAGGAACTGGAAAAGTTGCTTTGTTATACGATGGAGAAAGACATCATCGAAGCGGAAGATGTGGAGGCTATCTGTGCAAATCAGATCAGTGGAAAAATATTTGACATGGTGGAAGCTATTGGACGCAAAGAATCAAAACGGGCACTGGATCTGTATTATGATCTGCTGATGCTGAAGGAACCTGCCATGCGTATTTTATTTCTGGTCACCAGACATTTTCAGATTCTGATGCAGCTGAGCGATATGATGGGAGGTGGTTTTGACTACAAATCCATGGCATCAAAAGTCGGTGTGCCGGAATTTGCCGTTCGTAAATATGCCGGACAGGCGAGAGCCTTTGAAGGGAAACGGCTGGAACAGATTGTACGGGAGTGTGTACAGACGGAGGAAAATATCAAAACCGGGCAGATGGCAGATCAGCTTGCCGTGGAGCTGCTGATCATTTCCAGTATGGGGTGACGGCGGTTGCTGTTAAAAAAATAACGCTGGCAAGAAAGGTGTGGCAATGGGAGAGGGATTCTATAAATATAATTAATAAATTTCCATATAACCAAAACAGAAATACCGGAAAAGAGCAGCATAATTGTTCTTTCCGGTATTTTCCTTATTTTTTATTAATTTAAAAATTATTCCGAAACCAGCTCCAACCCAGTAATATCCGGCTGAATGGTGAGCGAATAGTTTGTATAATATACCACAAATCCCGGTTTCGCTTTGTTGGGTTTTTTTACGTTCTTTTTCTGTAGATAGTCGATCTCTACTTTTTCATTGCCACGGCCCTTGGAATAAAAAGCTGCCAGACGGCCGGCTTCTTCAAAGGTACGATCCGGCATTTCTCCGGTTTTTGTCTTCACAAGTACATGGGACCCCGGCATCCCTTTTGCATGGAACCACCAGTCGTTGCCCTCTGCAAATTTGAAGGTCAGTTCATCGTTCTGGAAGTTATTTTTTCCAACATAAATGTCAAATCCGTCGGTAGAACGGTAGTGATATGGTCTGCTCTTGCCCTGGGTTTTCTTCTTGGAATATTTGTGTTTGATATAACCACTCTCCATCATTTCTTCCTTGATCTGCTGCAGATCAGCTTCTGTCTCTGCAATATCGAGAGCCGTAGCAATGGAATCCAGGTGATCGATTTCAAGCTGTGTGTCCTCGATCAGATCAGTGAGTGCTTCATAGGTACGTTTCAATTTTGCATACCGGTCAAAATATTTTTTCGCATTATCCAACGGTGAGATTGTTGCATCCAGAGGGATATGGATTGTTTCATTTGTATAATAATTCAATGCGTCAAATCCCTTGCATCCTTCCTCTAACTGATAACCGTAGGTATGGATCAGTTCGCCGTACACTTTATATTTTTCGCGTTTATCAGTGTCTTTTAACTGCTTTTTCTGCAGATCATATTTTTTGCGGTTTCGTTCTAATAGTGTATTGATCACATGACGCAGATCTGCGGATTTCTGACGCATACGGGTGTAAAGACTGCGCTGCGCATAATAGTTTTCCAGTACTTCTGAGATAGAATCATAAGGTAGGATTGTATCCGAAGCGTAGGAAGTCAGCGGGATTGCCGCATACTCAATTGGTTCATCCTGATGCATAATGATGTTCGGGTAAAAACGACCTTCCCGGATATCTGACATGGCAGCCAGAAAAACTTCTGTCAGTTTCTGTTGTTCGGATTCTGTCAGTGAAGCGCATGGAGCATCACCGTCCACATTTGCCCGATAGCAGAATTCATTGGCTGCCAGCGGACTGATACCGGTATAAGAAGTATAGATTGCTTTGGAAGCACTGCATGGTTTCTGCAAGGCATGTTCCATAAAATGCTCCCCATTTTCTTTCAGAGGATTCATTTTATCCTGCTGAGCAGGTATAAAATAGGTACGTCCCGGAAGTACCTCTCGAACAGAACTTACCTGTGCGGAAATATGTTTGATACTGTCAAGTATCATGTCATTTTCATCACAGAAAATGATGTTGCTGTGTTTTCCCATCAGCTCAATGATCAGTTTCTTGTGTCTGAGATCCCCAAGATCATCCAAATGTTCAATTTCGAATACAAGAATACGCTCCATATCAGGCTGCGTGATTGAAGTAATCCGTCCATTAGCCACATGCTTTCGAAGCAGCATACAGAAATTTGGTGCTGTCATCGGGCTTGGTTTATTTGTTCCGGTAATATATACCAGCGGCAAAGATGCACTGGCAGACAAAAGCAGACGTTTCTGACCGTTTGGACCTTTCAGAGTAAGAAGCAGCTCATCCTTCTCAGGCTGTGCGATCTTGCTCAAACGTGCATTTGTAAAATTTTCCTGTAATTCTTTTGCCAGACTGGCAACTACGATTCCATCAAGAGCCATAAAACTCCTCCTAACTATCTTAACGCTCTGAATCACATTTTCTGATAATTTATAAGCTTTTATAATTTTGCTGCAATGGTTTAAAAGTTCCCATAAAGAGTATGTGATTCACTAATGAAAGAATGTTAGCATGATTTTCGTAAAAAAGCAAATTTAAACTGGAAAAAACAGTAACGGTGTGTTATTATATTGGATGTTTGACCATAAGAAATTTGTGCGTGGGATTTTAGATATAATTGCACGGATAAGTTGAGAAACATAACGGATAACAGAAGGGAGTTTTCGTATGCAGACAGAACAACAGAATCCACTTGCTACACAAAAGGTAAGTTCTTTGATTCTCAAATTTACCATTCCGGCGATCATCAGTATGATGGTAAGTTCTTTATACAATATCGTAGATCAGATTTTTATCGGACAGGGTGTTGGTATGCTGGGAAATGCTGCGACAAATATTGCATTTCCGGTAAATATCATCTGTACTGCTGTTGCACTTTTACTGGGAATCGGCAGTGCATCAAATTTTAATCTGAAGTCGGGAGCCGGACAGACGGAAGTTGCAAAAAACTATGCCGGAAATGGCCTGACCATGCTGGTGGTATGTGGTGTGATCATCACAGCAGTAACACTTGGTTTCCTGACACCATTAATGCATATTTTCGGTGCGACCGAGGAAGTGCTTCCTTATGCCATTGATTATACCGGGATTACAGCCATCGGTGTACCGTTTCTAATACTGACTACCGGCGGCTGTCATCTGGTGCGTGCGGACCGGAGTCCTTCTTTTTCCATGGCTTGTATGCTGACCGGTGCGATCATCAATACGATTCTGGATCCATTGTTTATTTTTGCTTTTCACTGGGGAATTAAAGGTGCTGCCTGGGCAACGGTTCTGGGACAGGTGGTTTCCGGAGTGATGATTCTTATCTATTTCTGGAAATTTTCTAAAATGCAGCTGACCCGTCATCATCTGATGCCGCACATGAAATATCTCGGTGAGATCACAGCCCTTGGCATGGCTTCCGGTATCAATCAGGTTGCCATGGCAATCATTCAGATTACTATGAATAATATCCTGCGAAAATACGGAGCTGTTTCTGATTATGGAGCAGACATTCCGATTGCCTGTGCAGGAATTATTTCCAAGGTAAATATGATCTTTATGTCTATCGGAATCGGTATTTCCCAGGGATGTCAGCCGATTTTCGGCTTCAATTACGGAGCGGAAAAATTTGACCGGGTGCGGGAAACATACAAAAAAGCTGCCTGGGCAGCTATTATTTCCGGTATTGTATTTTTTGCCTGCTTCCAGATATTTCCACGCCAGATCATTGCTCTGTTTGGTGGTGGAAATGAAGCATATTACCGGTTTGCGGAACGGTATTTCCGTATATTTATGTTTATGACATTTATCAATGGCATTCAGCCAATGTCCTCCGGATTCTTTACATCTATCGGAAAGGCAAAACTTGGTATGATCGTGTCCCTGACCCGGCAGATTTTGTTTTTACTGCCACTGATCCTGATTCTTCCTGTATTTATGGGAATTGATGGTGTTATGTATGCCGGACCGATCGCAGACCTGGCTGCTGCTGTCATTACCATCTGGTTTGTATTTCGACAGTTTCAGGATATGAAACAAAAGGAATCCGAATCAGGTTCACACCTTTCACGTGCATTGTAAATTTCCACATTTCAAACGGAATGTTTCCTGATAGAAACGGAAATGTTTGACTTCCGTGAAAAAACATTTTATAATAAATTGATTATGCAGAACAGAAAATGTCTGTATAAATAGAATACGAGATAAAGCAGGTGCAGACACATGATAAAAAGTATGACAGGATTTGGACGGTGTGAACTTTCCAATGAAAAGCGAAAGATCACCGTGGAATTGAAATCCGTAAACCACAGATACCTTGACATCAATATCCGCATGCCCAAAAAGCTGAATTTTTTTGAGGCAGCTATCCGTTCTTTGCTAAAAGAATATATGCAGCGTGGAAAAGTGGATGTTTTTATCAGTTACGAAGATTTTTCCGAACAGACGATGGCGGTAAAATATAATTCCGCGATTGCAAAGGAATATTTGTCATATCTGCAACAGATGGCAGAAGAATTCCAGTTGGAGAACGATATTAAAGTCAGCACATTGTCACGTTATCCGGAGATTCTGACGATGGAAGAGCAGGCACCGGATGAAGATGAACTCTGGTCTATGCTTGCCCAGGCAATCCGCGAAGCATGCACCCAGTTTACCGTTGCCCGTACCTCGGAAGGTGAACATTTAAAGGCAGATCTGGTTGAAAAGTTACATCACATGGCATCCAATGTAGAGAAGGTGGAGCAGCGTGCACCGCAGATTTTGACAGAATATCGCGCAAAATTGCAGGAAAAAGTGCAGGAACTGCTGGGTGATACCCAGATTGATGAAGCGCGTCTGTCCACGGAGATTATTTTGTTTGCAGACAAAATCTGTACCGACGAAGAAACAGTCCGGTTAAAGAGCCATATCACATCCATGCTTCAGGCACTGGAAGGAGACGAAGGAATCGGACGAAAACTTGACTTTATCGCTCAGGAAATGAACCGTGAAGCAAATACAATCCTGTCCAAATCCAATGACCTTGAGACATCCGGTATTGCCATTGAATTAAAGACAGAGATTGAAAAAGTACGGGAACAGATTCAGAATATTGAGTAGCGGTTGCATGCAGCTATACAAATGGAAAGAAGGAGCTATTATGGCAGGATTGATCAATATCGGTTTTGGAAACGTAGTAAATACAAATAAGATTGTAACGATCATTAATCCGGACTCAGCTCCGGCAAAGCGAATTGTACAGCGGGCAAAAGATTCCGAACGGATTGTGGATGCCACACAGGGACGAAGGACAAAAAGTATTATCCTGACGGACAGTGAACATGTTATCTTATCTGCACTTCAGCCGGAAACACTGGCGGGCAGATTTCAAAATAAGGAAATGTAGTAAAGAGGAGATTGAATCATGGCAGATTCAGGATTATTAATTGTAATATCCGGATTTTCGGGTTCCGGAAAAGGGACGATCATGAAAGAACTGATCCGTCGTTACCCGGAAAAATATGCATTGTCAATATCAGCTACCACGCGTCAGCCGCGGGAAGGTGAGCAGGATGGCCGGGAATATTTCTTCAAGACAAAAGAAGAATTTCTTTCTATGATTGAGCACAATGAACTTCTGGAGCATGCACAGTATGTTGGAAACTATTATGGAACACCAAAGGCATATGTACAGCAACAGCTTCAGGCACACAAGCATGTAATTCTGGAAATCGAGATTCAGGGTGCGTTAAAGATCAAAGAACAGTTTCCACAGACCCTGTTGTTATTTGTGACGCCGCCATCTGCTGAAATTTTAAAAGAACGTCTTACCGGACGCGGAACAGAGACAGAAGAAGTTATCCACTCCCGTCTGTCACGGGCTGTGGAAGAAGCTGACGGCTGTGAAGTATATGATTACCTGGTTGTAAACGATGAACTGGACGAAGCCGTAGAAAACGTTCATGAGATTATCTGCAGCGAGCAACAGCGGATGCGGCACAATCTTGACAGCATCGAAACAATAAAAAATGATTTAAAACAGTTTGTGAAAGGAGATTTATCATGATACATCCATCTTATAATGAATTAATGAAAGTCGTAAATAACAATGCAGAGTATGGTGAGGAGCCGGTAGTAAACAGCCGTTATTCCATCGTTATCGCATCTGCAAAACGTGCACGCCAGATCATCGGTGGTGCAGAGCCGTTGGTTCCAAATGCTGCCGGCAAAAAACCTTTATCTATCGCTGTAGAGGAGTTATATACAGGAAATGTAAAGATCCTCGGTGAAGATGATGACGTGGAAGAGGAAGGCGATCGCTAATTCTGCCTTTTTACATGCTGCCTTTTTTACAAGGCAGCATTGTTGTTTCTGCAGATCCCATGGTCGAAAATACCAGGGATATTTTTAAAATAACGATAAATGGAGGAACCAAATGAAAGTATTATTTATTTCACTTGGCTGTGATAAAAACCTTGTCGATTCCGAATTTATGCTTGGAAAATTAACACATCACAAATTCACGGTAACGGACGATGAGCAGGAGGCAGACATCATCGTGATCAATACCTGCTGTTTTATCCATGATGCAAAAGAAGAAAGTATCCAGTCCATTCTGGATATGGCACAGTACCGCACCGGTGGAAACTGTAAAGCATTGATTGTTTGCGGTTGCCTGGCAGAACGTTACCGGGATGAGATTCTGAAAGAGATTCCGGAAGTAGATGCTGTGCTGGGAACCAATTCTACCGAACAGATCTGCGATGCCATCGAGAAAGTACTGCTTGGTGATAAATATGAGGCATATGAGCCACTGACCGGCATTGAGACACATGAAGCAAAACGCAGCGTGTCCACCGGTGGACATTATGCACATTTAAAAATCGCAGAAGGCTGCAGCAAACACTGTACTTACTGCATTATTCCGTCCATCCGTGGAGATTTCCGTTCTGTACCGATGGAAGAGATCCTGAGTCAGGCACAGGATCTGGCAGAAGCCGGAGTCAAAGAACTGATTCTGGTCGCACAGGAGACGACACTGTATGGTATTGATCTGTATGGTAAAAAATCTCTGCACATTCTGCTGAATGAACTGAATAAAATTCCCGGAATTTACTGGATCCGTCTGATGTATTGTTATCCGGAAGAAATTTATGATGAATTGATCGAAGCGATTCGAGACAATGAAAAAGTATGTCACTATATTGACATGCCGATCCAGCATATCAATTCCGATATTTTACGCCGCATGGGCCGTAAGACAAACCGCGAGATGCTGGAAGGAAAAATCGCCGCCCTGCGTGCCGCTATTCCGGATATCGCGATCCGGACGACGTTGATCTGTGGTTTTCCGGGTGAAATGCCAGAACAGCACGAAGAGCTTATGGAGTTTTTGAATGAAACGGAATTTGACCGTCTGGGTGCATTTACTTATTCTCCGGAGGAAAATACACCCGCAGCAACTTTCGACCATCAGGTAGAAGAGTCTGTCAAAGAAGACTGGCAGGCAGATGTTATGGAGCTGCAGGAGGAAATTATTCTGGATAAAAATGAGAGCATGATTGGGAAAGAAATTCTTGTTATGATCGAAGGAAAAGTGGCAGATGAAAATGCTTATGTAGGACGAAGCTACCGTGATGCTCCGGATATCGACGGTCTTGTTTTTGTAAACACAGATACGGAACTGGTAAGCGGTGATTTTGTCAAAGTCCGTATTACCGGTGCCTATGAATATGATCTCATCGGAGAACTGATGTAAAACATCTGATACGAGATAGGAGGAACTTATGAATTTACCTAATAAACTTACGATTTTTCGTGTGATTTTAATTCCATTTTTTGTATTTTTTCTGTTAACGGATGTACTTGGTGCAAACGGTGATTACTTGGCGCTTGTGATTTTTATCGTAGCCAGCCTGACTGATATGCTGGATGGAAAAATTGCCAGAAAGTATAATCTGGTCACAAACTTTGGAAAATTTATGGATCCGCTGGCAGATAAGCTGTTGGTATGTTCCGCTATGATCTGTCTGGTAGACTTAAAATTGCTGCCGGCATGGATCGTGATCATTATCATTGCCCGTGAATTTATCATCAGTGGATTCCGTCTCATTGCAGCAGAGCATCAGATTGTTATCGCTGCAAGTATGTGGGGCAAATTTAAGACTACATTCCAGATGGCAATGATTATTTTACTGATTCTGAACATGAACGCTGATGTGTATGTGGCAGGCGTTGGAATCATTCATGTACTGGCTCTGATTGCAACTTATGTGGCATTGGTACTGACCATTGTATCACTCCTTGATTACCTGTATAAAAACAAAGCAGTTTTAAAAGAGCAGGATTGATCAGATGCAGGACACAGCTTTTCATTTATTATCATTAGGAGGCCCACTATGAGGATTATAGCAGGAACGGCCCGCAGTATGCCTTTAAAGACGATTGAAGGCAAAGATACGCGGCCAACAACCGATCGAATTAAAGAGACTTTATTTAATATTTTACAGATGGATGTGCCGGGGGCTGTATTTCTGGATCTGTTTGCCGGAAGCGGCGGCATCGGTCTGGAAGCAGTCAGCCGTGGTGCAAAAAAAGCAGTATTTGTTGAAAACAGCAAGAAAGCAGCGGCATGTATCCAGGAAAACATCCGTTTTACCAAATTTACATCCAGCTGTGATTTGAAGTGTATGGATGCATTATCCGCACTGCGTATGCTGGAGCGCCGATATGTATTTGATATCATTTTTATGGATCCGCCTTACGGGCTTGGACTGGAATATGAGGTGTTGGAACATCTGAAAACTTCCTCCATTCTGACAGAGGATACTCTCATTATTGTGGAAGAATCTCTGGATACCGATCCATATGAAATGGAAAAATATGGCTTTCAGGTTACACGTGTGAAAGAGTATAAATCCAATCAGCACGTGTTCTTGAAAAGAATTTAGTAAAGGGGTATGCGATCACAGGAATCGCTGACACACAAAATGAAAAAAGCAATCTATCCCGGCAGTTTTGATCCGATGACGCTGGGGCATCTTGATATTATTGAGCGCTCATCTAGAATTGTGGATGAACTGAATGTTGCAGTTTTAAAGAATAATGCGAAAAATCCGTTGTTTTCTGCGGACGAACGTGTTAGTATGATAAAAGAATTTACGTCACATCTTCCGAATGTTACCGTGACTGCATATGATGGACTTCTGGCAGATTATGCAGATCAGATCGGAGCAAATATTATTGTGCGTGGGTTACGTGCGGTGACAGATTTTGAGTATGAGTTACAGATTGCACAGACCAATCATGCCGTCAATCCCAAGATTGATACTATTTTTCTTACCACAAGTCTTCAGTACGCATATTTAAGCTCTACGATTACAAAGGAAGTAGCATCCTACGGCGGCGATATATCAAAATTTGTGCCGAAGGAGCTGGTAGACAGAGTGTACAGCAAATTTAACATAAAGCGATAAAGGAGAGATTTAAATGACAAGCCGTATTGAACAGATCATTTCTGAAATTGAGGAATATATTGACGGTTGTAAATTTCAGCCACTGTCAAATTCCAAAATTATTGTAAATAAAGAAGAACTTGAGGAACTGCTGACAGAGCTGCGCATGAAAACGCCGGATGAGATCAAACGCTATCAGAAGATCATCAGCAACAAGGATGCTATTCTGGCAGATGCACAGGCAAAAGCAGAAGAGATCCTTGCTCAGGCACAGATTCAAACCAATGAACTTGTCAGTGAACATCAGATTATGCAGCAGGCATACGCACAGGCAAACGAAGTAGTATCCATTGCAACTAACCAGGCGCAGGAGATTCTTGATAAGGCAACAGAGGATGCTGACAGCATCCGTACTGCAGCCATCGAATATACAGATAACCTGTTAGGTAATCTGGAAAACATTGTGGTTCATGCCATCGATACAAACAAGGCAAAATACGAGGGATTATTGTCTTCTCTCCAAAATTGCTATGATATCGTAAAAGCAAACCGGAACGAACTGACTCCGGAAGAGGAAGCACCAGCTGAAGCGGCCGAGGAAGTTTCCACAGATGCTGCACAAGAAGAATTCGATGTTATTGGTGGTTCAGATAACAAACCAGAGCAGCTGTAAAAAGTGTTGCCAGCATGGCATTTAATAATTTAAAGATTACATAGGTGCGTATGCTGCTCTGTAGTTTTGCCAGCATGGATGCTGTCTGGCAGATGCCGCTGATACCGCCAAAAGAAACCATTGCCATGGCAGACAGATACTTGATTTCTGCCGGCCATTCTGTGCCGGAGACAGTATAGATTCCATTCGTAATTTCCAGCAGCCCGATAACGCAACCTGACAGTGCGGTTCCGGGAAGCGGAAGATGACCTGCGAAATCCGCTGCAATGGAAAACAACATAATATATCCGGCGAGTTTTATCATTGTCGTAAAACCGTTCATAATGCCGTCATCAATGATTTTTAAAGTTATTTCAGATCTGGATGCCGGCATTTTTTCTGAGTTTTTTTCCGGCGGATTTTCTGGTGCCCTCCAAAGCATAAACCAACCAAGAAGCAATGGCGTGCCATAACATATAGCAAGGAACATCCAGTCCGGCATTACACCTTCCGGTAATGCTGCCAACACATAATTTACGACAAACGCAGGCCCGAAATTATTACTGATACAGCTGACCCTCACAGCTTCGTTTTTGCTGATTTTTCCGAGATCGTACAGATCCGCACATAATTTGCTGCCAAGAGGAAAACCAAACAGATATCCGGCGATCAACGGATAAAACAAGGGAGGACGAAGTGGATAGATGCCTTTTAGAAACGGGCTGATCCGTTCCAATATCGCATCATACATACCGGTACGAAGGATGATTCCTGACAAGATACCAAAGGGCAGCAACGTCGGCAATACCGAATGATACCACAGATATAAGCCGTTTGCGGCAGATTTTGCCAGCAGATCCGGACAGATGATACCATAGCCGATACAGATTGTAATACATAGAATAAATAGTTTATTTTTCATAGTACAGTTTATTTTTCATATCTTAAAGTAATTCCTGACTGGAGAAAAAGAATGAAAAGGAGACAAAATTCTTCTATTACTGCAAAAAGAAAGGTATTCCGAATCCGATTGATCGCACTTCTGCTGCTGGTAGTCTGGAACAGCCTGCTTGCAAACCGACTGCGAACGGTCCGGCAGATAACGACAAAAAAAGTACTGGATAAACAGATTCTGTCGGAACTGCAGTATTTTCCACTGGCATTTCAAAATGAGCATAGAGAAACTACATGGAAAGCGGGAGCGGTCATCTGCAATTATGAAGATTCCTGGCAATCTGCCCGCACTTTCGGCGGAGCCCGCAAGCATGAGGGCACGGATTTGATGACCATCCGGAATGAGCGTGGCATTTATCCGATAGTCAGTATGACCGATGGCACACTGGAGCAGATGGGATGGTTGAAGCTTGGAGGCTGGCGTATCGGCATTCGCAGTGCGTCCGGCACATATTATTACTACGCACATCTGGAATCCTATGCGCCGGATCTGGAAGATGGTATGGCGGTGCATGCCGGGCAGCTTCTTGGATTTGCAGGAGATTCCGGATATGGAACAGAAGGCACAACCGGGCAGTTTGCCGTGCATCTGCACGTAGGCATTTATATCCACCACAATACGGATAAAGAGGAAGCCATCAATCCTTATCCATATTTGAAGCAGTTGGAGCAGCATCGCATTTATGCTGATTATCCGTAAACAACTTGCAGATTTGAAGGCATACCTCTATAATGATATAGATAAAAAATTGTGACAGAAAGAAAAACACATATGATTCGCATTGATAAATTTCTCTCTCAGATGCAGGTAGCAACCCGTTCTGAGAGTAAAAAACTGATTAAAATGAAACGTATTACAAAAAACGGTGCACTTGTAACGGACGGAGGAGAAAAATGTGATCCGAAGAAGGACTGTATCTGTCTGGATGGACACCCCATCGCTTATCAGGAATACCATTATCTGATGCTGCACAAACCGGCTGGATGCGTCACTGCCACCGAAGATCGCCAGGATAAAACCGTAATGGATTATCTGCCGGACAATCTGCGCCGGGGGCTGTCCCCGGTGGGACGGCTGGATAAAGACACCGAAGGTTTGCTGTTGATCACAGATGACGGTGCATTGAATCACAGTCTTCTGGCACCGGGACGTCATGTTCCGAAAACCTACTATGCCAGAATCCATGGAATTGTGACAGAGTCTGATATTACAGCCTTCAAGAATGGGCTGGACATTGGTGAAAAGAAAATGACCGCACCGGCTGCTCTCAAAATTCTGCATATTGCAGAAAACGAACAGACATCCGAGATTCTCGTGACGATCACAGAAGGAAAATTTCATCAGGTAAAACGGATGTTTCAGTCCGTAGGTAAAAAGGTATCCTATCTGAAGCGGCTGTCCATGGGAAGTCTGCATCTGGATGAGAAACTGACACCCGGTGCCTGGCGGGAACTGACATTGGAAGAAATTACAAAATTGAAGGAAGAAACAATATGATGATAGAACAGAAAGAAGCTGTTATCTTTGATCTGGATGGAACCATGACAGACTCCATGTGGATCTGGGAAGAGATTGATCAGGATTTTTTCCGGCAACAGGGCCTTCCCATGCCGGAACATCTCCATGAAGAAATCGAGGGAATGAGTTTCACAGAAACGGCACAATATTTTATTCGAAAGTATCAGCTTTCCAAGAATGTGGAAGAAGTAAAAGAACTGTGGAATCGTATTGCTTTGGACAAATATATACACGAAACCACACTGAAACCGGGGCTGGATGAATTTTTACAATTACTGAAAAAACAGCATATAAAGATTGGCATTGCAACCAGTAATTCCAGACTTCTGCTGGATGCTTTTCTGGATGCGCGCAACCTCACAGGCTGCATTGATGCCATTACTACCAGTTGTGATGTCAATAAAGGGAAACCGGAACCGGATGTATATCTGAAAACAGCAGAAAAACTCGCGGTTTCCCCACAACATTGTCTGGTGTTTGAAGATATTCCGATGGGGATTTTGGCAGGTAAAAGAGCCGGTATGACGGTCTGTGCCGTGGAGGATGACTATTCTGCATTGCTGCGGGCAGAAAAATACAGACTGGCCGATTATTATATCACAGATTACAGGCAGGTTCTGGATCATACTTACGAAGATTTAAGAGGATTTAAATAGATGAAACAATTTTTACCAATCAGTCGTGCCGATATGCAGGCACAGGGAATAGAGCAGCTGGATTTTGTATATGTCATTGGTGATGCCTATGTGGATCATCCGTCTTTCGGGCATGCGATCATCAGCAGGATCCTGCAGGCAAATGGATTTTCTGTTGGAATTATTTCACAGCCGGACTGGAAAAATCCGGACAGTATCAGTATCCTGGGTGAGCCAAAAATCGGTTTTATCGTAACCGGTGGAAATATGGATTCCATGGTCAATCATTATTCCGTATCTAAAAAACGCCGTCAGAAAGATGCGTTTACGCCGGGCGGAATCACGGGCCGGCGGCCGGATTACGCAACCGTGGTATACTGCAATCTCATCCGCCGCACCTACAAACACACACCGCTGATCATTGGAGGACTGGAAGCCAGCCTGCGCCGTCTTGGACATTATGATTACTGGTCAAATAAAGTGAAACGTTCCATTCTGTTGGATTCCGGTGCGGATCTGCTGTTATATGGAATGGGAGAACGCAGTATCGTGGCTGTGGCAGAGGGGCTGCGCAGTGGCATTGATATCAAAGATCTTACTTATATCGACGGCACGGTATACAAGACAAAGGATCCGGACAGTGTATACGATGGTATTACACTGCCATCTTACGAAGAAATCTGTGCCAGCAAGGAATCCTATGCCCACAGTTTTTATACACAATATTGCAATACGGATCCATTTACAGCAAAACGGCTCATTGAGCCTTATCCAAATAAATGCTATGTCGTGCAAAATCCGCCATCCAAACCACTGACTACCAGTGAGATGGATGCCGTATATGCACTTCCTTATATGAGAACCTATCATCCGTCCTATGAAGAAGCAGGTGGTGTTCCGGCAATCGAAGAGGTGAAATTCAGTCTGGTCAGCAATCGTGGCTGCTATGGTGGCTGCAGTTTTTGTGCCCTGACGTTTCATCAGGGAAGAATTATCCAGACCCGAAGCCATGAATCCATCCTGAACGAAGCAAAGCAGATGGTCTGGGAGCCAGATTTTAAGGGCTATATTCATGATGTGGGTGGTCCTACCGCAAATTTCCGTGGCCCATCGTGCGATAAACAGCTGACCCGCGGTGTCTGCAAGAACCGGCAGTGCCTGTTCCCGAGTCCATGTCCGAATTTAAAGGTAGATCATTCTGATTATCTGAGCCTGTTACGGGAACTGCGCGTGCTTCCGAATGTGAAAAAAGTATTTATCCGTTCCGGTATCCGTTTTGATTATCTGATTTGCGACAAGGATAAAACTTTTTTCCGGGAATTATGTGAACATCATGTCAGCGGACAGTTAAAAGTTGCTCCGGAACACATTTCTGATTCAGTATTATCACTGATGGGAAAACCACCGGTAGCAGTATATAACAAGTTCCGGGAAGAATATAAAAAAATCAATGAGCGGATCGGAAAGAAACAGTATCTTGTTCCATATCTGATGTCTTCTCATCCTGGATCCACTCTGAAAGAAGCTGTGGAACTGGCAGAATATCTCCGGGATCTTGGCTATATGCCGGAACAGGTACAGGATTTCTATCCAACACCATCTACGATTTCCACCTGTATGTATTACACCGGACTGGATCCGCGCACTATGAAGAAAGTGTACGTCACCAACAATCCGCATGAGAAAGCCATGCAACGTGCCCTCATACAGTACCGCAATCCGAAAAACTATGATCTGGTATATGAAGCGCTGCATCTGGCTCACCGCACGGATCTCATTGGGTTTGAACCCAAATGCCTGATCCGGCCAAAACATAATGGACAACAGAATCGTAATTATCAGAACCATGGACGCAATAATGGAACCGGAGCTTCACATCCGAAAAAGCGGAAAGCAATCCGTAACGTGCACAAGAAAAAACAGAAATAATTGGATTTTTCAGGCAGACAAAATGATACATTTTGTAATCCAAACAAAAAAACGCATCCTAGAAGAATTTAAGAAAGTGAAATGCTCATGAAAGAATTTTCCATATCATCCAAAGAAGCCGGACAACGCATGGACAAGTATCTGTTCAAAATATTAAATCAGGCTTCCAAAGGATTTGTTTATAAAATGCTGCGTAAAAAAAATATTGTGTTAAATGATAAAAAAGCAACCGGACAGGAAGTATTGCAGACTTCTGATCAGATTAAAATCTATCTGTCCGATGAAACCTTTAACAAGTTTGCCTCTGCTCTTGCAGAAGCACCAATGGGAAAGCAGACTGCAGATCTTCATTCCGAATCTGCAGCTGCCGGTCCGGCTGCAAAAATGTCCACTGTGCACCATCCAAAACCGGAAATCGTATATGAGGATGAGGATATTCTGATCCTGAATAAACCGGTGGGTATCTTATCACAGAAAGCAGAAAAAAACGACTATTCCGCCAATGAAATGGTCATTGATTATCTGTTAGAAAGCGGGCAGCTGACCCGTGCGGAATTACGCACGTTCCATCCTTCCATCTGTAACCGGCTCGATCGCAACACTTCCGGACTTCTGATTGCAGGAAAGACGATCCGTGGTCTGCAGGAAATGGCAGAGGCTTTAAAGTCACGCAGCATGCAGAAATATTACCGTTGCCTGGTGGCCGGACAGCTTACACAGGATGCACATTTGAAAGGATATCTGTCAAAGAATCACCAAAACAATAAAGTAACGGTTCACAAAGAGGCTTTTGCGGATGCTTCTTATATTGAGACAGCATATCATCCGGTGAAAGTGTATAAAAACATGACACTGTTGGAAGTACATCTTATTACCGGGCGTTCCCATCAGATCCGTGCCCATCTGGCCAGCATCGGACATCCAATCCTGGGAGATGGTAAATATGGAGATAAAAAAATAAATCAGACGGTAAAGGACAGCTGCAGGATCCGTTCTCAGCTGCTGCATGCCTATCGGATGGAATTTCCGGACGGCCGGATTGTCACTGCACCGGAACCCGCGTCCTTTGCACGGGTACAGACAAAACTTGCAAAAGAGAAGAGGTAGAGAAACCATGCATTTATATATTATGAGACACGGAGAGACATTCTGGAACAAAAAAGGGTTGATTCAAGGCTCTTCTGATATCGCTTTAACCCCATATGGGGAAGAACTTGCCCGCGATACCAGGGACGGATTCGACCGGGAAGAGATAAGATTTCAGCGCATTTATTCCAGCCCCTATCAGCGTGCCGTAAAAACAGCGGAAATTATTGCAGAACATCAGAATATTTCCGTAAAGGTGGATCTCCGGGTACGTGAAATGTGCTTTGGAAAATACGAAGGAGATAAGATCAGTGAAATCCGAAACAGCAAAGATCAGAATCTGATTTACTGTTTTTCCAAACCGTCCATGTATGTAGCGGATGAGACCGGCGATAATTTTTCTGATGTTTATGCACGTATTGAAGATTTTTTGAAAAATGAAATTCTTCCATTGGAACAGGATCCATCCGTGGAAAATGTTCTGGTGGTGTGCCACGGAGCCGTGATCCGTGCCTTTCTGACTTATATCAGACAGATGTCCATGGATGAATTCTGGAGCATTCATCAGCCGAATTGCAGCGTCAACTGTATTTTGGTACAGGATGGAACCTTTCACGTGGAAAAAGAAAATATTCTTTACTATGATGATCCGGAACTGACGCATCGGGGGATTTTATAATGCCAACCTGGAATTCAAGAGGGCTGCGAGGTTCTACACTGGAAGAATTTATCAATCGTACCAATGAACGGTACCGTGAAAATCATCTGGCCCTGATCCAGAAAGTCCCAACGCCTATTACCCCTATCAAAATGGACAAAGAGAGCCGTCATATCACGCTGGCTTATTTTGAACAGAAAAGTACCGTGGATTATATCGGTGTCGTGCAGGGAATTCCTGTATGTTTTGATGCCAAGGAATGTCAGGTCAATACGTTTCCGCTGCAGAATATTCATCCTCATCAGGTGGAATTTATGCGGGATTTTGAGCAGCAGGGTGGTATTGCATTTTTTCTGATCTTTTATCCCCATCTTGACCGGTTTTATTATCTGCCATTTCGGCAACTGGCACAGTTCTGGGAGCGGATGCAACAGGGCGGCAGAAAGAGTTTTCGTATGGATGAACTGGATGAGACGTTCTTTTTTACCGGTCACTCCGGACTTCTGGTGCCATATCTGGATGCGCTTCAGCTGGATTTGAATTTAAGGGATTGACATTTTAGCTTTATTTTTTTATAATGTTTAAAGATTTTTACATATTAGCATGGTAGCACACTAAAGTGTTTGGGAATGATCAATCCGATTTTCATATTTTTTATGTAAAAAAATAAAAATGGAACAAAGAGGGGACATAGCAGTGAAAAATCAATTATTACATACGCCCGAAGGTGTCAGAGATATTTATAATGAGGAATGTGAACGCAAAATCATTCTGGAAGGCCGTCTGCTTTCTGTATTAAAATCTTACGGCTACCATCCGATTCAGACACCGACTTTTGAGTTTTTTGATATATTTGGTAAAGAGATTGGTACCACGCCTTCGCGGGATCTGTACAAATTTTTCGACCGAGAAGGCAACACACTTGTTCTCCGCCCGGATATCACACCATCCATCGCGCGATGTGCATCCAAGTATTATATAGAACAGGCGATTCCCATCCGTCTGTGTTATACCGGCAATACGTTCCGCAACAATTCCAGTTATCAGGGACGTTTAAAAGAAAACACACAGTCCGGTGCCGAATTGATCGGGGATGGCAGTGTAGAGGCAGATGCAGAGATGCTGGCACTTTCTGCACAACTTTTAAAAGCAGCCGGTCTGAAAGAATTTCAGCTCAGTGTTGGACATGCAGATTTCCTGCGGGGCTTATTTGAAGCAGCCGGTCTGGATGAAGATGTCATGGAAGAGATCCGGAATCTGCTTCAGAACCGCAATCTGTACGGTGTGCAGGAAGTGGTGGCACAGTATGTGACAGATGAAAGTTTAACACAGTTGTTCGGTCTGCTGACAGATGTCATGCTGGATAAGGAAAAAATCTCCGCTGCAAAAGTATGGGCACAGGAATTTCCACGGGTGTTAAACGCACTGACCCGTCTGGAGCAGCTGGATGAACTGTTGGAATTATATAAAATCCACAAATATGTATCTTACGAACTGGCTATGATCTCTGGTTTTGATTATTATACAGGTATTATTTTTGCCGGTTATACTTTTGGCAGCGGAGAAGCCGTTGTAAACGGCGGACGTTATGACAATTTGTTGAAATCCTTCGGCAAATCCGCACCGTCCATCGGGTTTGCGGTTGTCATTAATCAGTTGATGGCCGCACTGCAGCGCCAAAATGTACGGATTCCATTTGAAAATACGACAAAATGGTTTATTTACAGCCAGCAGTACCGTCAGGATGCTATTAAAGATGCACAGGTACTCCGAAGCCGTGGTGAACAGGTGGAACTGATGCCGCTGACTGAACAGAATACAAAAGCTGTTTATGAAAAATATGCAGAAGAGAACCATATTCAGGACATTATTTTTTATATGTAGGAGGGCCGGAGAATGAGATATTTAACATTTGCACTTGGAAAGGGTCGTCTTGCAAATAAGACACTTGAAATGTTTGAAAAAATCGGAATTACCTGTGAGGAGATGAAAGATAAAGACACGCGAAAACTGATTTTTGTCAATGAAGACTTAAAACTGCGTTTCTTTCTCGCCAAAGGACCGGATGTACCGACTTACGTGGAATACGGTGCTGCTGATATCGGTATCGTCGGAAGAGATACCATCTTACAGGAAGCCCGCAATATTTATGAGGTGTTAGATCTTGGATTTGGAAAATGCAGGATGTGTGTCTGCGGTCCGGAATCTGCCAGAGATTTGTTGCAACATCATGAGCAGATCCGTGTGGCTACCAAGTATCCGAAGATTGCCAAGGATTATTTTTATAACAAAAAGCATCAGACCGTGGAAATCATCAAGCTGAACGGTTCGATTGAACTGGCACCGATCGTCGGTCTGGCAGATGTCATCGTCGATATTGTGGAAACAGGTTCTACCCTGCGTGAAAACGGGCTGGCTGTGTTAGAAGAAGTGTGTCCGCTATCTGCACGTATGGTGGTAAACCCGGTAAGTATGAAGATGGAGCAGGAACGCATCAGCAAGCTGATCACAGATCTGCGCCAGGTAATGAGCGAAGGAGAAAAGTAAGATATGCGTACATTAAAACTGACAAAGGAAACCATTCAGAATATACTGACCGATCTGTTAAAGAGAAGTCCTAACAATTATACCCAGTATGAGAGCAGCGTAAACGAAATCATCGCCAATGTCCGCAGTAACGGTGACCAGGCAGTATTTGACTATACACAGAAATTTGACGGTGCAACAGTAACAGCAGACAATATCGAAGTGACAGAGGATGAGATTGCAGAAGCATATGAACTGGTAGATCAAAAGCTTTTAGAAGTAATCCGCAAAGCAAAAGAAAACATCCGTGTTTATCATGAAAAGCAGAAACAATACAGTTGGTTTGACAGTTCTATCCCTGGCACCATGCTCGGTCAGAAAGTAACTCCGATTGCCAAAGCCGGTGTATACGTTCCCGGTGGAAAAGCCGTCTATCCATCTTCTGTACTGATGAATATCATGCCGGCCAAAGTAGCAGGTGTAGAGGAGATCATCATGACAACCCCATGTAACAAAGCGGGCAAAGTCAATCCATCCACGCTCGTAGCTGCAAAAGAAGCCGGTGCAGACCGTGTGTTTAAAGTCGGCGGTGCACAGGCTATTGCCGCACTTGCCTTCGGTACCGAAAGTATTCCAAAAGTTGACAAGATTGTGGGACCTGGAAATATCTATGTAGCCCTTGCAAAAAAAGCCGTATTCGGTCATGTCAGCATTGACTCCATTGCAGGTCCGAGTGAGATTCTTGTTCTGGCTGACGAAACTGCCAATCCACGTTTTGTTGCGGCTGATTTACTGTCCCAGGCAGAACATGATGAGCTGGCATCTGCCATTCTGATCACTACCAGTGAAAAGCTGGCAGAAGAAGTATCCAAAGAAGTAGATGGTTTCTGTGAAGTGCTCTCCAGAAAAGCGATCATTGAGAAATCTCTGGAAAACTACGGTTACATCCTGATTGCCCCGGATCTGGATACTGCCATTGAGACAGCGAACGAGATTGCTTCTGAACATATGGAAATTGTGACCGCAAATCCATTTGAGGTTATGACAAAGATTAAAAATGCAGGTGCTATTTTCCTTGGTGAATACAGCAGTGAACCACTGGGGGACTATTTTGCAGGACCAAACCATGTTCTTCCTACTAACGGAACTGCAAAGTTCTTTTCTCCATTAAGCGTGGATGATTTTATCAAAAAATCCAGTATCATCTCTTACTCCAGAGATGCTTTACATGCGGTATACAAAGATATTGCACAATTTGCAGACTGCGAACAGCTGACTGCACATGCAAACTCCATTCGCGTCAGATTTGAAGACGAAGATAAATAAAGACCGGAGGATGAAACAATGGCAGAACAACGCTATGCACAGGTACACAGAAAGACAAATGAGACAGATATCAGTCTGACTCTTACATTAGACGGAAACGGAAAGCAGGATATTGCTACCGGAATAGGCTTTTTTGATCACATGCTTTCCGGATTCACCAGACATGGTTTCTTTGATCTGGATTTGAAGGTGGCTGGTGATCTGGAAGTCGACTGTCATCATACAATCGAAGATACCGGGATCGTCCTTGGAAATGCCATCCGGGAAGCTCTGGGAGACAAAAAAGGAATCAAACGATTTGGCAGCATGATACTTCCCATGGACGAGACACTGGTTCTGTGTGCCATTGATCTGTCCGGCCGGCCATATTTTGCTTTTGATGCAGAATTCACCACAGATCGTGTCGGTGACATGGATACTGAGATGGTACGGGAATTTTTTTATGCTGTTTCCTACTCCGCAGGGATGAATCTGCATATGAAAGTACTTTCCGGGACAAACAATCATCATATCATTGAAGCATTGTTCAAGGCATTCGGCAAAGCACTGGATGATGCTTCCTCTTATGATCCGCGCATAACGGATATTTTATCCACGAAAGGCAGTTTATAAACAATGAAAAAGAATTTAATTGCAACAATTTATTTAAAAAACGGAAAACTGGTCAGCGGTTTCAATGATTACACGGAACAGGATGATCTGATGGAACGGATCCGTCTCTATAATGACAACGGTATCGACAAAATTTATCTTTTTGACCTTTCCGACAACGATGCAGAACATGAACTGAATCTTCATACCATGAAGGAAATCAACCGCGTTTCTGAGATTCCGGTATATGCAGGCGGCAACATTAACCGTCTGGAGGATATCAAAAAAATATTATATGCCGGATGCAAGAAAGCTATTTTAAATCCGGTAAAAGATGTGACGGCACAGCTATCCAAAGAGGGAGCTATGCGATTCGGTAAAGAAACTCTGGCATTGTCTATCCACAATGTAGATCTGTTTTTCAAACAGAAAGAAGCTGTTGAAAATAACACCAGTGAACTGATCGTTCTGGATCCGGCGTTGATGGGAACGCTTGGAAATGTTACCGATATGTCCTATTCCATGATTCTGACGGAAACAGATAATGAAAGCATCTGCAAAGCATTACAGTCAGATGATACCATTAACGGCATTTCATCCAAAACGATCAGTGCACCAGATACGGATATCATGGCTTTAAAAGCATATTTAAAAGAACAGGATATTGAAACAGGACATCTGGAGACCTCCTGTGAATGGTCGGAGTTCAAATTAAATTCCGATGGCATGATTCCGGTTATTGTACAAGATTACAAAACCAATGACGTGCTGATGCTTGCCTATATGAACGAGGAAGCATTTTATACCACATTGTCACTGGGTAAGATGACGTATTACAGCAGAAGCCGTAACGAACTCTGGACAAAGGGTATGACCTCCGGACATTACCAATATGTAAAGGCTCTTTCCATTGACTGCGACAAAGATACGATTCTGGCAAAAGTTTCCCAGATCGGTGCTGCCTGCCACACCGGCAAGCGCAGCTGTTTCTACACAGATCTGGTCAAAGAAGAGTACAAGGAGAAAAATCCGCTAGAAGTATTTGAGAATGAATACAATATCATCCTGGACCGTAAACTTCATCCGAAAGAAGGATCTTATACAAACTATCTCTTTGACAAAGGAATTGACAAAATTCTGAAAAAAGTCGGAGAAGAGGCTACCGAAATTGTGATCGCAGCAAAAAATCCGGATCCGGAAGAAATCAAATATGAGATCGCAGATTTCCTGTATCATATGATGGTCATGATGGTAGACAAAGGAATTACCTGGGATGAAGTATTGGAAGAATTATCTCAAAGATAAAAACCAGAATTTGTATCTGCCCGCATACAGAAATTCAGAAAGATGCTTCTCCCTGTGCGGTGAACACAGATGTTCTGAATCAGAAGACATCTGCATATGTAAATAAAAGCAAGGAAAGTTTATCATTACACCAGAGAAAGGCTGTAATAATAAACTTTCTTTTTTTATCAACACTTTTTTCGAAAGGAGTGTGTGTATGCATCCGGAGCAATATGAAGATCGAAAACGATACATCAATGCCATAAAAAGCAGTTTTTCTACTTCCGGGCAGCCACTAAATGCAAATGAGCAAGGCGGTGATAACAACCGTTCTGAAAAAGTTCCCCACAGTTTTTTAGGTGTCCGTTTTTTTCTTGCACTCTGCCTGTTTCTTGCCTTTTTTGCCATTAAACAGACCGACACTTCCTGGAAAGGATGGGATGCAAAGAAAATCACCCGGCAGCTTCAGTCTACCATGGATGTATCCGGCATTTCTGACTGGTTCAAAATACTTCCATAATTTTGAAATTTTATACTTTCTTTATTGCTTCTGTTTTTAGATAAACCTATAATAAAAGCATAATAAGTTACTGCGAGGAAAAAAGGATGTCTTATATCGAATTTCAGAATATTACAAAAGAATATAATACCGGCGGAAATGCTATTTTTGCATTAAAGGACGCTTCCTTTTCAGTGGAAAAAGGAGAACTGGCGATCATACTCGGTGCTTCCGGTGCAGGAAAAACAACCGCACTGAACATTCTGGGCGGCATGGATACCGCAACTTCCGGTCATGTGATGGTAGATGGATCCGACATCACCACCTATGGAAAGAAACAGTTGACCCAGTACCGTCGGACCGATATTGGCTTTGTATTCCAGTTTTACAATCTGGTTCCGAACCTGACCGCACTGGAAAATGTGGAATTGGCTTCTCAGATCTGCAATGATTCCCTGAACGCAGAACAAACACTTGTGAAAGTAGGTTTGGAGCAACGCATTAAAAACTTTCCGGCACAGTTATCCGGAGGCGAACAACAACGTGTATCCATTGCCCGTGCACTGGCAAAAAATCCAAAACTGCTGCTTTGCGACGAGCCTACCGGTGCACTGGACTACAATACCGGAAAACAGATCCTTCAACTTTTACAGGATACCTGCCGCAGGGAGAAAATCACGGTACTGATCATCACCCACAACTCTGCTCTGGCACCGATGGCAGACCGGCTGATCCAGTTTAAAAATGGCACCGTAATCAGTGAAACCAGCAATCCGACTCCGGTTCCGATTGCAGAAATAGAGTGGTAAACAGATGAAAGCTTACTGGAAAGACATAACACGAACAATAAAAAAAGAAAAAAAACGGTTTTTCTCCATTCTTCTGATCACATTTCTTGGAGTTACCATGTTTGCCGGATTATCCGCCGGATGCCGGGATCTGCGCGCATCTGCAGATGATTATTATGACAGACAGAATCTGTATGACATCCGGATTCAATCCACCCTCGGACTGACCAATGAGGATGTGAAGGCAGTCTCTCAGGTAAAAGGTGTAGAAAAAGCCTGTGGTACTTACAGTGAAACCGCCTTGGTACAGGCGGGCGATCTGCAGCAGAAAGTAGAGGTAACACTGCTTGATATGAAAGGATTTAACCAACCCCTTTTACTGGAAGGTACACTTCCGCAGAGTGCATCAGAGATTGCCGTTTCACAAAATTATTGTATCGATGCCGAAAAAAAGATCGGTGACCAGGTAACACTAACGGCGCAGCGCACTTCCGGAGATGAGGATACCTCCGCACTAAAACAGCATAGCTATACGATTACAGCAATCATGCAGGATGCTGCAGACCTGATCGCAGATGACGGTGCTGCGTCCTTCCGCTCCTCCCAGTCAGCAAAATATTTCTTCTACGTCACTTCTGATGCACTGGACAATGAAGTATATTCTGCCATTGAACTGAGTGTTCGCGGTGCAAAGAACCTTTCCTGTTTTTCGGAAGAATATCAGGATAGGGTAGATGCTGTCAAAAAACAGATTGAAAAAGAAATCAAGGAAAAACGTGAGCAGGCCCGTTACGATGAAGTTGTTTCCGATGCTGCTGCAACACTGGCAGATGCGCGTCTGGAAGCAGATACTCAGTTCGCAGATGCAGATGCGAAAATCACAGATGCGAGAGCGGAACTGGATGATGGGAAAATACGGCTGGCAGATGGCTGGCAGCAACTTCAGGACGGAATCCGCCAGTTAAATGAGCAAAAAAAGAGTGCGGCCGAGCAGTTCCGGCAGGGATATGTAAAGATTTCTGACGGTTATACACAGCTTGCTTCCGGAGAACAACAGTTAACTTCCGGAAAGGCAGAATTAAAGGAACATCAAGTTCAATTAAATCAGGGCGCAGCAACATTACAGCAGCAAAAAACAGCTGTTATGCAGGAATTATCCAATGCGGAAATACAGCTGACTCAGGGACAGCAACAGGCATCCGACGGAAAAGAGCAGATTCTGGCTCAGGTCTCTCAGATACAAACGCAAATGGGAGATGCATGGCCACAGGATTCCTGGAAATCCTATGAAACAGCAGTAGAAAACGGTAGCACATACAACAGTGAGAAAACCACTTTTCAGACTGATTTGAAAACCAGGATAGAAGTTCTGAATGCTGCACTGGATACACAGATTCTTCAGCTGGATCCGAATGCCGCCGACTATGATATGCAAAAACAGGTACTGGAAGACCGGAAGACACAGTTACTGCAGATTCCGGATGGCATGTCTACACTTGAAACACAATATGAATCCCTACAGACAACTCTGTTTCAGTTAGAAACGCAAAAGGCAGCTATCCAGACGAAAAAACAGGAGGCGATCCAACAGTTTACCGATGCCGAAACAGAGCTGAATATACAGCAGCAACAATTATCCGGAGCTGCCGCTCAGTTGGAACAACAGGAACAAAAACTGACCAGCGCCAGACAAGAACTTGGGGCAGGTCTGGCAGAGTTGAAACTTCAGGAACAAAATGCCAATACCCAGTTTATCAAAGCAGATCAGGAAATTCAGAAAAACACAGACAAACTGAATCAGTCTGAGCAGGAACTGGCAGATGGTTCCGCAAAGCTGGAAGAGCAGATGCGGAAATTAGAACAAGAACGAAGCAAGGCATATGCAGAACTGGCAGATGCACAGGCAGATATTGATGCCATTCGTATGACGAAATGGTATGTGCAGGATCGCAGCTCCATCAGCAGTTTTTCCACCATTCAGAGTGATGCAGATTCCATTGAGACGATTGGAACGGTATTTCCGATTCTCTTTCTTTCGGTTGCGATTTTGATCAGCCTGACGACCATTACCCGTCTGGTAGAGGAAGAACGCGGACAGATCGGTATATACAAAGCACTTGGTTTCTCAGATGCACATGTATATGGAAAATACCTCACCTACACGTTATCCGCATGTATCTGTGGCGGACTGCTGGGAGATATCGGTGGTTTTATCCTGATGCCGAAATTCCTGTTTATGGTTTTCGATGTCATGTATAAGATTCCATCTTACCGCTTTCTGTTCCATGCAGGTTATGGAGTCTGCGGTATCCTGCTGTTTGTAGCCGGAGCCCTGATTGCAGCAATCTGCGCATGTCACAGTGAACTGCGGCAGTGTCCGGCAGCACTGATGCGCCCGAAAGCACCGAAAGCCGGATCCAGGGTATTTCTGGAAAAAATCCCGTTTTTGTGGAAACGCCTTTCTTTCCTGAATAAAGTTACATTCCGCAATCTGTTCCGTTATAAAAAGCGTCTGATCATGACCATCAGCGGCATCCTTGGATGCACCGCACTTCTGGTGGTAGGTATGGCCATCAAGAACTCCGTAACGGATCTGATGCCAAAACAGTATAACCATATCTATCGCTATGACATGATGGCAGTTGTTATGGCCGAAGATTATGATAATTTTACAAAACAAATCGATACAGATTCGAATATTTCAGATTACCTCGGACTTCAGATGGATACGGTACAGGCGAAAAATGAAAGCCAGACAGTGGAAGAAACAGTTCCGCTCTATGTAATTCCGAAGGATGCTTCCATTGCAGATTATATCAATCTGGAAGGCCTGGATGGCAAAGAAAAAGATCTGTCTGATGGTCAGATTTTTGTTACTCAGAACCTGTCAGAAGTAATGGGATTTACTGCAGGAGATTCTCTGCAGATCCAGAACAGTGACCTGAAAGAATGTACTTTTTCTGTGAATGGCATTTTACATAATTATCTCGGAAATGCGATTTATATGCGGCAGAGTACTTATGAGGCACTGATGGGCGATTATACACCGAATGCGATACTGGCACATTTATCTGCTTCCTGTGATGATCCGGTATCCTATGCGGATACTCTGTCCCGGGAAAGTGATGTCGTATCCTGTAGCAGCGTACAGACCATGCGTGATGAATTCACAAAATCCTTCAGTCTGATCAATTGTGTCGTTGTTTTGGTAACAGCCTTGGCGGCAGGCCTTGCCTTTGTTGTATTATTCACGCTGGCTACCACCAATATTTCCGAGCGAGAGAGGGAACTGGCTACCATCAAAGTACTTGGCTTTTTCGACAACGAGGTGCATCTGTATGTCAATAAGGAAACACTGATCCTCACAGTGATCGGTATTATACTCGGACTTCCGGTGGGGCGTTTTTTCAGTGGTCTGCTGACTATGGTTTTAAAAATGCCTTCTATATACTTTGCGGTTTCCGTACATCCGACCACCTATCTGTTTGCCGGAGGTATGACGTTTCTGTTTGCACTGGCAGTGGATTTCATCACAAACCGGATGTTAGACCGTATCAATATGGTAAATGCATTGAAGAGTGTAGAATAAACTTCAACACAGAATAGAAAAGAACCCGTAAAAGCGTCATGTTCTCATTGACGCTTTTTACTGTCTTATGCTAGAATGGAAAATTGTGCAGGAAATCAAAAAAAGCACCTGCATAATTTGAACGCAGAATAAGCATTCCCCCGCTTCAAGTGCGTAGAGCACTAAGCGGTGGTTAAGGGGGATGCTTATGTCCGCTTTACAATCAAAAAGTATACAAAATAGAACAGGAAAAAAAGAATGAATAATAAACTTGCGTTAAAAGACGAAATTTTATTGACCATAGATAAACCTGCCCGTTATATCGGAAATGAGGTAAATATGGTCCGTAAAAATCCGGAAGCGGTGAAGATACGTGTTGCCTTCGCATTCCCGGATGTATATGAAATCGGTATGTCACATCTTGGCATCCAGATCCTGTATCATCAATTCAATCTACGGAATGATGTGTACTGTGAACGTGTCTATTCCCCCTGGCCAGATCTGCACAAGATTATGAAAGAACAGCAGATTCCGCTGTTTGCACTGGAAACCCAGGATCCAATTAAGGACTTTGATTTCTTATGTATGACACTGCAGTATGAGCTTTGTTATCCAAACATTCTCCAGATTCTGGATCTGGGTGGAATTCCTCTGAAATCTGCAAACAGAACAGATCATATGCCAATCGTCATCGGCGGTGGCCCCTGCGCATACAATCCGGAACCGATTGCTGATTTTTTCGATATCTTCTATATCGGAGAAGGCGAAACCGTATACGATGATCTCTTTGATCTCTATGAACAGATGAAAGAGGATGGCAGTTACAGCCGCCAGAACTTTTTACACGAAGCAGCTAAGATTCCGGGACTGTATGTACCGTCTCTCTATGAGGTATCTTATAAAGAAGACGGAACCATCGCTTGTTTTCAGCCGGTTTATGAGGATATTCCTACTGTGATCCACCGTCAGGTAGTGGAAAATATGTCCGAATCTGTGTATCCGGACAAACCGCTGGTACCATTTATTAAAGTCACACAGGATCGCGTTGTTCTGGAAATTCAGCGAGGCTGTATCCGTGGCTGTCGTTTCTGCCAGGCCGGTATGGTGTACCGTCCACTGCGGGAACGCAGTCTTGAAATGTTAAAAGAAAAAGCTTATCAGATGCTGACCAGTACCGGACATGAGGAAATTTCCTTGAGTTCTTTAAGTTCCAGCGATTACACCTATCTGGAAGAACTGCTGACTTTCCTGATCGATGAATTTAAAGATAAAGGCGTAAATATTTCCCTGCCATCCCTGCGTATCGATGCGTTTTCACTGGATGTTATGAGTAAAGTACAGGATATCCGAAAAAGCAGTTTGACTTTTGCTCCGGAAGCCGGTTCCCAGCGTCTGCGTGATGTCATCAACAAAGGTCTGACCAAGGAAAATATTCTGCATGGTGCCGGACTTGCCTTCGAAGGTGGATGGAATAAAGTGAAATTATATTTCATGCTGGGACAACCTACAGAAACCATAGAAGATATGAAAGCCATCGGTGAACTTGCAGAAGAAATTGCCGAGCGTTATTATGAAATCCCGAAGGATCAGCGAAATGGAAAATGTCAGATCACAGTAAGTACCTCTTTCTTTGTGCCAAAACCGTTTACACCTTTCCAGTGGAGCCCGATGTGCACAAAAGATGAGTTCCTTGGACGGGCAAAGATTGTAAATGAGACCATCAAATCTCAGTTAAATAAGAAGAGTATTCGATATAACTGGCATGAAGCAGATGTCACAATGATCGAAGGAATCCTTGCCAGAGGTGACAGACGTCTTTGCAATGCACTGATCCGTGTCTATGAAAAAGGAGGCATTTTCGCAGCCTGGTCTGAATTTTTCGACGATCAGATCTGGCAGGATGCGTTTGCGGAAGAACAGATTGATACAGACTTTTATACTACCCGTGCCCGTCAGGAAGATGAAATCTTCCCATGGGATTTTATCGATGCAGGTGTAACGAAACAGTTCCTGTTGCGTGAATGGCATGCAGCCAATGAGGAAACGGTTACTCCGAATTGCCGCCAGAAATGTGCCGGTTGCGGAGCCATGAAATATAAAGGAGGCGTATGCTATGAGAATCAGAATTAAATTCCGTAAGTACGGTGTTATGCGTTTTATCGGACATTTGGACATCATGCGTTATTTTCAGAAAGCCATGCGCCGTGCCAATATTGACATTGCTTATTCCGAAGGATTCTCACCGCACCAGATCATGTCCTTTGCGGCACCTTTAGGCGTAGGCATCACCAGTGACGGAGAATACCTGGATATTGAAGCAAAATCTACGAAATCCACGCAAGAATCCATCGCTGCATTGAATGCGGTTATGGTTGATGGTATCGAAATTACGCAATATGTTGCCCTGCGGCAGGATGAAAAAAAAGCAATGACGGCAGTGGGAGCGGCAGATTATATTGTATATTTTAAAAATGAGATTGATTTTACCCAGGAGGAACTGGAAGAAAAAATCCGTATCTATTATGAAGAACGGAGCAATATCGAAGTGACAAAGCAGACGAAGAAGAGTGAGCGTGTCATCGACCTCAAGCCGCTAATCTATGTGTTCCGTCCATATGTGGAAAAAGAACTTGGCTGGCAGGGATTTTTCCTTCAACTTTCTGCCGGAAGCACTGACAATATCAAACCAGAACTGGTATTACAGGATTTTTATCAGTATTTTGGGGAAAAATATCATCCATTTAATATGCAGATCCACAGAGTAGAAACTTACGAACACACCGAGGACGGATTAAGACCGCTGTATCAGGCAGGTGATGTCATTGAAGCATAAAGTCATTATCACAGATACCTCTGTCAACAGTCATCAGGTGCGTATGTGTGCCACCGTTTCCGAACGCCGGATGCTGGAAGTACGCTGCCGAAAACTCGGGCAGGAATCCATCCTGGGAAATATCTATGTAGGACGGGTACAGAAAGTCGTTCCGAATATTCAGGCTGCATTTATTGAAATCAAGCCGGGGCTTTCCTGCTACTATTCCATGGAAGAAAAGGCTGCACCTGTGTTTGCAAAAAAAATCCCATCTTCCAGACTGGTACAGGGAGATGAACTTCTGGTGCAGGTAACACGGGAGAGTGTCAAGACGAAAGCACCGACTGTTTCTGGTAATCTGAATCTGACCGGCCGATATCTGGTAGTGACCAGCGGCGACTGCCGGCTCGGCTTTTCTTCCAAACTGACAAAAGCTGAAAAAGAGCAGTTCCGTACACTGCTGGAACCGGAATGGGATGGTTCCTATGGTATTATTGTCCGTACAAACGCAAAAGAAGCCGAGGCGCCGGTACTTCTGGCAGAACTGCAACAATTAAAAACGCAGTTGCAGTCAATCTGTGATACTGCAGCCATGCGGACCTGTTTTTCCTGTGTCAGCCGCACACCGGAAAGTTATATGGGCTATCTGAAAAACAGTCGACAGGAAGGATTGATAGAGATTGTCACCGATCTGCCGCAGGTGTATGAACAAATAGAGCAGCAACAGTTTTCCGACCCGGTTTTTGCACAAATACCGGTTCGGTTGTATGAGGACCCCTTACTTCCACTGGCTGCACTTTATAATCTAAATAAACAAACCGAAGAAGCGCTGCAGCCAAAAGTCTGGATGAAATCCGGTGGCTATCTGGTAATTGAGCCGACGGAGGCACTGACTGTAGTGGATGTCAACACAGGAAAGAGCGTAAATAAAAAGAATCGGCAGGAACATTTTCTGAAAATTAATCTGGAAGCAGCAGAAGAGACAGCTGCACAGCTTCGGCTCCGCAACATATCCGGAATTGTCATTATTGATTTTATCAATCTGGAACAGGAAGAAGACCGGAATACCGTCATGGAGCATCTGCGCCGCTGTGTAAAAGTAGATTCTGTTCCGGTTCAGGTGATCGATATGACAAAACTGAACCTTGTGGAGCTCACAAGAAAAAAAGTTGAAAAAAGTTTGGCAGAACAGTTGACAGAATAAAAACAGTCTGCTATTATACTAAAGATGCCGCACAACGAGGTATAAGACTGCAGGATCTGCAGCACCGAAATTGGCGAGTAATGATAAATAGGAGGTGCCATATGTACGCAATTATAGCAACAGGTGGTAAACAGTACAAAGTTTCTGAAGGCGATATCATTACCATTGAAAAGCTTGGAGTAGAGGCTGGTGAGACAGTAACTTTCGATCAGGTATTAGCAGTAAATGACGGAAGTCTGAAAATCGGTAATCCGACTGTTGAGAATGCTACCGTAGAAGCATCCGTTGTAGCTAACGGACGTGGAAAAAAAGTAATCGTTTACAAATATAAAAGAAAAACCGGTTACCATAAGAAAAACGGACACAGACAGTCCTTTACAAAAGTTAAAATCGAAAAGATTAATGGTTAATTGAAAAGGTAACATGTAATGGTAAAAATAACAGTTTACCAGAACCATGATCAGCAGTTTGTTGGTTTTGATTGTTTGGGACATGCAGAATATTCCGATGAAAATGATATCGTATGTGCTGCGGTATCCGCAATGACGATCAACTGCATAAATTCCATTGAAACATTCACAGAAACATTGTTTTATTGTGATACCAATGAGGCAGACGGAATGATATCTTTTCGAATTACGGAAAAGAATGGAACAGATGCACAGCTTTTGCTGAAATCGCTGATTTTAGGTTTCGAGAACATGGAGAGTAACTACGAAGAATATATTGATTTGATCTTCGAGGAGGTGTAGGAAACATGATGAACATGAATCTTCAGTTCTTTGCTCATAAAAAAGGTGTAGGTTCTACAAAGAACGGCCGTGATTCCGAGTCCAAGAGATTAGGAGCAAAAAGAGCAGACGGACAGTTTGTAAAAGCTGGAAATATTTTATACAGACAGCGTGGTACTAAGATTCACCCGGGTGTGAACGTAGGTATCGGCGGAGATGATACATTATTTGCAAAAGTAGATGGTGTATTAAGATTCGAGAGAAAAGGAAGAGACAAAAAACAGGCTTCCGTTTATCCAGTAGCAACGAACGAATAATGAATCCATCAATAGACTCGACTTTCATAGCCGGGTCTATTTTCTACTATAAAAAAAGGAATAGAAACTTATGTTTGCAGACAGTGCAAGAATTATTATAAAATCAGGAAAAGGCGGAGACGGACATGTCAGCTTCCGCCGGGAAAAATATGTGCCCAACGGCGGTCCTGACGGCGGAGACGGAGGAAAAGGCGGAGATGTCATCTTCCAGGTCGATGAGGGACTGAATACACTGACCGATTTCAGACACCGCCGCAAATATGCTGCGGAAAACGGGGAAGAAGGTAAAAAGCGAAACTGTCATGGTAAAAACGGTGAAGATATCATCGTAAAAGTCCCGGCAGGAACCATCATCCGTGATGCACAGACAGATAAAGTCATTGCGGATATGTCCGGTGGAAATACCCGTCAGATTATTTTGCGTGGAGGTCGTGGTGGAAAAGGAAACCAGAATTATGCGACAGCTACCATGCAGGCTCCGAAATATGCACAGCCGGGACAACCGGGGATTGAACTGGAAGTTCGCCTGGAGCTCAAGGTCATTGCCGATGTAGGTCTGGTAGGTTTCCCAAATGTTGGAAAATCCACTTTACTGTCCAGAGTGACAAATGCGCAGCCAAAGATCGCCAACTATCATTTCACAACTTTAAACCCGAATCTGGGCGTTGTTGACCTGTCAGAAGGTCAGGGCTTTGTCATCGCAGATATTCCGGGACTGATTGAAGGGGCATCTGAAGGAATCGGTCTTGGACATGAATTTTTAAAACACATTGAGCGCACCCGTGTCATGATCCATATGGTGGATGCGGCTTCCACAGAAGGTCGTGATCCAATCGCAGATATTTATGCCATCAATAAGGAACTGGAAGCTTACAATCCGGATCTGGCGAAAAAGCCACAGGTGATTGCAGCTAACAAAATTGATGCGATCTATGCCGGGGATGAGGATCCGGTGGAAAAGCTGCGACAGGAATTTGAGCCACAGGGCATTCGCGTGTTTGCCATTTCAGCAGTCAGCGGAAAAGGACTGAAGGAATTATTATATGCAGTAAATGAGATGCTTCAGGGCATGGATCGTGAACCGGTTGTATTTGAACAGGAATATGATCCGTCTACTGCAATGTATCTGGATGAACCGTATACTGTTGCCTATGACGAAGAAAAAGATGAATTTGTGGTAGAAGGTCCTCGTATTGAAAAAATGCTTGGATATACCAATATTGAATCCGAAAAAGGTTTCCTGTTCTTCCAGCGTTTCTTAAAAGATCAGGGAATTTTAGAGGAACTGGAAAACTTAGGTATTCAGGAAGGTGATACCGTACGCATGTATGGACTTTCTTTTGATTACTACAAATAAAAATATATCATTTCACCCTGCAGATTTCTTCTCAGACGATGCATCTGCACAGTGAGCCTATGGAGAATAATTATGACAAGTAAACAGAGAGCTTATTTAAAAGGTCTTGCCATGAATCTGGAACCGATTTTTCAGGTCGGCAAATCCAGTGTGACACCGGAAATAGTAAATGCGATTACTGAATGTTTTAATACACATGAATTGATTAAATTGAGTGTGTTAAAAAACTGTTTTGATGATCCACGCGAGATTGCAGCTGTAATCGCAGAACGTACCCATTCCCAGGTAGTGCAGGTAATCGGCAAGAAAATTGTATTATATAAACCGGATAAGGAAAATCCAAAGATTGTTTTGCCTTAATCCGTCAGAAATGGAGTATGGTATATGACTCTGAACAAAAAGAAAATCGGTATATTTGGCGGTACCTTCAATCCCGTTCATTATGGGCATCTTTTGATTGCAGAAAATGCCTGTGACCAGTTTGAACTGGATCATGTCATTTTTCTCCCTACCGGGCATACTCCCCACAAGGCTTTTATGGGAGAAAAAATGAGCATTCACCGCTGTCATATGGTAGAAGCAGCTATTGCTGATAATCCGAAATTTTCAATTTCTTATCGTGAAATTGAAAGCACCGGCGTCAACTACACATACGTGACGTTGGCTCGGTTTCATAACGATTATCCGGACTGCGAACTTTATTTCATCCTTGGTGCGGATTCCCTGTTCGATTTTGACAGTTGGAGGCATCCGGAGGAAATCTGCAAATATGCCAATATACTGGCTGCAGTCCGCGGAAATCTCAATGCAGATGAAGTTGACCGGCAGATTGTATATCTGAAAGAAAAATATCATTCCGGTTTTTATCGCCTGAACACGCCGAATTTCAGTGTGTCCAGCAGAGAGCTGCGCGAACGTATTATGCGGGGAACTACTATCCGTTACATGCTTCCGCCTCAGGCTGAACAGTATATCAGAGACCACGCTCTTTACCGGGAGGATTTCGCATGACAGTAAAAGAAATACAAAATAATTTAAAAACAATATTAAAACCTGCAAGATACGAGCACACACTTGGGGTAGCCAAAACAGCCCGTCATCTTGCTGAACGGTATGGTTATGACAAAGATACCGCCGAACTGGCAGGTCTTTTGCATGACTGTGCAAAGTATATGGATGATGACACAAAAATCGCACTCTGCAGGGAATACAAGACCTCTATCAGCGATGCAGAATACAAGAATCCGTCTCTGTTGCATGCAAAATGTGGTGCAATTCTGGCAGAACAGGAATATCATATTACCGATTTTGATATCCTGCATGCCATCCGTGTCCATACCACAGGAGTTCCGGACATGAGTCTTCTGGATAAGATTATTTTTATCTCAGATTACATTGAACCAAACCGAGACAAGGCTCCTCATTTAAAAGAACTGCGTAAGATGGCTGACCAGGATCTCGATATGACGGTCTATTATATTTTAAAAGATACCGTAGCATATCTGAAAAAACACGAGGAACAGACAATGGATCCGACAACACTGGCCGCTTATAATTACTATAAAAACTGGTTTGAAAGCCAGAAGAACAACCAGAAAGGAATAGGGTGAGTAGTATGAATGACGTATCCCGTGAAATGGCGAAAATCGCCTGTCACGCATTATCTGACAAAAAAGCAGAAGATGTGCAGGTAATTGATATCAGTGAAATTTCTGTCATTGCAGATTATTTTGTAATTGCAAGTGCTGCAAATACAAACCAACTGCAGGCAATGATGGACGCAGCAGAAGAGGAACTTTACAAAGCAGGATATCACTGCGCACAGAAAGAAGGAAATAATAACTCCAGCTGGATTTTAATGGATTATAAGGATATTATTATTCATTTATTTTCTAAAGAAGATCGTTTGTTTTATGATCTTGAGAGAATCTGGCAGGATGGTAAAGTTATTTCACCGGAAGAACTGTAATTTTTCGTTTATCTGAGTAAAGAAAAATCCGGAGCAGAAATCCAGACAGACACGGATGATTTTCAATCGTCCTGTCTTGGATTTTGCTCCGGATTTTCCCTGTCTACATGCAGAATTGCATTTATTTAAAGAATCGGAATGTTCCAATCACTTTTCCCATGATCATCACATCGGAGACGATAATCGGTTCCATAAAATCATTTTCCGGCTGCAGACGATAATAACCATTTTCTTTATAAAAGGTTTTAACCGTAGCAGAATCATCTACAAGTGCGACTACCATATCCCCGTCGTTTGCTGTTGTCTGCTGTTCTACCAGAATATAATCCCCGTCCAAAATACCGGCATTGACCATACTTTCTCCCTGAACCTGTAAAATAAATGTTTGTTCATTTGGCATAAATTCAGCCGGAATCGGAAAATAATTTTCAATGTTTTCTACCGCAAGGATCGGTTCTCCGGCTGCAACTCTGCCGACAATCGGTACATTAACCATTTCTCGTCTGGTCAGATTAAAGTTCTCATCCACAATTTCAATAGCACGTGGTTTGGTAGGATCACGGCGAATATAACCGTTTTTCTCCAGTGTCTCTAAATGTGCATGAACAGAAGAGGTAGATTTTAGTTTGACAGCTTCGCAGATTTCACGCACTGCAGGTGGATATCCTTTATTTAAAATCTCTGCTTTGATATATTCTAAAATTTCTCTTTGTTTATCGCTGATCTTTCCATATGACATAATATATTTAACGCTCCTTAATATTCATTACCTGTTTCATGATTAAATTATAGCATAACAAACTAATGATTTCAAACATATTCGAAAACTTGTTCCGAAAATCTGTTCGTGTTTTTGCTTGACATCCGAACACACGTTTTGTATAATACAATTATCGAACAGGTGTTCCGAACATGGTTTCGGACATTTAGCTAGTACTGTGTAAAGCAGAGAATGTATGGGAGGACACACACATGAGTACATATTCCGTAATTTACAATACAAATCCGTATCAGAAAGCGCAGGCCAGAACACAGAACCAGAAAAAAGCACGTATCCGTGCAGCTAAAAAGAAACAGGCACTGAAACGGCAGATTTTGGGAATCGCTTTTATGTTTCTTACTATTCTGGCCACGGTATTGGTGAGCACAAGCTGTCTGAAAGGAAATCAGGTAAAAGCTTCTTCCGTACATGAAGAGAATGTTTACTATAAAACAATTCAGGTAGAAGAGGGTGATACTTTATGGACACTGGCAGATCAATATATGGGAAACTGCTCTTTTGATCGTCAGGAGTATATTGATGAGGTGAAAGAGATGAATCATTTGACCAGCGATACGATTGAAAGTGGCGCTTATCTGATGATTCCTTATGTAGGAACGATTTCTGAGTTATAATACGATGTCATGCAAGCAATCGAACATTCTGTTCGATTGCTTGTGTAGAGTGCAGTGATTCTGAGAAGAATATG
>NZ_KI271109.1:68774-75253 GCF_000469345.1 Eubacterium ramulus ATCC 29099
ACCAGAATCACGCACCAAGTCTCACATGCGTTTGACTTGAAATTACATTTCAGGCATAATAACAGAAGATCAGTCCGCCTTCTATCAGGCTGTGGCTATATATCATAACTTATCAGAAAAATGGAGAATTATCGTCATGCGAAAGAAAAAACCTTATCAGATTTTAACATTTCATACAACCTCAGCAGCTATGGCTATGGAGCTATATTGTAAAGAGCATGGCATCTCCGGTCGTCTGATCCCCGTTCCAAGGGAACTATCCGCCGGCTGCGGACTGGCCTGGCGTATAGAGCCTGAAGAATATGCTCGTTACAAAGATGATCTTCTTGACACCAGTGTTGAAATCGAACAAAATGTGGAACTGATGATTTAGTCTGATTAAAGAATAATTCGTACGGCATCTTTTGCCCCCAACATCATAGAAATACGGTCGTAGAAATAATTTTTTCCTTGACACATTCCCTCCTTATCATATATAGTAGAGTCAATAAGAGGGAGTAACCTACGTGATTCCACGTTTACGGTGTCGTCAGTACGATGTGAAACATCCGGTGTCGTAAGCAAACGGTGAGACTTTTATTGTACATTGATTGTGCAATAAGGGTCTCTTTTTTCATTCAAAGATTCCTGAGTTTGCATAATCAACAAGCAAATTGCAGATAACATGATGCAGACAGATACAAGGAGGATTAACATGAAAGAAATGTATCAACTGACCGCAACGCAGGTTATGAAACACTTTGACAGCCCCATAGACGGACTGACATCCACGCAGGCAGAGGAACGCCGCCGCACATCAGGCTGGAACGAACTGACCGCTGCGAAATCGAAACCTTTATGGAAACTTTTTCTGGAACAATTTCAGGATTTTCTTGTAATTATTCTCATTATTGCGGCAATCATATCCGGACTGCTTGGTGACGCAGAAAGTGCTGTCGTTATTCTGGTCGTTATCACTCTAAATGCCATTCTTGGAACAGTGCAAACCCGACAGGCAGAACGTTCTTTAAACAGTTTAAAAAACTTATCCGCACCAAAAGCATCCGTATTTCGTGACGGAAGTGTTGTGCAGCTTCCTGCCAGAGACCTGATTCCAGGCGATATCGTCCTTTTGGAAGCCGGTGATATCGTTCCTGCTGATGGCCGGATTATGGAGTGTGCCGGTTTAAAAATTGATGAAAGTGCCCTGACTGGTGAGAGTCTCAGTGTTGATAAAATCACCGATGCTATTCCAGACCAGGTAGCGCTTGGTGATCGCAGAAACATGGTATTTTCCGGTAGTTTCATTACCAATGGGCGCGGAAAAATTATTATTACTGACATCGGCATGCATACAGAAGTCGGCAAAATCGCGAATCTTTTACACAATACCTCTGCGAAACGAACCCCGTTGCAAATATCACTTGATTCTTTCGGCAAAAAACTTTCCATGGCTATTTTAGTCTTTTGTGGAATCTTGTTTGGAATCAGTGTTTTTCGCGGTGAATCGATTGGAAATGCCTTTTTATTTGCTGTCGCTTTGGCGGTTGCCGCTATTCCGGAAGCATTAAGTTCCATTGTTACGATCGTTTTATCATTTGGTACACAAAAAATGGCAAAAGAACATGCCATTATTCGAAAACTTCAGGCAGTAGAAGGACTCGGAAGCATCTCCGTCATCTGTTCAGATAAAACCGGAACTCTGACTCAGAATAAAATGACAGTGGAAGACTATTATGTAAATGGACAGTCTGTTCCTGCAGATGAGACAACACCTTCTGATACTTCTAATAAATTACTGTATTTTGCCAGTGTGTTATGTAATGATGCAAGAATTGAACAGGAAAATAAAGAAATCGGCGATCCGACGGAAGTCGCCTTATTGCAGATGGAACCACAGATGCACATTGCTATTTCTGAAATACAGGCAAAATATCCAAGAATCGACGAACTTCCTTTTGACAGTGATCGTAAAATGATGTCAACACTGCATACATGTTCTAAAGATGATCATAGTTCTGATTTTTCCGAAAAGCAAATTTTAATTGTGAAAGGTGCGGTTGATGTACTATTACAGCGAACAGATGCGATCTGGACAACAAATGGCACAATTCCTATGAACAGTGACGAGAAAAAACGGATTCAGATGCAAAATCAGCAATATTCTGAACAAGGACTGCGCGTACTTGCGTTTGCCTACAGAGAACTTACTATTATTGACAAACTAACCTTTGAGCATGAATCTCATCTGACATTTCTTGGTCTGATCTCTATGATGGATCCGCCACGTCCGGAATCAAAAGAAGCAGTAGCAACCTGCATCCGTGCAGGCATCCGACCGGTCATGATTACCGGAGACCACATTGCGACAGCATCTGCCATTGCCAGACGAATTGGAATTCTGACACCAGATACAAAAGCCTGTGAAGGTGCGGTACTTGATACGATGTCCGATCAGGAATTGCAGGAACTGGTTCCTGAAATATCTGTTTATGCCAGGGTTTCACCGGAACACAAAATCCGCATCGTCCGCGCATGGCAGGCACGCGGAAATATAGTAGCTATGACAGGAGACGGTGTAAATGATGCACCGGCATTGAAACAGGCTGATATTGGCGTTGCTATGGGAAATACCGGAACAGAAGTTGCTAAAGATGCTTCTGACATGGTTTTAACAGATGATAATTTTTCTACTATTGTATCAGCAGTGAAAAACGGAAGAAATCTGTATCGCAACATTTTGCATGCCATTGAATTTCTGTTATCAGGAAATCTAGGAGCCATTTTAACTGTTTTAACGGCATCCCTTGCAGGACTTCCGGTTCCTTTTGCACCGGTACATTTGTTATTTATTAATTTATTGACAGACAGTCTGCCTGCGATTGCCCTTGGACTTGAACCGCACACAGATGATGTGATGAAAGAACACCCGCGAGCTGCCACCAGTTCTATTTTAACTGCCTCTTTTATGAAAAAAATCGGGTTGGATGGATTGGTAATCGGAACGACAACCGTTTGTTCTTATCTCACGGGATTACAACAGGGAAATGCTCTTCTTGCAAGCACCTGCGCTTTTGGAACCCTTTGTCTGGCGCGATTATTTCATGGATTTAATTGCAAATCAGAAAAACCGGTTCTGTTCACTAAAAAAATGAAAAATAACAAGTGGTTAATCGGTGCATTTGCACTGGGAGCTGTATTAATCACCGGGGTTCTCACACTTCCGGGATTACAAAATCTGTTTAAAGTGCAGACTTTGACGTTGGCACAACTTGGAATTGTATATCTCTACGCATTTTTGAGTTTGCCGATCATCCAGTTATGTAAATGGATAAAAAATAGAAAGAATTAAAATAGAAAGAATTGAGGACTAAAATGAAATTTCAGGATTATATACAAAAGCATAAATATTTACTGCTTATCATTGCAGTTTTGCTTATCATGATCCTTGGGAAAACTAACACCGAATGGAATCTGCTGCGTACTGTCTGGGAAATTTTGCTGCCATTCCTCGTTGGCTGCATTATGGCATTTATACTGAATATTCCTATGCGTTTTATTGAAAAAAGGCTATTTCGTAATAAATCGGACAGCTATCGAGTATCGACTCGCATTGCCAGCTTTTTATTAACATTGCTCATCGTTATTACGATCATCTGGCTGATTCTGTTTTTTATGATTCCGCAATTGACGAACAGTTTTTCCATGTTGAATGAAAATATCACAGATTTTGTACCACAATTTCAATCCAGTATGGAGCATCTGAATAAAAAGGTTCCTTTGGTTAAACACCTGATGGGAATGCAAACATTTGATACACAGCAGATTCTGCAGACAGTTTCTGATTTTTTAAAAGACAGTGCGAAAACAATTACTGGTTCCACCATTTCTGCCATCGGTTCTGTTTTTCAGGGAATTGTGACTGGATTTCTGGCCTTTGCCTTTGCCTGCTATCTGTTATTCCAAAAAGAAAAACTGCAAATGCAGGTTAAAAAAGTAATTTTCGCATTTTGCTCAGAAGAAAGAGCAGAGAAGCTCTTTGGTATTTGTGCCATGATTTCCAGAAGTTTTACACGCTTTTTTACCGGACAATGTCTGGAAGCATTGATTCTGGGTGGTCTCTTTTTGCTGACATTAACGATTTTCCGCATGCCTTATGCATTGCTGATCAGTGTCGTGATTGCCTGTACCGCATTGATACCAATCTTTGGTGCCTTTGCAGGATGCATTTTTGGCGTTTTTCTGATTTTTATCGTAAACCCACAACAGGCTGTTGTGTTTCTGATTATATTTTTTGTATTACAGCAAATTGAAGGAAATCTTATCTATCCACATGTGGTAGGAAACTCCGTGGGATTGCCATCCATCTGGGTACTGTTGGCTGTGATCGCTGGAGGCAAACTCATGGGAATCGTTGGAATGTTTCTGTTTATTCCACTTGCATCGGTATGTTATACGTTGTTCCGCCAACTGGTATATGACAGATTAAAAGAAAAAATAGGAAAACAGAGTGAAGATGAAAACAGACCTGGGCAATAAAATGCCCCGGTCTGTTAAGTACAATCATACTATGAATAAAACCATTCATATTGATTTTTTTTCGTCAATGATGAAATTCTTCCTGGCTTGCCAGCACTTATTATTTTATGAGTTCATCCGAATCCAGCACAATGGTAAACGGTCCATCATTCATCAGTTCTACTTTCATATCTGCACCAAAGCTTCCTGTCTCTACAACCGGAAGTTCTTTTTTGCATGCCGCAATGATATATTCATATAAGCTGTTTGCAAGCTCCGGATTTCCTGCTTTAATAAAGGATGGACGATTTCCTTTTTTGCAGTCTGCATATAAGGTAAACTGAGAAATCAGCAGCAGTTCCCCATTTACATCTTTAAGTGCCAGATTGGTTTTTCCATTTTCATCCTCAAAAATACGCATACCAATCAGTTTTTTAATCATCTTATCTGCAACCTCGGTGTTATCTTCCTCGGAAACACCAATCAGAACTAAAAATCCTTTCCCGATTTTTCCAATCACTTCGTTGTCTACTGTCACGGAAGCGTGCTGTACACGCTGAATTACAAATTTCATACAGTCAAAATCCTTTCTTCATAAACTCGAAACAGCGAAATGTACCTGTACTGCCGTATCATTGTCCATTTCGTTCAAACACATATTTCTCGGAATCAAATTCAAAACAGATGTTCGAAACTGTTTACCAAAGTAGCAAAATATGTTAAATATAAAATTATAGGAAGTTCTGAAAATGCCTAAACTGCTGGAATATAGCGTAAATACTGGATTAAAAACGTTTTTGTGTATTTCACATATGGTCACGTATAGTCACGTCTGGTAACGAAAATTGGTGTAAAAATTGGTGTAGTAACAAAAATTGGTGTAGTGTTTGGTGTAGAAAAAGTCTCATATTACAGTACAGTTCTTTATGAAAAAAATATGTGTTTTCATTCGCATCTCTGCTATGTATAACATGACAATTCGGACATTTCAAAACCATAAATAGTGATCAATATACGCATTTAATATTTAATGTCACCTTCTTTCTTGACCTCGATTTACATTGTATTCTTAATATTTCTACCGTTACATTTCATACATTACAGATAAAATATCCATCTGCTCATAAAGCATTCACATCTCAGATCCTTTTCCATATATCAATAAATCTATTGTGTCTTTTGACATATATCAAAAAATAGCGCTTCGTATCATCTGATTTCTGTTTTAATCCCAGTAATTTCTTTCTATATATGCAGACAATATATAATAAAATTGTTCGTTTTTGATTTTCATTTTCCTATATCCCAAGTATATAATAATTTATTATCTTTGACTACCTTAACCTAATGTTAAAAGCTAGTGGATTGCAGATGTCTATTTTTATTTTATAGCATTGAAGTGAAAAATGTATATTAAAAAAAGAAGCCAACTCCCTTCTGGAGTGAACTTCTTTTTTATGTTTCTTATGGGAAAAACACAATTATTTTACTAAGAAAAATTTCCTGTAGCCGAACATGTTAAGGTAACTGTTCTTGTAATAGATTGAACAGCGTGTCCGTTAGTATAACGGACACCAGTAGCACTTGCTTTAGCAGTGTTACCAGATTTACTAGCTTTTTTATTGCCAACGGACCAAGAATTACTATATAAAGAGGTGGTGCAAGAAGCAGAGAGACAAGTAGATGTTCCGTTGCCATATGAAAAAGTACCTGTTACAGTTACAGCCCAAATTTTTTCGTTAGCTGCGTTATAATAAGTACTTGTTTTGCTTTTGGTTTGTGTTGTAGAAAACAATGAATAATCTGAAGGTTCAGATACGATTTCAGTAACAATATAGCTTCCGTCTGATAAGTATTCTATTTGTTGAGTAGGTGAAGCTGCATAAGCAGAAAAAGAAATTGAAAAAATTAGGATAAAAAATGAAAATAAAGCAATAATTTTTTTCGCATAGAGACTGTAATTAATTCTGTGTAAACTCTAA
>NZ_KI271110.1 GCF_000469345.1 Eubacterium ramulus ATCC 29099
GCACCGATAATCTTATTGAACAGCTCTAACAGACACCATTTCATCACTCCAATCTGAAATTTTGATAAGAAAAAAGCAGTCAATCCTAAAACTAACTGCTTTGTGTGTGGGGATATAAAATTGTTTTTAATCTTGAATAGGTATCCAAATTTCAATAACTGAATTATCTCTATTCCAATGGAAACGGTAATCATATTTTTCAAAGTGCAGGATAATATTTTTTATAGGGGTATATGGTGTATTAGGAATAATTTCCTGATAAATTTTTCCATAAGTTTCATATATTTTTTCCATAGCACCGATATGCTCCATGACCAAATACTTATAAGACGGTATTTCTTTATACAGAAAGTTGTCTGGAATAATAGTTCGCTTTGGTATAGAACAGAAATAATAAAGTTTTCCATTTCTCCGTTCCATAAAAGCATATTTTACCCAATTTCCCGATTGTGAAAGATATGATTTCTTCAAATTACTGTTAAACTTTCTCCAAAACTGCGTACTAATCTGAATATTCCTTTTTTGGTAATTCGTAAGCTCTACTTCCTGCCCAATAACTGAAAATGCGTCTAATTCTCTTATAGAATAATTCATCATTTTACTTTGTGAGCAGTGATAATGGTATAACTGTACGCATTTATTGTAATGATACAATTATCAATCGTTATGTACCAGTTTTTCCCTTTTCTTATAATTTCTGCATTAGAAAGACTGATTTTTTCTTTGCACCATTCAATCACGTTTTCTACATTCAAAGATAAGTTCTTTTTAATTCTAATAACGCCAAGTTCAGTTGTATGAAGTCTATCCAAGTTTTCCAGTAATTCATTTGCCATATTTTGACACCTCATTTTTCAACAGATTTATTTGTATATTTCATATCCCAATTATATCATTCTCATATCAGCACCACAATAAAATTTTATGCACCGATAATCTTATTGAACAGCTCTAA
>NZ_KI271111.1 GCF_000469345.1 Eubacterium ramulus ATCC 29099
TTTTTCTATACACTGTTTTATTTGACGCTTACTTTATATAAAATAACTTTTGGGTAAAAGTCTCAATAAATGCATTATAATACTTCCTTTTCATTTCTCGATCAGCTACAATTTTCTGTTCCTTTATTTGTGAATTACTTGTTACTTTTACGGCTACTATTGAACCAATAATTGTTAATACAGTCGCTCCAGCTGCTATCAATGCCACAAATTTACGTTTGTCTCGATCTTCATTTCTTAATTATACACAGGATTTGAAGCTTTTTCTACTTATCTATTGTTCTAAAATCTCTTTCAAAAAAATAATTTAAAAAATTTTAAAAAAATAGGGTGTCAAAAGCCTGAGCAATTCCAAATAAGTGAAGGGAGTAATTCCAATCAATAAAAATGGAATCCTTTCACTTGAATTGAAAACTGAATATACAGGTCACTAAGACGTTAATTCTGATGATAGCCGTTTTATCGGGTACGCCATAACTTTTGCAGTTGCAGAACAGCGAGAACTCCCGGTATGAGTGTCAGGTTGCCCCTGACATGGCGATGACAGTCAGAAAGATAATGATACTTCTCTAAGGAGCTGGCGGAGTACCCGGCAGAGGTTAGAATCCTATGATACAGATCAGCAGTCTGTTCCTTAGTGCACCAACGGAAGAAGAAAAGGAAAGGGCTCGAAAGGAATATTTGGATAGACGAGGTGTGCCGGAGAGTTTTCGGTGGTAGTTTTTCTTAAATATATATAATGGCTGCGTGTCACGCTTCCGTTAGAATCGATAAGGAAAATGTGGTGTGCTTGACACAGTGGAGGCTTGTGTACACTGACTGCCGCAGGCAGAAAAGCTCCCGGCAGGGCGCAAAGCCTGATTTGTCAGGTTGCATTTTTGATGGCGTAGCCGTCAAAAGTGCTTTTGCGTTACTTTCGACGAAAGTAACAAAGCCTGCGCCGTATTCGGCGCTAATATGACAGATAAAAGAAAGGGGAAGATTGCCTATGGAGAGAACGATAAGTGCAATGATCGGAAAAGGTTCTGTGAACCATAATACCAGAGCATTTACAGCTAAGAATGTAGATAAAAACAGAAGTGCTGATAATGTGGAATTTTGCCAGGGAGATATTAAGCAGGTTTATCATAAATTGTTTGATGAAGCACGGGAACGATATAATGCAAAACAGAAACGGAAAGATCGCGTGATTGATAATTATTATGAAAAAATCAGGAGGAGCAAGCAGGAAAAGTTATTTCATGAAGTGATATTTCAAATCGGAAATAAAAATGATATGAATGCCAAAAGTGAAGATGGATTGTTGGCAAAAAGAATTTTAACGGAATTTATGGATGAGTTCCAAACTAGAAATCCGAACTTGTATGTATTCTCGGCACATTTGCATATGGATGAAGAAACACTGCATCTGCACATTGATTTTGTACCATATATTACAGGAAGCAAGCGAGGACTTGATACAAGGGTATCATTAAAATCTGCACTAGCGGCAGAAGGCTTCACCGGTGGCACTAGAGGTGCTACCGAATTAAATCAGTGGATTGCATCAGAAAAGCAGGAAATTGCGACAGTCATGGAGCGATATGGTGTGGAATGGCTGCAAAAGGGTACACATGAGAAACATTTGTCGGTGCTTGAATTTGAAAAGAAAGAGCGGGCAAGGGAAGTAGCTGAATTGGATAGTCAGAAGCGGGAAATATCTTCTGTGGTTGCACAGCTTGGAGAAGAGGTTTTTGTAAAGAAACAGGAATTAAAGAATGCTACAACTGAAAAAGAACTGGCAGAAGAAGCTACACAGAAAGCAAACGAGGAGAGAATTACAGCACAACAGGAGAAGGAAGTATTGCTTGCAGGTAATAAGGATTTGAGAATGGAAAATTCAAGGCTTGAAAGCCACAAGGACAGACTTCGCATGGAAAATCATGATTTGAAGCAAAAGCAGTTACAGTTGCAGACAGATAATGAAGAACTGGAACAACGGCATGAAGATTTACAATATACGAATAGTAAATTGAAGAATGTGAATGATCAGTTATCTGCTGACAATCACACTCTGGAGCAAAGGAATGATTCATTGCAATCTGATATTCAGGCATTAAGACAGAAATACAATGATTTGCAACAGAATAATGTTCAACTTGAAAAGCAACAGAATGAGCTTAAGAGGCATATAGGGCAGATGGTGCAGTCGGAGCAGTTATTACAGCGTGATGTAAGAAAGTATGATGAAGCATCGGAGTGGCAATTGCCGGAACCGGGAGCATTTGCAAGTGCTAAGTCATTTCGGGATAAGGTGGTTATACCATTTGTGAATAAGCTTAAAACACTGATAAAGAATCTGACAATCCAGTGTGTAAGACTAAAAGAGGAAGTCCTGCAATTGCGAAAAGAAGAGATTGTCAGAGGATGTGGAGTTTTACAAAGGTAAGATTAAGGATATGAGCGATAAGACAGAAATGTTGCAGGAAAAGGTTGATGATCTGGAGCGTGTGAAGAGATATGTCGGTGCGGAGCAGATTGATACGATTATTCGTAAGGTAAAGGAACAGGAGCGTACAGAGCAGCAGATAAGACGGTATGACAGGTCTTATGGGGTAAGATAATGGGAAGGATGGATTGATGAGATGAAAGATAATCGAATGGATAATCGTGGAATGAGCTTATAACATGGATAACGGATATGTTGAGGTGTGGTTTACAGATGGAAATATGTTGCGGATAAAGTGCGAAGAAGTGGAGGCTGCTCTGAGGACAACAGAGCAGTCACTGGCGAAGCTGCATAGGTTGTTGGATGACAAGCCAATAGAGTATGTGGCAATGGCTTTGTCTGGGAGATGCAGGCATATTGCGATATTGAGGATGATATGGTTAAGGGAAGGTTTGGGACGATTGTGCAGGGGTATTTGAAGAAGGGGGATAACCGGGCTACGGCGGAAATGATGGCTAGGGAGTTTTTTAGGTATGAGAGTTGAACGAAAATAGTAATATAAAATGAATATCAAGGAATAAGACAAGATGGAAATAATAGCATGTAGGTGCTATAATATATAAAAAGTATTTGTCTGTGTATGGAGATAATTATGAATAAAAAATTTTTTAATAGAATTATGTTTGGGGTATCAATTGTATATCTTATTGGGGCTATTATAATTATTGTAACAGGAAAAATAAAATGGGATATTACAAATTTGTTTAATACAGATGGTTTATCTTTGTTAGGGTGTATTTTTGCAGTTGGTGAATTGATTTTAAGTAAGAGAAATATCATAAGCAAATGGATAAATCAGATGTTAATAAGGAATAAAGTGTTGCAGTATAGAATTGGGATTGTGATAGAGTTAGTGGAACAAAAGTCAATCAAATATTGGATTAATGCTTTGGAAAATAATTTGAAGCAGGTTTTGAATATAGAGGAACTTCCCAGTAAGCCAATAAAAGAAATTAAAAATGATAGTTGTAAGATGTATTATGAAACATGTGGATTTATGATAGATTATTATAAAAATAATGAATGCTTAAATATAAGAATTTCGGGAAAAGGGAAATATGGTAAATTGCATTCGAGGAAAAAGGATATTATGTATTTATCTCTTCTGATAGAAACGTTGAGTAATAGTTTTTTACAGGATAATATTATTAGAAGAACAGGAACAGTCAAGAGTTTTGAACTGACGATTTTAAAGAATGGCAGTCAGCTTTCATATGGAAACATTTTTAATGAAGAATTGGGGTGTGTAAATGATTATAACATTATAGTAGGGACTACGAGTCAAAGCGATATACAGTATTATTTAAATGATCAAGAAATAACTATGAAGATGATAAATGTTACTTCAATATATGACGGATTTATTGATTTTACAAATTTATTGTGTTCAGTAGAGTGATTTACAAGGAGACCAGCTATGAAAAGTCAACCATAAA
>NZ_KI271112.1:0-1167 GCF_000469345.1 Eubacterium ramulus ATCC 29099
AAAAAGCAGTCAATCCTAAGACTAACTGCTTTATGTATATGGATATAATTTGATTAAGTTTTAAAACCAGTTTGTTTTTTCATCTCTAAATTGAGGGTTATCGCTGTGTTGATATGGATTATAGTTATTCAGATTGCAACCATATTCTTTTAATGATTTGATTTTGTTATCTTCTGTCCATTCAATTAAGGAAATACCGTCAAATTCTTCAACGCTTCCCGTATTCATTTCATTTTTAAAATACCATTCTACGACAGTTTGATTTTCTTTATGAAAGAACTGTTTAATATCCCAAATAATGACTTTACCACGAGTATTCCATTCATTAAACCAATGTTTTACTGTTTTAAGATTTTCATATTTAGGACACCAGCTTTCCGTATAAACAACATCTTCTGTAAAAATTTTATCCATTCCTAAGTCTTGCTGTTTCAACCACATATCAAACCATAAACGAATAATTTTTTCTCTCTCATTCAAAATAGAACACCTCGATTACTTCTTTTTTCACATTATAGCACCCATACATCAGCCCCACAATAAAATTTTATGCACCGATAATCTTATTGAACAGCTCTAACAGTACATCTTTCACACCGCCAGCATTGAATACCAAGCCGACAGCAATCAAGGCAACTACCAAAAAGCCGATAAGTTTGGAAAACTCACGCTTGAACCCTAAGTAGATACCGATAACCACAATCGCCATAAGCACTAAGCTCTGTGCGTTTGATAAAAACCATTGATACAAATTTTGTCCGAAATTCATTTAATTGTCCTCGCTTTCTTTTAATTGTTTCATTTCATAGTCAGCTTCTTTGCCGACATTCAAAATACACATCAAGACTACACCGATACCCATTCCCATAGATACCAGCAGGAAATCTTTTAATAATACCCACATTTTTATCACTCCTAACTTTCTACTAAATCTTTTGCAGGGGTCGTCTGCTGTTTGATTATCATTTCATGCTTTTCTGTGAGTTTTGCCTGCTGTTCGATTGTTTCCATGTAGTCTGTACCGTTTCCCTTATCAATCTTTTTCAGCATTTTCAAGGTCGGTGCTACCTGCCGTTGTACCCAACGCAACGTGCGGTCTAAGGTGTACGGCTCTGGCTTTGTCGTCAGCTTCAAGCTCTGTCTGTTATCGCCGATAAACCAAGCCCA
>NZ_KI271112.1:1267-1527 GCF_000469345.1 Eubacterium ramulus ATCC 29099
AAATCTCGTACTGCATAATAGGCACGTTCATTCCGTAGCCGTATCTCAAAACGGTTGATAATATCGGCTTCTTCCAGCGGTATCCCGAACTTGACGTACTGCTCATAGTCCTTTTCATAGATACAGAAATACACATCGGATTTCAGCGAACCAAGATAAAGGGTACGCCCCATATATTCTCTGTCGTCCTCTCTATGCTTGATAAGCTCGCCCGACAAGTAAAACTTGTAACTTCTGGACTTTCCGATATATTCCCGTTT
>NZ_KI271112.1:1627-2139 GCF_000469345.1 Eubacterium ramulus ATCC 29099
TAACTTCTGGACTTTCCGATATATTCCCGTTTCCTGCATTTCTCCGCAAGCTCTGGAATATCCAAAATGCCCGTATGGTCGTTGATAGCAAGGTCGATACGCTTCATCACGCCACCGTCTATGAGTGCGTCCATGAGAAAGTCATACCAGCTTCTTTCCTGTGCCAGCAAGTAACTTTCAAACTGTCGGCAACCTCGCCCCTTTAACTCTAAAAGGACACCCTTTTCTTCGTCAGCCGACGTATAGATAAAGATGTCCCCTAAAGAGTAATGCTCCGTATAACTGTAATGTCCGTAATCTTCATGGAGCATATAATTGATATTCAGTTTTAATATATCTTTGATGATGTGCTGTATATCCAGCGTGGGAAAACGAATTTTCACATAATCAAACAGCATGGTAAGCGGTGCTTCTGGATTGAACCTTGCCAGTTCCTTATGCAGAGTTTCCAGAAGTTCTTTTGACGGCTTCATTTTTCCACTTTCTATCTTGTTGAGATATTCCCTTGTGAT
>NZ_KI271112.1:2239-2557 GCF_000469345.1 Eubacterium ramulus ATCC 29099
ACAGCATGGTAAGCGGTGCTTCTGGATTGAACTTTGCCAGTTCCTTTTGCAGAGTATTAAGAAGTTCCTTTGACGGCTTCATTTTTCCGCTTTCTATCTTGTTGAGATATTCCCTTGTGATACCCGAAGCCACCGCCAGCCTGCCTTGTGAGATACCGTAAGCAATCCGTTTCTCCCGTAATTCTTTTATCCATTGTTCTTCATTCAGAACCATACCCCCAATCTGTAAAGTGTGAAGTTTTTTAAGGCAACTTCACAGCCGATTTTTGCTAGGAAACCATGCCAGAAGCCTTATGTTTCCTATGTTTTTTGTCTATT
>NZ_KI271112.1:2657-3335 GCF_000469345.1 Eubacterium ramulus ATCC 29099
TGCCGTCGCCTTTCGCTTCGCACGTCGCCGTCACGTCCTGCCTTGCTTGTGCAAGAGAACCGATAGTCTGCAAAAAATCATGTCCTTTCGGGACTAAAGGCGTATAAAATTCACTTATAACACTTGTTCCCACATCACAATAGCCACGCCCCTTGATACGCTTCTGGAAAAACTGCTTTTTCACATCTGAACCAAACAGCATACCGTAACCTAATTCGCTGATACGCCCAAGTCCCACACGGAAATTGAAGTTATCTCTGATACCGTCCGAGAAATACTTTGCGTCTGGACGCTGGCAGGCAACGATAAGGAAATAACCTGCTTGTCGCCCTAACATAACGATTTTCTTTAACTGGCTAAGTAGGCTCACGCTTTCTTTTGTCCCCAGTATTTCAAAAAATGCCACATATTCATCAAAGATAAGAAAGCAGGGTGGCAGTCCCAGATAGGCGTAGTTTTCGCCCGTCTTATAGTTCGGGTGTCGCTTCATTTCCTCGCTTCGCTGTACCATGCCGTCATAAAAGGAATTAACGCAATCAATCATTTCTTCTTTGGTATGGTAGACATTCGGCATGACTGTTCCCAAGTCTGCAAGGTCGCTGTTCTTAGGGTCTAAAATGTAAAGGATAGCGTCAGTATGCAGTAGGGCTTCAATGAGCGTCAGCAGAAAATAGGTTT
>NZ_KI271112.1:3435-3731 GCF_000469345.1 Eubacterium ramulus ATCC 29099
GCGTCATATTCCCAGACAAGATTTTTCATCAGCTTTAGACAGCCGTTTTCTGCCCGTACTTCATCAATGGTAATACGGTTCGCTATCATATCATAAAGCAGAGTATATTCGATATATCCGTCATGCAAGGTCTTGTCGGTCAGCTCACAATACAAACCACTTTCCAATTTATCCTCTAACCGTAAAAGCTGGTCTTGATATTTTCCCAACGTGATTTCACAGCGGATATGGAGCAGTCCCTTTTCCATTTGATAATAAATCTTCGGAAACCAGACGATTTTTTCCCTTGATCTGCT
>NZ_KI271112.1:3831-4256 GCF_000469345.1 Eubacterium ramulus ATCC 29099
CCCAATCTGTAAAGTGTGAAGTTTTTTAAGGCGACTTCACATCTGAATTTTGCAAGGAAACTATGCGATAAGCCTTATGTTTCCTATGTTTTTTGTCTATTGTCCATTTGCAAACGTACCCCTCTGTTAGATACCGAGGGGTTTTACCTGCTGGCGTGGCTTCGCCACACCAGCAACGGCTAGTCCGTGCCGTCGCCTTTCGCTTCGCACGTCGCCGTCCCGTCCTGCCTTGCTTGTGCAAGAGAGCCGATAGTCTGCAAAAAATCATGTTCTTTCGGGACTAAAGGCGTGTAAAACTCACTGATAACGCTTGTCCCCACATCACAATAGCCACGCCCTTTGATACGTTTCTGGAAAAACTGCTTTTTCACATCCGAACCGAACAGCATACCATAACCTAATTCGCTGATACGCCCAAGTCCCAC
>NZ_KI271112.1:4356-6328 GCF_000469345.1 Eubacterium ramulus ATCC 29099
CCTAACATAACGATTTTCTTTAACTGGCTAAGCAGGCTTACGCTTTCTTTCGTCCCCAGCATTTCAAAAAATGCTACATATTCATCAAAGATAAGAAAGCAGGGTGGCAGTCCCAGATAGGCATAGTTTTCGCCAGTCTTATAGTTCGGGTGTCGTTTCATTTCCTTACTTCGCTGTACCATGCCCTCATAAAAGGCATGGACGCAATCTATCATTTCTTCTTTGGTATGATACACATTTCCCATAACTGTCCCTAAGTCTGCAAGGTCACCGTTCTTCGGGTCTAAGATATAAAGGACAGCGTTGGTATGCAGTAAGGCTTCAATGAGCGTCAGCAGAAAATAGGTTTTACCGCCACCAGTCCCACCAGCGATAAGGGCGTGAGGGAGTGCGTCATATTCCCAGACAAGATTTTTCATCAGTCTAAGACAGCCGTTCTCTGCCCGTACTTCATCAATGGTAATGCGGTTTGCTATCATATCATAAAGCAGGATATATTCGATATATCCGTCATGCAGGGTCTTGTCGGTCAGCTCACAATACAAGCCACTTTCCAATTTATCCTCTAACCGTAAAAGCTGGTCTTGATATTTCCCCAGCGTAATTTCACAGCGGATATGAAGCAGTCCCTTTTCCATTTGATAATAAATCTTTGGAAACCAGACGATTTTTTCCCTTGATCTGCTTTGCAGGTCAGTAAAAAAACCGCTGTCTTGTACGGTATCGGCTTCATACCACTTATTTTCCAACACCATTCTTGCCAGCTTTTGACGGTGCAGGAGCTTCTTGAAACTGTCGTAACAGAAGCGGTAATACAGAAAAGCGACCAATACACAAGCACCAGTCGCTATCAGTATGGTTATGAAGTTGTAAGGGGAAAGCGTCAAGCCATTCTCAAACAAGCTGAAATGCTCCCAATCGGCACGCATGAGCTGTTTTATATTCAGTAGCAGGAGAACCGCCACGAATACAAACAGAAGCGTCCCTATGGAAAAATGATAGACAAGGTGCTTGTCACTGGCTCTGATACGGTGTCCTTTGTTCCAAATCATACGCATAAATCAATCACTCCTTTCTGGGTATGAAAAAAGCAGTCAATCCTAAGACTAACTGCTTTGTGTATATGGATATGAAGTTGTCAAACTGTAATTTTGTTATTTCATTTTTTCTTGACATTCGCTACATTCTTTATCGTGAATAGAAATAATGCCACCGCATTTAGGACAAGTATATTTTATTTTCTGCTGTTCCATGAAATGTTCCAAACCATGTCCTTGAACAAAACGGCTATTTTCTATAAGACTTGCTTGATACCGTTTATTATAGCTTTTTTCAAGATTTTTAATCAACTTACATGGATATTCAGCACATTCAAAACAATAGGATAACGATTTTCCTTTGATGCAATCCTTTATTTTGCATTTACGACAATGTTCTGGTTTCCCTTTATCACTATTCAAGCACCCAGAACAAGGTTTTTTATTGTAACAGTGCTTATAACAAACCTTACAATTCATTCCGCATGGGGCAAACATGCTTATATCAATTTTTTCTTTTGACATTTTCATAGTTGTTTGCTCCTTTCAATTCTAATTTGTCGCTTTCTTCATACCCATATTATAACAGTTCCGTATATCCTCTACAACGAAAATCTATTCAGCAAGTCTATTTTTTCGGTTGTCCCTGCGGTGTATGGTTCTGTGAAGTGCCTGTGTTCTGATTGCCTTTATTCTTCAACACAATATCTTCTGCCTTTACATACCAATCCACATCAGCACCCGTATAGGTCTTTCGTGATACCGTATCGGCTACGGGATTGACAAGTTCCACAACTGCATTGTACGGAAATTCCCTTAACGGTACTTCTGGCGGTACAGACACGGGGATAATTCCACCGTGCAGACTGCATTTCAAATCATAGATACGCTTTTTAAGCTGGCTACTCGGTGTCCCGTCCTCATTCTGCAAGAAC
>NZ_KI271113.1:0-15413 GCF_000469345.1 Eubacterium ramulus ATCC 29099
TTTCTATACACTGTTTTATTTGACGCTTACAATACAGGTGTGAAATGTGAATGTATCTACATCTTGTAGTTAAGTTGACGCAAAATACAAAGTGACGTATATATAGCACTAAGGAATCAGAGAAATCTGATCCGATAAAAATGAACGAAAGATGCCATATTGCTACAATCCAGAAAAATTAATTTCTTGAAAATAACGAAGTAATCTATTGACAAGACACAACCCAAATTAGGTAGAATAGATTCAAAGATAAGGATTGATAAATTTTCTTGGTAAAAATACAGGGAAATGAATCAGTCCTTTTTTTTGTTGGATTTTTTTCGGGAAGAGGGCAAAAAAGCAGAGGTGAAGGAGGTAAAACATGAGAAAAAAAGAAATCAAATGTCCTTATTGTGGCAGTAAAGCAAAATTAGTTCATTTTTATGATATCTATGGGAAGGACGCAACTCATCCGGAAAGGTATGCGTGGGCATGCGCAAGATTTCCACAGTGCGATTCTTATGTAAGCACAATCAAAGGTAGCACGAAACCAGCGGGAACACTTGCCGATGCACAACTACGACATGAGCGGATTGAAGCTCACAGGGTTATCAAAAAAGTGGTGGAGAGCGGTATGGATCAGCATAGCGTCTATCGTTACCTGGAAGACCGGATGGGTCTGCAGAGAGACCAGTTACACATTGCAAGCTCAGGGATTTATTATTGCCGACTGGTACAACAGATTCTGAAATCTTTGTTAGAAAGGAGATGCGGAACATGTTAGGTAAGAATGCAGAAAAAGAATTATTGGCAAACATGGAAGAAATCCGATATATGACCAGAAGTATTGTTCGTAAAAGTGCAATATTTGCGAAATATATGGATATAGAAGATTTTTATCAGGAGGCGTATATTGAATACTTACAGTCTGTAGATTCGTATGATCACACAAAAGGAAAAAGTCTCCATAATTACGCTTATAGCAGAATCAGGCATCGTTTGATGAGTATTTTTCGGAAAAACCGGAATATATACCAGGAATATGGAAGCAATAAATTAGAGGAACAGTTGTCATGTAGACAGGATGTAGAAAGTGAATTACGTGCAGCGGAGTTTGCGGTGGACTATCTGGAAGTAGAAAAGGAGATGATGAAGGTATATATGGATGCTCCAAAAACGATACAGTATGGAATCCTTGCAATCTGTAATGAGGTGCGAGGGATTTCAAAAGCAGAAACAGCGAAAGAACTTGGCATAACTACCAGCTATATTACAGTAAGTATGCGGCGTGCAGCAGACAAACTGAAGTTACCGGTGATGTTTGCCTGGTATGGTTATCATAATCTCAAATGACTAGAAATGATTTTATGATTTAGTATGAAAAGGAGTAAAAATGGCGAATCCGTATAGAAAAGTAATGTACCGATTAAAAGAAAAATGGTCTATTCGGGAAATCGCGGAATTATATGTTGACCGGAATTTCAGTATGGATTTGGTCTCACATATTACGGGAATCCCGTTAGCACCATTGAGCCATATCTTATGGGATTATCATCTGCCAGAAGTGAAAAGCAAATATTATACAGAAAACTTTTTAGGCGAGATTTCCAAACTTACAAAACAAATGCATGCAGAATTTTTCCGGGAAGAGCGGATCTTTACACGACAGTATGAGAATGACAGACGAAAGATGGAGACAGATTTTTTAGCGGAGATTTCGTAACAAAAGAATCATAACTCTATTCGTTTCGCAAGGAAGGAAGGGAGAAAAATGGCAGGGAATAAAAAAGTGAACTCTATTTTTCAACATAAGAGAGAAATACGTGACTATGCACTATGGGCATTGCAGGTGCCGGATATTAGTCCGAAAGAAGATACCTATCTTTTGGTTTCGGAAGCCCAGGCGGGAAATGTAGATGCCAGAAATATTTTATACCTGGCTTATATGAAGTATGTATTCTACATTGTTTCGCATTATTACAGTTTCAAGGATTATATGGAAGGGGAAATTGAAGATTGCGTGCAGGAAGGAATGCTTGGATTGTATGAGGCAATCATGCGATTCGATGTCACCAAAAATGCGAGTTTTACGACTTACTTAACCATCTGGGTGAGAAAATATGTTTCCAGATATCTATCGGAAGATGGAACGATCAAACGATCTTCCAGGATCGTGAAAAAAACCCAACAGTTGCAGAGTGCCTGCATGGACTATGAGCTGCTTCATGGAAGGCGACCTACGATCGCGGAACTTGCGGAAATAATCGGGGAAAGCGAAAATGTAACCAGAAATCTGCTGGAAGCATTGCAAAGAGCAAGAATCAAATCTCTGGATCATCCACGAAATGACGATGAAAAGTGGACAAAACAGTTAAAATACGATTATGATCTGGAATCCGAAGTGTGTCAGGAAGTGATGAATCGTGAATTTGAAAATATGGTCATTGAGGTGCTTCAGAATGAGACCGACCGGCAGATCATTGATTATGTTTTTGAGTATGCCGACAATGACATGACACGCTCGGAGATTGCGGAAAGCGTAGGAGTATCCAAGCAGTATATCTGCAAGCGAATCATCGCAATCAAAGAGATTTTGAGAAAAAAACATATCATCTAACGGAATGAAACATCCTCCGGCATTTTGCCAGGGGATGTTTTAAGTTTCCGAAAAAGAAGAACTGACGTATTTCTATTAATAGAGGTCATCTATTCTGTATATACAGAACGTCTAAAAAATAGCGAGAACTATTTCTTATCATGTGGAGCGTTGTCTGCGCTCGGAATCCAATTACAATCGGGAGCAATCCTGTTTATTTGATAAATGAAACTAACATAGAGAAAGGAGGGGATGCCATGGATTATGCGGTTTTTCAGGACTGTGTCAAGAGTATGGATCTGCGGCAGCGTTTCCAGAAATTGCAGGATGAGATTTATATCCTGAACAAAAACCGGGAGCTTGTTCCAAATCTTGAATGGGATCAAAGGTACGCCAGAGCATATGCACAGTTATGGCAGCAGATCCGGCAGCGGATTAAGGTCATACAAAAACGGATGCTTTCCGAATATCACCTGCCTAAGTTGAAAGATGAGCAGAAATATCAGTGGTTTATGAGGCAATTTTTAAGCCTGACCACACAGGAAGAGGAGAAAATCTGCCAGATGATCTACCGGAAGGAACATTTTAGACGGATCGAACTGGAATTTTTTTTATGGAGAGAGACCATCGACCGTCTGGTCGGAGAATATAACGTGCAGAAGGCAGAGGAAAGATTAGAACATGAAAGCATTACAAACACATGCACAGATGCTGGAGCCAAGCCTGGGCTTTTTTGAAAATGAATGGTCTGTATTGCTGCAGTTTTTACTGGGACAGGGATATAAACTTTCGATACGGGTTAATGGATTTTTTGTGATCCGTCCGGGAGAAGATGCCTGTTTTTCACGCTGTCTGAATCTTTTGGAGATTGTGAATGAAGCGTTGGCGTGTAATGCCCGGTGTCAGCAACTATCCTGTCAGAAGCTGTATGCGAAGCAGGGGGATAGGATGGCTTTATGGAAGGAGATCCACAGTGGTATTGAGCGGGAACGGATGTTCCTGAAATTACAGCGGCATCTGTCGAAGCAGGAGGGAGTGCTGGCTAAACAATGGAAACGAATGTGTTAAAAATGGAAAGCTTCTGGCAGAAACATAAAAAATATGCAGCAGAAGTGTATGAAATCGGAACCAACGTAACCGGAAAACAGCATGGATATGGAAAATACCGGCAGGGAAAAGCCGAACTGATCTGTGAACTGTTTGAGATACCGATGGAACCGTTTTTACAATTTTCAATGGAAAGGGGAAAAGAAGATGGTTGATATTCTAAAAGGAATGGATGTCTCACTGTGTGTATTCATGGCAGGGATCGTGGCATTTGTTATCGCGGCGATCCTGTATCTGTTTTTGTGGGAAACCTGGTCGAAGGCCTATGAGGAAGATCTGGAAGAGGAAACCATAGAGTATTACATGATCTATACGGTTTGGAGTAAACCGGAATCCTATGGGAGCAGGGTGATCCTGGCAACGGCAGATGAAGCGGAAGCAAGATTCCGGTTCCATCTGATCCGGACGGTGTCGGAAATATATTTTTCCGGTGCGGCGATCGCGGAACATAGAGACGGAATCCGTATCTCTAAAGGAGATGCAAAACTGTATTATGTGATGAAAACGGTGCAGGTAGAAAATCTATAAAAAATAAGAAAGAGAGGACAGAAAAAATGGAACAGTTACAAATTGTAGCGAAGATCACCCCCGGCGCAATCCAGACCAATTTCGACGAGACGAAACAATGGCTTGCCCAAAAACTACAGAAGTATAATCTGAACAATTATACTGGTGATGACGCCATAAAACAGATGAAAGAGGGGCGGGCTACGTTAAACAAACTGAGTGATGCCCTTAAAGAGAGAAAACGAGTGGTCAAGGAGCAGTTCCTGGAACCATATACTGCATTTGAGATGGCGGCAGATGAGCTGCTGGCAATGATCAAGGAGTCCTGCGATACTCTGGATGGGAAAATCAAGGAATATGCGCGTATCGAAAAGCAGGAGCGAGAGGCAGAGATCACAAAATATTACCAGGAGGCAGTGGCAGAAGCAGGGATCACCTATGATCTGTGGACACAGATCTATGACGAGAAATGGCTGAACAAAAGCTGCAGCAAAAAAAACTGGAAGATGGCGATCACAGAAGCGATCCAGTCTTACCAGAAAAATATAATGCTCTTAGGGCAGCTTGCGGGTGAAGATGATTTTGAGGCGGCACGAAAATTGTATGAAGTGGACTTAAACTTGCAGGATGCGATTACCTATATAACCAAGAAAAAGGCAGAAGCGGAAGCACTTGAGCGGGAGCGGATACGCATTGCTGCAGAAGAAGCAGCAAAAGCACAGGCACGCGTGGAAGCAGAAACCAGGCAGGTAATGCAACAGGCAGAATCTTATGCCAGAGAGCGGGAAGCGGCTGTACGGAAAGAAGAACAGGAAGCGGCACAGAAGCAGATGCAGCAAAAGCAACAGGAGCTGGAGCAACAGACCTATCTTCGTATGCAGAAGCAGATGCAAAGGCAGACACAGACCATGCCGGTACAAAGAGCCGGGATGAGTTACCAGACCGGTATTCCGACAGGTGAAAGCACAATGTCAGGAGGGCGGGCAGCCGCCACATCCGGACAGGGAATGCCGCGACCGGCATATGGTATCCGGCAGGGGATGCAGCGGCAGCAACCGGTACAGCGGGGGAATGCACCGATCCAACGGTCAGTGCAGCAACCCATTTTGCAGACACAGGCGGCAGAACTGTGTACGTTTACGGTGCACAGGGTACACCAGGAAGAAGTCTGCCAGTTTTTGACACAACGTGGTATCGGGTATCACATTCACTAAGATGCAGAAAGGATATGATTTCATGAGTTTTAATATCAGCGAGGTTGCAGACTACCTTGGAATTGAAAAATTACAGGATACAGGTGGGGATTCCATTCCCATCTGCTGTCCGTACTGCGGCGACCGGCGAGGAAAAAATACAATCTGTATCAGAAAGGATGGAAAGGAAAAAAATGTATTCCAGTGTTTTTCCTGCGGCAGGCATGGAAATATGCTGGATTTGTATCTGGATCAGAAAGCCGGATATGTCGGAGCCGATCGTTATAAACGTGCATATGCAGATCTGAGGGATGCGCTTGAAAAAGGGCACAGGGATCACACCCCAAAAAAACGGGTGGAAGAAACAGACAGAAAAACAGAAAAGACCAAAGCTCCGGTGAACGTGTTAGACCATACCTACCGGAGCTTGTTACGTCATCTGACGTTGCAGACGATAGACCGATTGGACCTGCAACGCCGGATGCTTACTGATGCAGAGATAGAGGCGGGATTGTTTCGGTCTGTGCCATCTGATCCGGTGGGCATCTGCCGGATTTTAAAGAGGGAAGGTTGTATGCTGGAAAACGTACCAGGTTTTTATAAAAATGCAGCAGGTAACTGGCAGTTAAATGTATGGGCAGAAGGCTACTTTTGTCCGGTGCTGCAGGATGGATATTTGGTCGGGATGCAGATCCGGCTGCGTAACCCGAAAAAGCAGAAGTATATCTGGTTATCCAGTTCCGGCAAAAGGGCAGGAATTTCGTCCGGAGCCCCGGTCTGCTTTTATGGCGATCCGGATGCAGAGTTTGTCATCATCACAGAGGGTATTTTAAAAGCATATGTAACGTACTGTCTGCTTTCGGATATCGGTGTCAGTGTGATCGGAGTGCCGGGGGTGAATGTCCTTGGCGGATTGAAGGAGCTTCTAAAGCAGCATCATCATAAGATTGCCTATGAAGCCTACGACATGGACAAGTATATGCCGGTAGCCTGCATGCGGGACTATGAAGCCAAGAAGTGTGCTGCCTGCATACAGTCAGGCGGGCGTGAAGCCTACTGCCCGGATGGAAGTTGCAGATATAAGGAACGAAAAAGGCAGATGATCCAGGAAGCACAGGATTCCCTGCAAAAAGTAATTGCCAAGGCAGGTCTGATCGGCAGATCCTATCACTGGGACAGAGATCCGGTCAGCGGTCTGTGGCTTGGAAACAAAAAAGGGATTGACGATTACTGCAGTATGCGGCGAGGAGGAATGAGTCATGCAGGAGCTGGCTATCCGGGCAGTGCCCGTGCAGGTGCGCTGTGAGTTTGATGATTACCAGGTGGTGGTCTATGAGACGGAATCCGGGGAAGAACTGACGGCCGTTGGTTCCCTGCTGTGTACGGAAGGGGAATGTGTCCTGCATGGGACATATTCCCAACATAAGAAATATGGAAAGCAGTTTCAGGTTACATTTTGCGAAGAAGTATTACCAACGACACCGGAAGGCATGAAACGGTATCTGGTGAGCAGTGGGATTGCTGAAATAGGAAGTGCAACGGCAGACCGCATCGTGGATACATTTGGGGCAGAAACATTCCAAGCCATGCGTGATCCCATCCGGTTAGCTGCGGTACAGGGAATCTCGGAGACGAAAGCGGAAAAGATCGTTGCGTCTTTTAAAAAATGCCAGGAGTTACATGAATATGTGCAGTTTTTGGCAGACTATCGGATTCCAAGTGGAAAAACACAAGAAGTCTATCAAAAATTTTCCGGGATACCGGATGCGCTTTCGGTGTTACAAAGCCGTCCATATCTGCTCTGCATGTGTGAAGGGATCACCTTTGCCATGATTGATGCAGTGCAAAAACAAAGAGAAGGATTTGATCCGATCCATGGTGACCGGATCTGTTTTGCTCTGTCCGCTGTCATGCAACAGAATGAACAAAATGGACATGTATTTATGCAGAAGGAAGACTTGTTTGAAAAGGCAGTGAATATCCTGCGGACACCGGGGTGTGACCGGTCAGTGTTTTTCCCATACATGCAAGCAGGACTTGTGTACCTGGTGAAAAACCAGACGTTGATCTATGACTGCGGTGTGCTTTACCGGAAACCGATGTACCTTGCAGAAAGTGAGTCAGCAGAAAAACTGCTGAGACTTTTATGGGACGGACAAAAGCAGAAATTAACGAAAGATAAGATCGATGCAGCATTAGTGGAAGCAGAAAAACGGCAAAAATTGGCACTCTCAAAGGAGCAGAGAAACGCCGTTTCATATGCGCTGACAGAAACAGTGAGCATCATTACTGGTGGACCGGGAACTGGAAAGACATGTCTCTTACAAGTACTGATCTGTGCAGAAGAAATGCTGCATCCGGAAGGAAAACTCACCTTGTGTGCCCCTACCGGGCGTGCTGCCCGAAAAATGGCGGAGAGTACCGGAAAAGTTGCAGTCACGATGCACCACTTGCTTGAGATCCGTCAGGAGGAGCAGGAACGTGAGGAAGAAGAGGAATTAAAACTAAGTACAGACCTAGTGATCGTTGATGAGTGTTCCATGGTGAGCATGCAGTTACTGTATGCATTGCTGAAAGCATTGGATAAGGGGACGCGGCTGGTGTTGATCGGAGATTGTGACCAGCTTCCCAGTGTACAGGCAGGAAATGTGTTTGCTGACCTGATCGGAAGCCAGGTGTTTCCGGTTACTTATCTAACAAAAACCTTCCGGCAGAAACAGGGGAGTGCGATTCTTACCAATGCAAGCTGTGTCAACCGCGGACGGGGCAGGTTTTTATGGAACACAGACTGTATGCTCTGCCAGACCTGGCAGGAAGAGGATACACTGGACGGTCTGCTCCAGGTGATCCGCGCTCTGCAAAAACAGGGGATTTCCTCAAAAGCCATGCAGGTGCTCACACCGTTTCGAAGTAAAACAAAGCTTGGGTGTATCCAGCTAAACCGGGTGCTGCAGGAACTTATGAACCCGAAAACGGCAGGAACGGTTGAACTGCTGGTTGGAAGCCGGTGTTTCCGCAAGGGGGATAAAGTGATGCATCTGGAAAATGAAGAGGATGTAAGCAACGGAGATGTTGGTTACATTACAGAGATCAACCAGACGGAACGGAAACTGACGATCTTGTATGAGACGGGCGTGGAACGTACTTACACGTCAGAAGAATTTTCCATGCTGGAGTTAGCGTATGCATTGACAGTGCATAAAGCTCAGGGCAGCGAATACGATTGCGTGATCCTGCCATTCACCAAGATCTTTGGTCGCATGCGGCAGAAGAACCTTCTGTATACTGCTATGACGCGCGCCAGGAAAAAGCTGGTGATCGTTGGAAACGAAGAAACGCTATGGTATGCATCTGGCAACCGTATGGAGCGTAGAAACTCCTATCTAGGATTCCGGCTTATGGATGGGAACCGGATGCGGAAAGTAGCGCATAATGAAAGAAAACTAAAAACTGTCATATAGGGAAAAATGAAGCTGCCGCTCCATGAATGTTTGTTCGTGGAAGCGGCAGTTTCCCTATGATGATGTGCGAATAATTTGAAAAAAGGGATGGCATATGGTAGTATTAAATGATAAAGATGTCAGGCAGAAAACAGGGGTTATCCTAGAGCAAAAAAGCAACCTGATGGGAGAGGAGACGGGAATGGATAAAAAATGGACACTCCACGTTGAAAATTTTGCAAAAATAAAAAGTGCAGATGTTACGATCGCACCGTTAATGTGTTTTGTGGGTGATAACAATAGCGGAAAAAGTTATTTGATGAGTATTTTATGGGGAATATTGACTTTAGGTAAAGATATTTTCCCAAAGAAGCCCTCTGAAGCAAAGGCATACAAGCAGTGCGAAAGCTGGTTAAAAGAACATCTTAACACAGAAACTGCACTGACGGATGATGCGATAGACCTGTATATAACCTGGTTTAATGAATTACTGAGTACACAGAAAAAAGCTCTGGTAAAAAAAATTTTTAACTATGAGGTTGAGATTGAAAAACTAAAGATCACACATTATGAGAGGAATCATCCGATCAAGATGGTTTGGGATGCGTCTGCATCCAGATATTCTGTCACAGGCGGATATATTAAATTCCCAGAAGTGGAAGCGGCAAACCGGGAAGAATTACTCCGTATGAATGCTTATATCTGCTGGAATTTATTAATGGAAGGAATTGCAGCACCATGGTATACGCCGGTCGTAAAGGGCAGACGGAATGGGGAACCAATTTACTTACCGGCATCAAGAACCGGATTTATGCTCACGTATGCCCAGTTGATTGAAAATTCACTGCAGATTAGTTTTTCACCGGAATTGCAGGATAACACAAGTACCCTGACACTTCCGTATGTAGATTTTTTGCAGTTGATAACAAAGTTTGAAATCAATAAAAAAGACAGCAAAAAGTATGCAAAGATCATCGAATATATTGAAAAGCAGATGACAAAGGGAAATCTGTCCGTAAAGAAAGATATGATGCCAGTGATCAAATATCAACCGGAGGGAAGTGAGAAAGAGCTTCCACTGTATGTGGCATCTTCCATTGTTTCGGAGATTTCTCCGCTGCTGTTGGTGCTGAAATCCGGGATCAATTTTAATGCGATGATCATTGAAGAACCGGAAGCACATCTGCATCCAGAATTGCAGCAGAAAATGGCACGATTGCTTATTAATATGATGAATCTTGGGATTCCGGTATGGATCACTACGCACAGTGATACGATTTTACAGCATATCAATAACATGATGAAATTGAAAAACCATGTGCGGAGTAGTGAACTGCAGAAAGAATATGGATACCGGAAAGAAGATCTGCTTTCCAGAGAAGATGTTCAGATGTATCAGTTTGTTCCAGACAATAATGGAAAAACACACTTAGAAGCGCTGGAAGCAACAAAGTACGGATTCGTTGTGCCTACATTCAATAATGCCCTCGAAAAGATTGTAGAGGAAGTGTATGCATTTCAGGAGGACTGATAAATGGTAGAAGAACGGATTGCATATGGAATTGAGAAGTTTTTGGAAGAAGATTTTTTCCTTCCGGAAAATGATTCTTACTGCTTGGAGGAAAAGAGCGAATCTGGCAGAAGCGAGCTGCAGGTGACCATTCAGGGAGATAACTTATGCTGTGAAGATTATGATCACAAAGGGAAGTGTAATTTCCTTAAACGTGAAAGTCCCCTGAAATTACAAAGAAGTGTAGATCATGTGTTGCTCCAGAAAAAAGATGGAAAATGGATCTTGCATCTGATCGAAATGAAAAGTAAAGTTGATGATAAAAAGTGGCATGAGATAAAGCAAAAAACGCGTGCCAGCTATTTTAACGTCTGCGCATTGGAACGGGTGCTTGGGATACATATTGATGAGGTTGAGGTATATACAACCTATGAAACTACGGGATTTTGGCATTCGGAGCAAAGCGAAGATCCGAAAATCATTGTACCACTTCTTGGAAAACCGTTGCCACCAAAGCCGGAGAGCGAATGGGAGAATCATAGAATCAGTGTGGATGTTGGAGAAATCGTGCAGTTTCATCATCATGCCGTAAAAATGCAGCGGACAGAAGATGGGAGAAAACTGATCGGTGAACTAAACATTCAGTGATCAAAACACAAAGTAAATAAGCAGAAGCTATATTGAGAGTGTACTCACAAAGATGTGGGTACTCTTTTTTGTTTCTAAAAACACATAATTATATCAACTTATGTCAAAAGCCAGGAATATTTATCAGAGTAATCAATGCACCATATTTGCCAAAAATATAGATGGAAAAAGGCAGGCAGTATGGTAAAATGAAAGTAACAAGCAGCGGCAGGTAAAGAGTTTTTGGAGCTTAAAAAAACCGAAGCGTTTATGTGATCTATGCAAAAACCAGATTAGAAGGCCAGAACAGAAAAAGGGGGACAAGGCAGGTATGGTTATGAACAAAACAATTAAAAATGCAATGGAAGAATTGGAAGATTGGTTATCTGATCCAAGTGAATTGGGAAAGAAACCGACGAAGATAGAATATACAAATGCATTTGCAGATGAGGACGGTATAAATTGTTTGGTTTTCAAGTATAAAAAGAATCTATTGGGGAAATGGTTATTGGGGATTGTAAGTGAATCCGGAATTTTCAGTGAAATGGGAGAATATAATCAGAAAACGGAAATTGATGATGCCAAAAGAATACTGGAAATGTTGAAGAACTATTGGAAAGAGATGGCGAAAAATTAGTAAAACAGAGCGAGGGAACATGATGAACAGGATTCCAGTATTTTATATATTTTTTTGTATATTGGCAGTCTGTTCCGTACTGATTATTGTCATGCGTTGGAAAAGATATGTGAAATATTCTAATGGAACATATAAAAATGTGGGACAGGATTTGATATTTCGGACGGAACTGTCGCGAGATGAAATAGTTCGAAAATTGAAAGTACATGATGTAAATGATACGTTGGATTATGATTTTTATGAAAAAAGTGGTGAATATTTTATTAAAGTAAAAGGTGTAAAACGCCTTGCGTTTAATGGAATATTGACTGCAGATTTCAAGGTTGACTTTTTCGAAAACACACAAAAGTATATTATTATCCATCAGTGCAATAATTTTCAAATGCTATATTCGTCAGGATATGAGGCTGAAATATTTGAGTTCATGGTGAAAAAATTAAATTGTATTCCGCAGAAATCGGTAAATAAAAATGTAGAATTGTAAAGGAGCTGGCATTATATGTTGCCACATAATAAAATAATCAAAACAACTGTTAAGGAATTTTTAGAGCCAGAAAATTTGTTTCAAATAGGAAGTTCAAGAAGTTGGGTAGATGATAATGGGTACTATTTCATTATCGTTGAATTTGCAACAAATGGTTATTCTAAAGGGGCAAGTTTGAATGCCGGAGTCTCATTTTTATGGGAATCTACAGAAAGCCTAAACAAAATGCTATCATATAACTATGGATGTGATGTTAGTACCGGTGTTGGTTATGTGGAATATAAAAACGATGATGAGGCGTTTCAGATTGTCATAGAAAAACTGGCAAAAAGTGCTTTGAAGGAAATAGACGAATATCGAAAATTTTCAGATATGGAATATGCAAAATCCTGTTTGCAGGAGCAAGTTGAGAAACTGCCAGAACATAGACGATTCTGGGAGTTATATCATCTGGCAATGCTCTGTTTCATGAAAGGGGATTTTGAAGAAGGAAAGGAAGTATTTGAACATTATCTGCAAAGATTAAAGGACAGTTTTTATTCTGGGGATTATTATATTGAATGGCATGAACAATTTTATAATTACTGTATTGAAAACATTCAATGTCAGTTATCTTCAAAGGAATCTGCTCAACAAATGGTTATTGATATGATTAACCGAAGACGAAAATCTTTCTGTGAGAAAGCATCGTATAAAAAGATGAGTAAAGAACTGTATACATTATAAAGCGTTTGTGGTTTTTAGACAAATTACAAAAGAAAATCAAAGATTAAGCATGGGGTATTTTTATGAATCTAAAGAATTTGGAATATATAGAAAAAAATAATCCTGTAACCAAAGAAGAAATCGATTTTGCGGAGAAGCGTATCAATGGGGAACTGCCAAAAGTCTACAAAGAATTTTTACGTTATGCAAATGGGATGGTTATGAATTTGTGTGTATTATACGATACACAAAGGATTGTTGAAAGTTGTGAATGTAATGAATTTGCAGAATATGCTCCCGGATACATAAGCATAGGAAATGATAATGGCGATCGGGAACTCATTATAAAAGCAGAAAAGGGAGCTGTACTGTGTGGATTTTTAGATGCTGCAGAAATAGGAAGCTCTGAACCAGAAGAATGGTTTAACTTTAAGTCCTGGGTAGAAAATGGATGTGAAATGGATGAGGAGGACGATACTGAGTATGGAAATGTTTATATCACAAAACTGCCAGACGAAAAATTGAAATTTTTAGCAGAGACGAAAAAGATATTTGCGCTTTCAATATCAACGGGTGTTCTTTACCAACAGGTAAATACCCTGCCATGTGTTATAGTGCAGCAGATTACAGAATCAAAAGCAGATATTTTGATACAGAAGACATCGTATCCTGAATGCTATAAATTTGGAAAATAAAAATGATGATTTTGCTGCTATAGAAATTAAAAACGTTAGAGGGAGATAATGTAGGTATGGGATTGTTTGAAAAATTTAAAAAGAAGAACGAAACACACAAAGAAAGTTATTCAAAAGAGCAAAAGGAATTAAAATTTATAATCCAACAAAATCAGGCTATATTTGGAAATGCTTTTTTAGGAAAAAGAGCAACAGATGCCGAAATAACACAGGCAGAACAGAAGTTAGCTTTAAAAATTCCAGATCCTTTTATATGGTTTTTAAAAGAATATGGCTGTGGTGGATATTGGTTCGACATAATGGGGTATTGTAAGAACGGGAAACCAGAATTTGTAGAAATAACATTGGAACAAAGAAAAAATGGTTTGCCAGAGAAGTATATCATTATAGAAGATTGTGATGAATTTTACTATTGTATTGATAGTGTGAGTGGAAAAATTTCATCATGGAGTCAATATGATAAAGATGGTATACGGGAGCGTTTTGATAATTTCTATAAGTTTTTTAAAGATAATTTGCAAAATGCAATGGATAATTTTTAGAAGACTGGAAGAAGCAATAGCGCATAGGGAAGCCGGAAAATATCCAATATCATCGGATATTTTGGATAAAACGATTGATGAGTTAAAAGAAATATTATCTGCTGAGAAATAAAGAGGATTGGATCGTAAGATATGGAATAAGAGAGGAATGGACCGGTGGCAACAAAAAAGAAGATAACAGATGACTGGCAGCAACTTTTCCCAGAATTAAAAAAGACAAAATTACTTGAAATGGATAACAGATTAGGACCATTGATAACAGGAATTTATTTAAAAGTAGTCAGAAATACATACTATACACCAGTTGCTTATGTACATAATTTATGCGGAGAATATTCTAGCATTACAACATCATTAGAGTGTACCAGTGAAACAATAGCGTTAGAAAAACATGAAGAAAGATATATGTTTTCGGCAGAAAGGTTAAAAAATAAATTGTTGATCCCGCTTAAAGGTGATGTCCCACTAGATAAAATTGTAGACGGATATAAACTTTTTTTGAGTAATCCAAAGAGAAAATCGTTTGAAGAATATAAAGATATTGCACTGGTGTGTGGCTGGTATGGAGAAAAGAAAATACTTGACGATATCCTTGAATATATTTGGAATAATGTGCAAAAGGATAAAAATCATCCTTTTTTTAGAAATAAAGATAGAGGAGTAGAAGGATGGTTTGTAAAAAATCGCGAGGAGTCAAGTGATTGTGAAAGGCTTCATGAAATATGTGAGAAAGAGATACAAAAGCATAAAGTAGGAAAACTGCCATATAGAAATATCATTTGAAAGAGGGGATGTTGTATTTATGATAGCACTTGAGGTATTCAAAAAAATATTAGAAGAAAATGGGGATAAGTTTCCATTATTAACGCTGGATGAATTTTTTGATGGAAATTCAGAAGAAGATTCGATTGCTCCAAACCAGTGGGAAGATGGACGCCCAACACTGGATGAAATGTGGAAAAAATTACGGGAGATTGAGAAACTGCCAAATGTAGCATGGGTGCGTGTTGCGTTACATGATGATACAGAAATTGTGGAAGAGGACGGAATGGAACGTTTAAACCTTGTTGGGGATTCCATTATAGTGTGTACAGACATGGAAGCCGATGAATTGGAAAATATTGCGGATTGCGACTGGCTGTGTTCGGATGGAGTAACAGAATCAGAACCTGTTTTGTATTATTCCTATATACCGGAAATCCCAGAGAATTATCAATGTCTGGAAATTGTGTGGGATTAGGTTTGGATTGTGATTTATGGAAGAAGGCAAGCATAGATGAATTTTATAGATAAGGCATTGGCAGAATTTACAAATGGTGAAGATTTTGTACAGAAAATGGCGGACATTTATGAGTATCCAGAAGTAAGAGAAGAATTAGCAAATTATCCAA
>NZ_KI271113.1:15513-16175 GCF_000469345.1 Eubacterium ramulus ATCC 29099
AATTATCAATGTCTGGAAATTGTGTGGGATTAAGTTTGAATTGGAATTTATGGAAGAAGGAAAGTATATATGAATTTTATAGACAAGGCATTGGCAGGATTTACAAGTGGTGAAGATTTTGTTCAGAAAATGGCGGACATTTACGAGTATCAAGAAGTAAGAGAAGAATTAGCAAATTATCCAACATGGATCAGGAATATCATAACCGTTATTGATTATGACACAGAGCTGGCTATGGATGGTTTAGAGTTTAAAAGTTATAGAAATGTTATCGATGCTCTGACTGATATAGGGGTGACTACGGAAGCACAGGTTTTGATTGAATTGGAAAGTGACATGTCGCAAGATGGGATAGATAGCTGTTATTCAAAACTAGCACTGAACAATGATTATGAGGCTTTCTGGGATAAAATATATTTGTATGCTGACAAGAATATGAAACAATAAGTAAGATTTTGGCAAAAAGCTTATTAGTGGAATAGTCCTTGTTGCTATGACGCCAGAGAGAAAAGCAGATTTTTAGAGAAGGTTGGATTTATGACGAAAGAGCAGATAATTGCTGGATTGCAAAATGCAGCAAAACCATATGAAGAATATTATATAGAAGATGATCTGATAGATGCTATCAACCAATATCCAGAACCTTTTGAATTAGTGGAGCC
>NZ_KI271113.1:16275-16991 GCF_000469345.1 Eubacterium ramulus ATCC 29099
GACTGATATAGGGGTGACTACGGAAGCACAGGCTTTAATTGAATTGGAAGGTGACGTGTCGCAAGATGGGATAGATAGCTGTTATTCAAAACTAGCACTGAACAATGATTATGAGGCTTTCTGGGATAAGCTATATTCGTATGCTGACAAGAACATGAAAAAATAAGTAAGATTTTGGCAAAAAGCCTTATTAGTGGAATAGTCCTTATTGCCATGAAGCCAGAGAGAAAAACGAATTTTTTGAGGAGGTATGGACTTATGACGAAAGAGCAGATAATTGTTGGATTGAAAAATGCGGCAAAACCATATGAAGAATATTATATTGAGGATGATCTGATAGATGCTATTAATCAATATCCAGAACCTTTTGAATTAGTGGAGCCGATTTTAGAAATCATAGCTACAAATCCACTGGTTGATTTTGGAATGCCGGGAGATCTGGTTCATTTTGTGGAGCAATTTTATAAACATGGGTATGAAGAATTACTGATTTCTTCGGTAAGAAAAAATCCAACTCCACATAATATATGGATGGTGCACCGCTGCTATAATGATATGAAAAATCCAAAGCGTGAAATGTTTGCTGAACTTATGCGCGATTTGAAAAATGATAGTTCTGTTTCAACGGAGATCAAAAGCAGTATTGATGAATTTGATTGGGAATGAAGTAAATTACATAAAGTTATAACATATGGAAAAATCCATACCGAAAGGGT
>NZ_KI271113.1:17091-18088 GCF_000469345.1 Eubacterium ramulus ATCC 29099
TTTGGAGAAATCAATGAAAAATATGTCATTGAAGACCAACCCGATATTAAGTAGTCGTGAGAGTATTTTATATTGGGTTCCTGAGCCGGACAAAAGCAATGGAGCAACTCTATTTTTAGAAGTTGATCTGATGGAAGCATAGAAAGCTTTCAAAATAAATTGATTGATTTGTAACAATAGTATATACTATTAAATATGTAAAAAGGAGATGGAAGCGCATCTGTAAAATGATGTGTGCAGGAGGCAGAGAAAGTGTATCTGAAAAAGATTTCTTTAGAGAATTTTAGATGTTTTGAAAAAGTCGAGGCTGACTTACAAAAGAAACTGACATTGGTTGTTGGTGCGAATGGTGCCGGAAAAACATCTCTGTTGGAAAGCATTGCCATTGCAATGAGCACCATGTTTACAGCTTTTGATGGAGCAAAAGCCATGAATATTACGAAGGAAAGTGCTCATCTGAAGGCATATAAGATCGGAAGTACCGATAACGTGCAGCCACAGTATCCGGTTCGGATAGGTGCATGGGCACAGTTGGATGAAAGACCGGAGATTTACTGGGAGAGAACGCTAAATACTGCAAAAGGGAAAACCACGATAAAAGATGCCAAACAGATCCTGGAAGTTGCATCAGATTACCAGAAACGGCTCCAGGAAGGGGATACTTCATTACTGCTGCCGATCATTGTTTATTATGGTACAGGCAGACTGTGGGATTATCATCGTGAAAAGCAGACGGACATTTTTGAAAAAAATACAAGAACAAATGGTTACATTGATTGTATGAGCGGAACAGCAAATATCAAATTGATGATGAACTGGTTCTTAAAAATGACAGTGCAAAAATACCAGAATCAGGAAAATGGGTATGGACCTGTACCGGAGCTGGAAGCAGTTTTTTCTGCGATGGAGCAATGCTATAACCGAATCACCGGTTCCAACGATGCAAAGATTCAGTACAATATAGGAACCAAGGAAATTGATGTTGCTTATACGGATG
>NZ_KI271113.1:18188-18551 GCF_000469345.1 Eubacterium ramulus ATCC 29099
AACCAAGGAAATTGATGTTGCTTATACGGATGCACAGGGAATGCGCATGTGTATCCCACTAAACCAGTTGAGTGATGGCTATAAAAGCACGATCAGTCTGGTAGCAGATATTGCATATCGTATGGCAGTATTGAACCCTCAGTGCCTGGGCGAAGTCTGCAAAAAAACGGATGGAATCATTTTGATTGATGAGGTGGATCTTCATCTTCATCCGGCATGGCAGAAACAGCTCTTACATGACCTGACGGAAATTTTCCCAAATGTTCAGTTTGTTGTCAGTACAAATGCTCCGGAAGTGATCAATTCAGTAGCAAGGGAGCAGGTGGTTGTCCTGGAAAACTATCAGGCATTACCGGCACCTGC
>NZ_KI271113.1:18651-29593 GCF_000469345.1 Eubacterium ramulus ATCC 29099
TGCATATACAACTGGATTTAGAGCAGATGTAAGGGTGAATGTGTATGATAGAAATAAAAAAAGGAACGGAACCTAAGGAACTTTTGGAGTATCAAAAAAAGGAGTTTGCGTCTTATGCAGATATGAAAGGCGATGTTAAAGAGAAAGTGATGAAAAGTCTGCTTTCGGAACAGGGACACCTTTGTGCATACTGCATGAGCAGGATTGATGAGGGTGACGGTAAGCATAGAGCTACGATAGAACATTGCATTCAACAGGCGGTGACAGATGAAAAAGAACGTTTGAATTATAAAAATATGGTGGCTGTATGTTTGGGAAACCGTAATGCACACTCTAATGAGGATAAAAGCTGTGATGCGAAGAGAGGCAGTTTAAAAGTTGACAAGCAGGATATGAAAAAAATCAACGTGTTTGATGGCAGGACATTGACGGATATCAAGTATGCTTCTGACGGTACGATTTATTCTGATGATGAGGATGTAAATGAAGATCTGAACCTAAGATTAAATCTGAACTGTGAAGCACGTAGATTAAAGGAATGTCGCCGACAGGCACTTTCTGCATTACATAGGAACATTGCCGGAAAATATCCAAATAAAACAGCACCAAAGTCATATTATCAAAAATTGATGGATCATTATACGGAACAACGGGAAATGAAAGAACCATATAGCGGGATTTTGATCTATTGGTTGGAAAAACATATTTAGGTAGCAAACGTATCAGGCAGGCTTTGATTTAGAGAGATTCTGAATCAGAGCCTGTTTTTGTTTTAATTGGAAGATATAAAAATTGGCAAAATGGTGTGGCTGTTGGCTGTGTAAATGGCTATATACTTATAATCCATACGAATAGTAGAGAGCCAGAAGGAAATACTTGACAGGTGATTGTATTGCAAATACAGTAGAATCGTACCTAGGAAAAAGGGCTGTCTTTTGATTGTTGCAGAAAATAAAGGAACTTGAGAAAATATGAAGATTTATGTAGATGCCGATGCCTGCCCAGTTGTAGGAATCGTTGAGAAAATAGCTGAAAAATATGATGTGCCAGTTACTTTGCTTTGTGATACGAACCATGTGCTTGCATCTGAATATAGTGAAGTGATCGTGGTTGGCGCGGGAGCAGATGCAGTAGACTATAAACTGATCAGTCTGTGCCATAGAGAGGATATTGTAGTATCACAGGATTATGGTGTGGCAGCAATGGCTCTTGGAAAAGGCGCATATGCGATCCACCAGTCCGGAAAGTGGTATACGGATGAAAATATTGACCAGATGCTGATGGAACGGCATATAAATAAAAAAGCCAGACGAAGCTCCAGCAAAAATCACATCAAAGGTCCGAAAAAGCGGACAGGTGAGGATGATGAACATTTTGCACAGGCATTTGAAAAGATGGTACGGATGGCACAGAAAGAAGAAGGATAGATGAAAAATTTGAAATGCTTTTATGACGTATGAACAATATGAGTAGACAGTACAGTTTTAAAATAAAAAGGACAGGTTCAGATATCTAAAAAAATTTTTGCCAGGATGTATTTGAAATAATATGTTTATATAAATATGATGATTTACAGAAATAAATAAAACGGGAAATGAAGTATTGGAGGGATATTTTTATGTTTGTAGATAATGATTCATGGGATGTCGAGGAGATTTGTTATGATCATACGCATATTCAGAATGTAGTAAGTGAAATTAAGAAAAATTTTGATACTTATTTTGAAAAATATATTCAGACAGAGGCAGGAAACGGAATATCACAGGAAGACTTTGAGAAAATGAAAAGAAAAATGGGGATTTGCTCAGATGAAAAAAGGCAAAAAAAAGATTGGTCACAAAATTATAAGCGTATCATAAGAGAAGCCATTGATGATTTTGAAAAAGACAGGAATGCATATATAGAATTATTTGATGAAGAAGCACTGGAAGAGGCAGAATATGATCCGTCAGTTTTAAATCAAAGACTTTAAAATATGAATGTCCGATTATAAAAAATACATTGTTCAGTAATGCAAAGGAATTAGGCAAGTATAAAAGTCAATTTAGTATTTCAGATCCAAATGAATTGCTACAGGTTGTTCAGACATTGAGCCAGTTTGGGGAAAAATATCAGAATGATGTTTATGATCCTAAAACATATGAGGATGCTAAGCAGTATGAGGATTTGCGGCTGGAGAATATGAATACGGAAGCGTTTACCGTTTATGGTGTTATTGGTGGTGGAATAAAAAGTCAAATGATGTATAAAGTGTATCCAAATACATTCCCTAACCGTAGCAGGAATGCGATATGGGCATTATGGTATCTGACAGATAAGAAAACATTTGGTTGTAAAACAGATTCTGAATTTTTGATGATTGATGTGGGAAAAAGTTTCACACAGCAGAATTATTTTTATCCATATAAATTATTTGCGTTCTATGCATTTGAAATTTACAAATTATTAAGGGATAAAGCAACGGAATTGGGCGCATACATTGATACAGATTATCGATATGTGATAGTGGATTCCTTTTTGTCATTTGTAGAGAATGTGCATGATGAAGAAACAAGCTTTTTAAAAGCTCAGATTAGAGATGGAGGAAGAGGTTTTGCATAAATTAGATGATGATCTGAAAAAATATTTCCCAGACTTTGATTTTAAATTAAAAGACTTTCAGAAGAAAGTGATATCTAATGTAATTGAACATGGAAATACATTATGTATTATGCCGACTGGTGGCGGAAAATCACTGATATATTGGATGAGTGCATTAGAACTTGGGGGAATTAGTATTGTTGTTTCTCCATTGACTGCATTGATTAGCGAACAGGCTGCAAAAATTGAAGCACAGGGATATGATGTGTTGGCAATCCATGGAGGTGTGTCTGCTATAAAACAGATGAAGTTACTGACAGATCTGGCAAATAAAAAGACTACGCCTCAATTTATCTTTCTAAGTCCGGAAAAAATTGCAACCGATGGATTTTTAGAATATTGCTTAGCATGCCGAAAAGAGGATATAAAACTATTAGTCATTGATGAAGTACACTGTGTAAGCCAGTGGGGTATGAGTTTCAGACCATTTTATAAACGAATTCCGGATTTTATGAATCAGCTATTTGGTGAAAATAAATGGTGTAAAATACTTGCGTTAACAGCTACCCTAAATCCAAAGGAACTTGGTGATATCTGTAACTCTTTTCACATAAATAAGTCTAACATCATTATTCAGGATTTGCTGATGAGAAGTGAAATCCAGTTACATACACAAAAATTTTCGGATGAAAAAGAAAAAGTGGATAAATTCTGGGAAATCATAAAAACACACCAGGATGAGAAAATATTGGTTTATGTGTATCGGAAATATAGTAAGAATGGTGTAGAGGATTTATGTGCATCTGCCATCGAAAGAGGATATAAGGCGGTTACTTTTCATGGAGATATGTCTGCAGCTGAAAGGACTGAAATCATTGATAAATTTAAAACTGAGCAAATTAACATAGTATTTGCAACAAATGCTTTTGGAATGGGGATTGATATCCCGAATATTAGAGTGGTCATTCATTTTATGATTCCAGAATCAGTAGAACAGTATTACCAGGAGGTTGGAAGGGCAGCAAGAGATGGACATGGTGCAAATGCGTATCTTTTGTATTCCAATAAAAATATTGAAGTAAAAAAACGGTATTTTATAGATGGATCGTTTCCAACAAAAGAAAAGTTAGAGTGCGTTTATAAGAAAATTGCAATTAAACCTGGATATGCGACACTTTCTTATTTTGATGACGAAGAAATACAGCAGTGTCTGCCGTATTATCTGGATGCTGGTTTGTTGGAGATTGCGTGTAAAGGGTTTGCTGATTTAAAATCTTTGGAACTGATAAAGGATTCAGTAATTGAGAAATATTATAATTGCACAAAGAAGAAAGGATTTATTCTTACTGCGAAAAAGTGCTGTGTTGAACCGAAACGTTTGGCACATGACATATATAGAGCTATTGTAAATGGAACAGCGGTAACAAAAAAAGCTTTGGAGAGATGGCTGATTCTGAAGATAAATAAAGTAGACATCGAAGAAACAGATATGGAACAAATGCTTAGCTGCATAGAAGAAAAGAAAAAATATAAACATGACCTTCTGGACTACTTTGTATATGTGCTTGATAATAATTCCAGTTCTTTGCATTTACATCAGGAAATAGCATCTTATCTTGGAACTGATAAACATAACCTGAATAAGATTTATGAAACTGTTGATGGAAAACATGTCAGAAGTAAATCGGAAGTAATTATCTGTAATTTACTTCATGAGTCAGGATTAGAGTATCAATATGAAGAAAAACTGTTTTATGATAACAATAAATGGATAGAACCAGATTTTACGATTAAATTATCCAATAATCGGAAGATATACTGGGAGCATGTGGGGATGCTAGGAAAAGAAGACTATGATACCCGTTGGTCGCAAAAAATAGATATTTATAATCGATATTTTCCCGGATGTATGGTTAAAACATATGAGAGTGGATCATTATCAAAGGATGTAAAATATTTAATTGAAAAAATAAAAACACTGTAAATTTGTAAGACAGGCAGTTTGAGTGACAGAAAATTTTATGCTTTACGGTCTGTAGAAACACAGTAAATCATTGGGAAGATTTCTGAAAATATTGGATATGAAAAATTGAATCATGTAGTACGACAGTAGGGACAGCTTCGGCTGTCTCTTTTAGTTTCCTCATTTTCAAAAGTAACGTATATCAAATGTAAGCGCTTAATTTCTGGGTAGATAGTTATCTATCCGTTTATGACTCATAATGATAGTAAATAGATTTTTACTCCACTTTCTTTGATAGGAAAGTGAAAATTACCATAACTGGAGGTTTGATTATGAGTGATAAACGTGCCCCAAGGCGTTCCATGGAAGAATGGATGGAGCTGGTAACTGAGTGCCGCCAAAGCGGTTTGACGGATGCTGCATGGTGTCATGAACATGGGATCTCTCCCAGCTGTTTTTACAATGCAGTTACCCGGTTAAGGAAAAGGGCATGCCAGATACCAGAGCCAGTCGGTAAAGCAACTACGCTTGATCTTACATCCCATAAGCAGGATTGTAGTACAGATCGCCATAGAGCCGGAGCTGTCTCCGTCAGAAATGATCCCTGATAATGGGACCACTTCCATGTACCTTGACAATTCACATACGATTGAAATCGAAGCGAAGGGCCTGCTGATCCGCATGAATAATACGGTTCAGCCCATGCTTCTGAAAATCCTGATGGAAGCATTAAAGGAACCGGTATGTTAGCAGATATCTCAAATGTTGATGCGATTTACATTGTTTGTAGAAGAACGGATATGCGTAAATCGATTGATGGGTTATGTGCGAGCTTGAAGACCGCACTATTGAGGTATGGGCATATAATCTGGAAACGGTATTGGCTGAAAAATTGGAAACTGTTGTTAGTCGAAACGTTACAAATACACGAATGCGAGATTTTTATGATATTTATATTTTACAAAAGTTGTATGGAGAACAACTCCAAAAACAAGTTTTATGGACTGCACTTGTAGCTACAGCCAAAAAAAGGGGAACATTAGACCTGATAGAAGCTGAGGATATAAGAGAAATATTTGATGAAATTGAATCAAGTCCGGTTATGGAGACCTTATGGAAAACATATCAAAAAAATTATTCTTATGCTGCTGATATTTCATGGCATACAATTATGAAGTCAATCTGTGCATTATATGGAAGTATATTGGAGAATATGTATGACGCATAAAAAACTGATATGTAATTTACGTTAGCATTTTGAGTTGCCTAAATTCGAAAGTTAGGAAAATCTTAATAATTTCTCAGGCAATCCATTGTGAATTTAGATGTTGTATTTGCTATACTTAATTGGAAATATGAGCAAAGGAGTTGAAAATATGTCTGAAAAGATATTGATTATAGATGGCGAGCAAGATATAGCGGATCTGTTGGAGGTCTACTTGAAAAACGAAAATTACGTCGTTTATAAATTTTACTGCGCAACGGATGCCATGTCGTGTATTGAAAGCGGCGACATTGATCTTGCCATTCTGGATATTATGCTCCCGGATATGAACGGCTTTTCACTTTGCCAGCTTATCCGAAAGAAATACACTTATCCAATCATAATGCTAACGGCTAAAATTGAGGAAACGGATAAAATAACAGGGCTGACATTGGGCGCGGACGATTATGTGACAAAACCTTTTCGCCCACTTGAAGTAGTTGCCAGAGTGAAAGCGCAGTTAAGACGTTACAAGAAATATTCGCCCGGTATCATCACAGAGAAAGTTCCATCGGAACTTTCCTATAACAAATTGTGCTTGAATGTTCAAACCCACGAATGTTTGTTGGATGGGGAACCTGTTTCTCTAACCCCGACAGAGTTTTCTATTCTCCACGTCCTTTTGTCAAGTGCTGGAAATGTTGTAAGCATTGAGGAACTGTTTCATGCGGTTTGGAAAGATGAATACTACTCTAAAAACAGCAGCACAATTACTGTGCATATCCGACATCTGCGCGAGAAACTGAACGATACTTCCGATACTCCGCAGTATATTAAAACGATTTGGGGTGTCGGCTACAAAATTTAAGTGAAAGGAGAACGCTATGAAGAGAAAATCAAATTGTTTGGCAACTATTTTATTCTTAATTTATCTGGCACTTCTGGTTTGGATCATACTGTTCAAACTACAGTTTTCAATCAGTGATCTGGATAAAGTAAGAAGTATAAACCTTATTCCTTTTCACTATGACAAAGAAGTTGGCGCAGCATTTCACTTAACAGAGGTACTCGAAAATTTCTTGATTTTTGTTCCTATGGGCATTTATCTTCAAATGCTTCTGCCAAGAACAAAATTATATGTGAAGTTCATGCTGATTGCTGGAACAAGTTTTTTATTGGAAACTATGCAGTATATCTTAGCAGTCGGACGTTCTGATATTACTGATGTACTCACAAATACGGCAGGTGGTCTTTTGGGGCTTGCTGTATATTCGATGGCAGCCCGGTTAATCGGAAATAGAATAAAAGCAAACAGACTGTTTTCCATTCTGGCAGGCATAGTAAGTGTTGTCGTAATTGGTCTGCTTGGCTTTCTTCTGTTTGCTAATCGGTAGGAGGTGTATTCTCATGTCGAAGAAAGAAATGACAACAGAAAAGCGCCTTAAAGTGCGCTTATACCTATCATTGCTGGTTTATACCGTTGTTGGATATGGTTTGACCCTTATCTTGGACTACATCTTTTCAAAATTTGACAACGGTATTTTTGCATGGCTCTACTGGCGGCTCGATCTGCTTTTTATTTTGTATCTGATGATCGGCTTTGTATGTATTTTCAATTACTATTGGAAAAAGCCGTGGGGCTATCTGGATGAAGTAATTGATGCGACCCAAACGGTCTATGAGCAGAACAATCATACCGTATCATTGTCTGACCCACTGAAAGAATTGGAGGCACAACTCAATCAAATCAAAATGTCTGTTCTGTTGAGCAAACAGGCTGCAAAGCAGGCAGAAGAAAAGAAAAATGAAATTGTTATGTATCTGGCACATGATATACGCACCCCTCTCACAACAGTAATCGGCTATTTGAGCCTGCTCCATGAAGCCCCTGACATGCCTGAACAGCAAAAGGAAAAGTATGTAAAAGTTGCGTTGAATAAGGCAGAACGCCTTGAAAAGCTCATCAATGAACTTTTTGAAATTACCAAGTACAATGCACATACGGTCATTATCAAAAAAGAAAATATAGATTTACATTGTTTGATTGCGCAGGTAATAGATGAAATATACCCGACACTCTCTGCAAATGGCAACACGGCGGTATTTACTGCGGAGGACAACTTATCCGTGAACGCTGATCCCGAAAAGCTGGCGAGAGTTTTCAGTAACCTTTTACGAAATACAGCGTCATATAGCTACCCGCAGACAGAGATCATTATATCCGCCAAACGGTTAGAGCATGATATACAGATCACTTTTGAAAATCGTGGAAAAACAATTCCACAGGAACAGCTTAACAGTATATTTGAAAAATTCAATCGCTTGGATGATGCTCGGCTTTCTAATACAGGTGGTGCGGGGCTTGGCCTTTCTATTGCGGAAGAAATTATACATTTACATGGTGGAAAGATTACTGCATCCAGTCAAAACGAAACTATAGACTTTGTGATTACATTACCCCTTTCCGCTTAGGAAAATAAGAATGTGATCTTAGGAATTACTTAGGAATTTAAGCGTGTGATTTTTGAGATTGAAAAGCCTTTGTTCGATACAATGATTATCGAACAAGGGCTTTTTATTGTTCAGCTGAAGCAAAAGAAAGGAGTGTAAGCATGGAACTGAAAATAGAGCATTTAAGCAAGCAGTTCAAAGACAAAACAGCAGTAAATGATGTCAATCTGACATTGACTCCCGGCGTTTGGGGACTTTTGGGGGCGAATGGTGCAGGGAAAACCACGCTCATGCGCATGATTGCTGATATTATGACACCAACCAACGGAGCGGTTTACTATGACGGAAAAGACATTCGAAAGTTAGGTGAAGTCTACCGAAGCAAGTTTGGCTTTCTGCCGCAGGATTTTGGGTATCACCGGGATTTTACGGTCAAAGATTATTTGGAGTATATGGCTGCGCTGAAAGATATTCCTACAAGGGCAACCACCCAAAAGATCAATCATTTGTTGGACATTCTTTCGCTCTCCGATGTGAAAAAGGAAAAAATCTCCAATCTGTCAGGCGGCATGAAGCGTCGTGTTGGTATTGCGCAGGCTATGTTGAACGACCCGGAGATACTTGTCATGGACGAACCGACAGCAGGACTTGATCCCGGAGAGCGCGTGCGTCTGCGGAATTTCATTTCCGAGTTTTCGCATGATCGAATCGTGTTGATTTCCACCCATATCGTATCTGACATAGAATATATTTCTACGCGCAACGCAATTATGAAAGCCGGAGAAATTGTTGATGTCGGAACTACCGCAGAACTTGTCAAGCGGATTGAGGGCAAGGTTTGGAATTGCATAATTCCGGCCTCAAAGCTGCCGGAATATGAAATGCGGCTATGCATTATCAATCAGCGCGGTGAGGATCACAATCAAGTTTCCATCCGTTATTTGTCTGAGCATTCAGAAATTGAAGGTTCTGTGGCAACAGAACCACGCTTGGAGGATCTGTATCTGTGGTTGTTCCCGCAGACAGACTTGGAAAAGGAGGACAGATAATATGCGGCTCTTTAGACTTGAACTAAAACGTATTTTGAAATCACGGCGCACCCTGATTTTACTTGCAATCGCACTTTTGCTTTCCGTAGCTATGGCATACCTGCCTATTTCATTTGAGGGTATTAACCGTCCAAACGAAGATGGCACGGTTACAGAATTAGATGGCTTGGCAGCTATCAAGTACAAACAAGATTTATATAAAACATCCGCTGGTGAAGTGACCCCGGATAAGATCAAATCGGCTTTGGAAACTTATCAAAGCTGCGTTCGAGAATATGGGGCAGTCGAGGAAGAGGGCTTTCCTCTGGCTGTATTTATTGAAAAAATCGTCCCGTTCCGTCACTTGCTGATGGGTCTGTCCGAAGCGTTTGCTGATCCAGTAACAGGCATTGGTGCTGATTTAATGGATATTGACCCGAATGACATTGACGGAGCCTATTATGAAAAGTGCGCAGAACATTTACAGGATGTCATGCGGAATGAGCAAAGAGAAAACGAAACCGCACAGCAGAAAGCTCTTGAAAAATATTCAGAACTTGATACGCCATTTTATCTTCATTCTGGAATTTCAAAAGATGCATTTGATTATATTGAGTTTTATATTTTGTTCCTTGCTATTTTGTGTGTGGCAATCGCAGCATCTACTTTCGCCGGAGAATATCAAACGGGCGGTGACAGCATCCTGCGAACCACCAAATACGGGCATAAACAATTAGCAATTACCAAAATTCTGGCGGCATTTACACTTTTCGTTGTTACTTTCCTTGTCGGGATCACGGTACACATTCTGATTTTAGATGCAGCGTTCGGGACGGATTGCTTAAAAACATCGTTTCAGATGCGATACTCTATCATTAATCTGCCAAACATCAATCTGGGGCAGTTGCAGATAATTCTCGCAGCAGCGGGCTTACTTTCTGTATTAGCAACGGTTAGCTGTACGTTGTTCCTGTCTGCAAAATGTAAAGACACATTGACAGTTTTGCTGATCTCTATTGTAGTTCTTCTCATGCCGCTTTTTGCTTATGTAGCGATGGGAGCAACATGGCTCTCTACCATACTTCCATCTGCCGGAATTGGTATGCAGAACAATTTCCTTTCTCAGCTTGCAGATTTCAATTATCTGAATATCGGTGGAATGAGTTTCTGGACACCGCATGTTATTTTGATTTCGGCAGGAATTGAATTATTTGTGTTTACATTCTTGGCGATTCATTCCTATTGCAGACATCAGGTAGCATAAAAGAAGTTCAAAATAGAACGAATAGGTTATCTGCAGCGCGACGGCAAAAGAAAAAAAGCCGTCGCAGAGCAGACACATTTTCACGCGCCTATGAAACGGCGGCTTTGATTTTCAGAGCCGCCGTTTCTTTGCATTTGCACAAACCTATGATGAATTTTCCGGAAATATTGTGGTTAATAGCGATTTAAACTGTTGTATTTGTTTAAAAATTAAAAAATATCTAATGAGTCTTCCGCATCTACCCACATCTGCAAATTTCCATCAAGATATAATTTTGCATATTCAAGAGGTTCATCAATGGCGAGTGCGTTTAATGCACAGTCTGATCCTGGTGTGGTTTTTAAGTTCTTTTCAGCTTCCAAACAGTCAATGCGGAGCATATAGCCAACAGAGGTGTAAACATCAATACGGTTGCGCTTGGGATTGTATTCTGCAAATATTGTTCTCATCGT
>NZ_KI271113.1:29693-78135 GCF_000469345.1 Eubacterium ramulus ATCC 29099
TGCATATACAACTGGATTTAGAGCAGATGTAAACATTGTATAGAAAAGTGTTTTGAAATATCCAGATAATTGGTTGGAAAAACATAATTAGGTAGCAAACGTATCAGGCAGGCTTTGATTTAGAGAGATTCTGAATCAGAGCCTGTTTTTGTTTATTTGAATATGTAAAATGAGTATAATGTAATTTGGCAGAAGGGATCAAAATATGTTATGTTGAATATAAGAAAAAGTTGTTAGGATAGGCTTATGACAAAGTTATATAAATATTTGATTTCCAATTATAAACCGAATGAACCTATCTTTGTTTCTGATCTTCAGATTTCGATATCAGATGCCAATCTCCGGCAGATGTTTAATTTACTATGTGATTCGGGAAAGATTAAGAGATTTGATACTGGTATTTATTATCTCCCGAAAGAAAGTCGGCTGACGGGAGGTGTCCCGCTTGGGGCTGATACCGTCGCAAGATATAAATACGTTTCCAGAAACGGAAGGATTGATGGTTATTATTCTGGTTATACGTTCGCAAATCAGCTTGGAGTTATTACACAGGTGCCGTATACATTAGAAATCGTATCAAATAATGCAAGTGCGAAAGTGCAAGAGGTGAACTTGCAGGGAAGAAAAGTGATTCTTCGTAAAGCAAAAATCCCTGTTACTAAGGAAAATTATAAAATATTACAGTTCTTAGATTTTCTCAAAGACGTAGAGTTGTATATGGATAAAAATAATGAAGTGTATATTGATCGTATAAAACGGTATATTGTGGATGAGCAAATTTGTAAAATGGATGTGGACCTTTATATCAGGCAATATCCAGACAGGACATACCGTTCAATTTATGAAATGGGTTTATATGAGTTTTTTGTATAGTGATAAAGGACTAGCAAAAATGATTGTGTTATGGTGTTACAGTAAATAAAGAAAGTGTGGAAAATATGAATATATTTGTAGATGCCGATGCCTGCCCGGTTGTAGGAATCGTTGAGAAAATAGCTGAAAAATATGATGTGCCAGTTACTTTGCTTTGTGATACGAACCATGTGCTTGCATCTGAATATAGTGAAGTGATCGTGGTTGGCGCGGGAGCAGATGCAGTAGACTATAAACTGATCAGTCTGTGCCATAGAGAGGATATTGTAGTATCACAGGATTATGGTGTGGCAGCAATGGCTCTTGGAAAAGGAGCATATGCGATCCACCAGTCCGGGAAGTGGTATACGGATGAAAATATCGATGAGATGCTGATGGAACGGCATATAAATAAAAAAGCCAGACGAAGCTCCAGCAAAAATCACATCAAAGGTCCGAAAAAGCGGACAGGTGAGGATGATGAACATTTTGCACAGGCATTTGAAAAAATGGTACAGATGGCTCAACAGGCTGTGGATATGATCTAAACGGAAAGGCAGATGGTGATTGATTTCAGAAAGGAGAGGATGGCGCATGGAAAATTATGAGCGTGAATGTGCGGAAAAAGAACTTTTGCTAAAATTACAGGAAACGGAAGATGCAGTAAAGGACGGCAAAGGCTGGCTGAATCTGAATGAACTGAAACTGCTTATGGGACAACAGGGATCATTATAATTTCTGAAAATCCTGGATAGGAAAAATTGAATCATGTAGTATAACAAACGGGACGGCTTCGGCTGTCTCTTTTTGTTTCCGTATTATTAGACGTGACATATACAACAGGTTATGGCTGATTAGATAGAAAAGATTGCATGAAAAAAGGAACCTGCATACAAACAGATTCCTTACATGAGGGAAAATCCCTGTCGAAGAATGGAAGACCAGTTACTTTTCTGATAAAGAAAACGGACGATGATTACTGTCTGCTTTTCTTCATCAATCGTATAAAAGGCAAGGTAATGATTGATGATCACAAAACGAATGCCCCAACTTGCAAGTACCGGCTCATCTACCAGACGGAACTTCTGTGGCAGGTCGGCTAATGAGCCTATCTGCTTAGCCACAGCATCTAACAGATGCTCCGCGGCATCCGGATTTTTGAGGGTAAATTCGATGTAATCCGCTGCCTGCATAATATCGTGTTCTGCGGTGGACGTGATATGAATCTGATAGCTCATCGACGGCGACGGCTCCTGATATCCGCCATAGCTTCAGAAAATGGTCTGGTGTTGCCTGTGGCAATATCGTCCATTCCTTCCTTGATTTGGCTATATAGTTCAAAGCGGCTGGTCAGTTCTTCGTAGGCTTCAATGCTCATGACAGCAAGATCGCCTTTTCCGTTCTTCGTAATGAAAACTGGTTCAGGATAATTATGGCAAAATGTGGAAATTTCATTGTAATTATTCCTTAAATCAGCACTTGATCTGATGGTTGGCATAAAAGCACCTCCTTGTTTGATAACAAAATTATACACAAATTTTGCTATATAGTCAACGGATATCCCATTCGTATTAGCAGGAGAAACACAACGATTCATAGGTATCCGACGTAAAGAGGGGAACAAGTCTCTTTGGGAATGCTCCCGGCGGGCTTTCAAAAATCCCTTGCTAGTTTCCACATTTTCAAAAGTGACGTATATCAAACATATAGCCGGACAGGTTCCGGCAAATTGACATCATAGGAGGAAAAAAACAAAAATGTACGCACTTACACGAAGAATATCTGAACATCAAAACATGGATCAGAACGTATGGAAGAAAAGGATAAAGGCGGCTGCGATCCGCCTGGAAGGAGTCATGCTGCTTGGGAGCATGGCGGTAGTACAGATGCATGCGACAGAAGGAAGCGATATCTTCACAAAAGCCAAAGGGATGATGAATACCCTGTATAAATCCATTGCAGGGATTTCATCTGTAACGGCGGGCTGTGTGGCGGGCATTTGTCTGTATTTAATGTTTTTCTCGAAAAACAGAAATACGGTGGAAGAATCTATCGCCTGGTTAAAGCGGATCGCTGTCTGCTGGATCGCGATCATGCTGATGGCATCCATCATCTATTTTGTTACTACAAACCTTGGAATTGGGGACAACGCATCGTTATATTAAGGGGTAGGAACCAGTTCCCTGATAGAGAGATCTCCTGTGCATTTCATGCATGGGAGATTTTTTGGAAGGAGGAATAGTATGGCATGGCTTGTAAATGCCCTGTTGGAAGTCATTAAGGACCTGGTCTATGGCGCATTTGTGTTGATCACGAAGTGGTTTACCGGGACGTTGACGCTTTCAACCGGGGAATTTCACGATATCTTTAACAAAGGGGAAATGAACCTGTTAGACCTTTTGGTGGATGATGTGATCGGACCGCTGGCGGTTGCGGGTGTGATCGGTATCATGGCATATCAGTTGTACCGTTCCATGTTTGCAAAGAAGGTACAGGGGGCAGTAGATGAACCATTGCCCCTGATCCTCTGGTCGGTAGTGGCATTTTTCCTTGTATTTAATGTAAAACCGGTATTAAACCTGTTTTCAGACCTCATTGCAAAGGCATGGGGCTGGATGGATGGTGTGACACATGAGTTTTCCACTAATTTTTCCCTGGATGCACTTTTATCAGACCAGAAGTTTGGCGATGACGGGGTAACCAGTTCCTTAAATTTTTCCTCAGGCATCGGTCTGAGCGGATTGCAGATGCTGATCGGCATTGTACTGGCAGCAGTCCTTGGGTGGCGGTATCTCAAACTGATGGTACAGTACGTGAAACGCTATGTGCGTTATCAGTTACTGCGTGTGCTGGCACCAGTTGGTATCTGCACGATTGGTTCTAACAGTACCCGCCAGATGGCACAGAATTATCTGAAACTGTATATTTCCTCGACGCTGTCCATGCTCTTTTCCGGCATGATGACGTATATCTATTGTTGGTCGATGATGCAGACGTTGCTATGGGAATCGGATCTGATTGCGGACAACATCTTATTGTTTTGCATTACCCTTGGTATTTATGATTTTTTCCAGTATCTCGATCAGTTATTGGAGAAGATCGGTCTGCTCAGTACCGGGATGCAACCGATCCGCCTGCCGATCGGAATTGGCGGAATATCTGCCGGATTGTCGTCTAAGGGACAGCAGATGGTTGTAAACTCGGCAAAAACAGCGTTCCAGACATTAAAGATGGCAAAAGGGACACCTATCGGTGGAGAAACAAAAGGAACTTCTGCACCAGGCGGCGAAACCTTGGCGGAAGGGAAAACGGCTGCTCCTGCAGCAGAACTGTTAAATGAGAGCGAAATTTCCAACGATGTAAAGGCAAATACCCAGGCATTTTCTGAGTCACTTGGTGGAAAGCAGTATCAGACACAACAGGGGGAAGTGCCAACAAAAGAGAACAGTTCCATGGCAGTTATGCGTACTGCCCCGGATGGAAGCATCAGCGCAAGAAATATAACGAAAGAAGCAAATGGAGATGGCTGGCGGGAACTCTCCACCGGAAACCGGTTGTCAGGTGCGGATGCGGTGCATGGACTGACTGGTGTGCAGGGGATCAATCCGTATGATCTGCAGCAGACCGGTGACGCACTGGAGCAACATGCGGCAGGAAAGCCCGGAAAAGAGCGGGCTTACGGGGCATTCCAGAGGGAGGATACCCAGTTTGCCGCGAAATTCCAGAAGAACGATGCCGGTGGATGGAATACGCTGGTAGGCGGCACATCCTATGAAACTCCACAGCAGGCAGCGGCTGCCCTGGGGGCAGACAGCATGGCAGTGTACGATGGAAGGTCCGACATGAAAGGGTTTGACATGGCAAAGATCGCGGCATCCGATGTAAACCTGGCAGATCAGGCAGCGTTTGAAGCAGGATTGTCAGAACATGCCGTATCCGGTCCGGCAGGAGAAAATGCAAAGGCTTATGGAGCACTCCATGGAGCAGACGGAGCCATTCATCCGGCAGAATTTTCCAAAACAGAAAGTGGATGGGAAGCAACGGTTGGCGGTCAGGCATACGCTTCGATACAAGACGCCGCAACTGCAGTCGGAGCTGACCGGGCAGATATCTATGCAGGAGCTCCAAAACCACTCCCGGCGGCACAGCTTAAAGGCGGTGGAGCAAACCAGGCATTGGCAGATGAGGCAGGGTTACGCTCCTTTGGCGTGGCGGCAATGCCGAAAAACCAGGGCTTCCAGGTGCATACCGTCGGAAACGGGGAAATGCATGGCATCTATGCGGATCAAAAGGGCGCGGTACATTCTTTTAGCGGAACCAGGGTGACGCAAACTTACGCACAGCAGAATCCGGAATCTTGTGTGCGGCTGGATGATACCACGTATTTGAAGATCCATGAAGGAAGTTCAAACCGCGCGGTCAATGCGTATGCGAATGCGACTACATTTAAAAATGGAACTTTTCAGAATAAATATGATACCAAAACCCACCTGAACAATGATGGCAGTGTGGGGGATGGAACCTGATAAACGGACAAGCCTCATTCCGGTATGGAATGGGGCTGTCTGTGCAAGAAAGGAGTTTTATGGAACAGAACAAAGGAGCACAGCGGGCTGCCTGGTTTGCAGGACAGGCAGTGAGTGCAGCGACAAATCCGAAACTGTTTATCGTAAAAGTGTTGGTAACGATTCTTGCAGTGCTGATCGGCTTTCTATTTGTGGTTGGGAGCCTGTTTGGGGTGATCTTTTCACAATTAGGATTTTCAAATTCTGCTGATTATACCAGTGAGATGTTTCAGATTGAAACGGAAAACCTGACGGCTGTCATGGATACCTATTTTTCAGATGCCGGGCATGTAGCTTCCATTTCTGCCCTGCTGGCAGATTTTGACGGGAGCCGGTATGGAACGTATGATACTTTCCATATGCTGCCCTCGGCAGGCACATTAAAATCCCTCTATGATGCGGTAGATGCAGATTATAATGGGGTGTATGAAGCACATACGCAAGTAACCGGGGAAGGACGGAAGCCGATGGTGGATGCAGACGGGACAAAAGTCGTATACGAAGGCTATACGCTGGTGTCTGATTATGATACCTTCTGGAGCAATGGGACCTATCAGAAGTATTTTCTGCCACTGATCCAAAATTCCTGTACGACAGAGGATATTACAAAAATGGAAAATGGGGACGGGAGCGTGTTGGAAGCAGACTTACCCGTTCTGATCGAGAGCATCCCATGGGGGAGTTGGGCGAGAGGGGAAGACCTTGTGCGGGAAGAGACGACACAGGAAGTGACTACACGCGCCTATTACCGTTATTGCGGACCGGAAGTGAAAACATTTCAGTACCTGGATACAGGGAAACGCTATTATCTGGATGAAATGGACCAGCTTGCGGGGATCGGTGGAAAAACAAAAGAGCATTGGGAAGCTTTATTTCAAAAACATATGGAAAACGGGGATGGTATGCTTTCCGATGGGGAATGGTGGCAGCTTGAAAGTGAGAGCGTAACAACAGAGAAAGTCATCCGTTACATCACCTGCCAGTATACCATATCCCTGCAGGAACCGGTGGCATCCATGGTACAGACACAGTCCAGGGAGTATGCTTTTGTTACAGATGAAAACAGCTTAAACCTTGCAATCCGGCTGTTGAGATTCCTTGTGGGTGATCCGGCACCGGAGGATCAGGGTGTATTTGGCTTCTTTAGCATCGCCAAGGACTTCCTGCTCCAGTGGAGCCCGGCAAAGATCCACAAGCAGATGACCAAAGAGGATTTACAGAGCATCAATAAGATCATTTCCTGGCGGGATGCCACCGCAAGCAGCACGTCATTTTCCGTAGGCGGCGGGGGCGCGATCCTTGGGGATTACACCCTTGGGGCAACTGCAGTGCAGTGTGCACTGGCAAACCACAGTACAGACATATACAGTCAGGAGCGTCGGCTTTTGACCGGTTTTTCCGACTGTTCTTCCCTGGTGACAAAAAGCTATCAGGAGGCGGGATATGATACCCTTTATGGCATGACAGCGGCAGACCTGGGGCAACACTGTGACACGCGCGGTACGGCACTGTCCGGACCTGGGGAGTTGCGTCCGGGAGACCTGATCTTTTACCAGTATGGAGCTGGGAACGGGAGATACAAAAACATTGACCATGTGGCGATGTATGCAGGTGACATTGATGGGGATGGTGCGGCAGAGATCATCCAGGCATCGTATAGCCGGGGAAGGGTGTGCATTGATAAGTTCCAGACCAATAACCACATCGTTGGGTATGGACGTCCGTATGTGGCGGCTCTGGCAGGCAGTGTCGGGGATGAAAATGCACTGTATGAATATCTGACCAAAACATGTGGGTTCAGTAAGGCAGGAGCCTGCGGTGTGCTGGCAAATATCTATGTGGAGAGCACCTATAATCCGACCAATGTAACGGGAAGATATTATGGCATCTGCCAGTGGGGAGATGACCGTTTACGGAACATGAAGAATTACTGTATCCAAAACGGTTATGCCCCGGATTCTTTCCAGGGACAGGTCAGCTTCATGGTATATGAGCTTGCCGATTACCCGGAACTGGTAACTTTCCTAAAAACGGCGACAGATCCGCAACTGGCAGCACAGGAATTTTGTGCCGGTTATGAGCGTGCTGTGGATTCCAGCGGGGCAGGGGCAAAGTATACGGGAAACCTTTACCCTGCACGCCGGAAAAATTCGTACCAGGCCTTGAAGAAAAGAATGAACGAAGCGGAACGGCTGTTCCAAAGTAAAGGATAAGCAAAAAGCCCGGTCGGGGAAACTAACCGGGCTTATATTCCACATGAAGATTTGAACCTATTGTGTTGCTTTTACAATTATTTGTGTTCTAATTATTGATATTTTTGCTTTTCCTGTGTATAATAAATATAACAAATGCATCGATTATATTTATGAAAGAAGGTATGTTTTATGGCTCAGGCTACATTTAGTATCCGCATGGATGAATCACTAAAAAATCAGTTTGATAATTTATGTAAAGAGTTTGGCATGAATGCTTCGACTGCATTTAATATTTTTGCACGTGCGGTTGTCAGAGAACGTAAAATCCCATTTGAAATCTCGGCACAGTCAAGCATTTCTTTAGAGGATGGACGCGCTGCCTTTAATGCTCTGCGTCGTTCTGCTGAACAAAATAACCTGCAGGAATTATCTTTAGATGATATAAATGCAGAAATACAACTTGCCCGCAATAGTAAAGCATAAGGATACGCTATATAAATTGTCTGGTCGTTATTGACACGAATGTTCTTATATCCGCTTTACTATCCAAACATAGTGATGCGGCAACGGTTCAGGTGCTTAATGCTGTTTTTGACGGAACAATTATTCCTGTATTCAATGATGAGATTCTTGCAGAATATGATAATGTACTTCACCGTCCAAAGTTTAAGTTCCCGGATGCAAACATTCAATTACTTTTAGATACAATAAAAACCTATGGTGTATTTGCAAAGCAGCTTATTACAAATGAAATTTTGCCAGATCCTAAAGATCTTGTGTTTTACGAAGTTGTTATGGCGAAACAGGATGAAAATGCATACCTTGTGACTGGAAACAGCAAGCATTTTCCCAAAAAGCCGTTTATTGTTACACCAAATGAATTACTGGATATCATGAAATGATGTCTATTATGAATAAGAGAGCAGGATTCTACTCTGGCAGCTAATAATTCTGTCAGAATAAAATCATGCTCTCTTTGTTTCTGATATAAACTACGATGGGAGAAATCATGTGATATATATTTGAGCTTTATAATGGAAACATGAGTGCTACCGTAATAGTAGGCGGTTGGCCTTTCAATAGGGGATAAGCCATATGTAGTATTGACTTTATAGCTGTGGTAAGTTTCGGCTTAACCTGTTTTGGTCTTGGATACACCTTTGGCAAGGATCATAATAAACCGCAAAAATAGATGCCCCAATATAAGCCAACTCATAAAACTGGAAGTCGTCTATTTCTTTGAACCATTGTTTTTATTGTCTTGTTTTTGCTTCTTTTTTTCTTTTATTCGCTCTTTAATCTTAAAAAATAATTTTAATGCCATTTGATTTGCTATCTGTCCCATAAGCAAACTCTCCTTCCATAATTCTAATTTTCCAATTTGACAAACTTGAAGTTAGCATTTTATTTCTGTTGTATCTTAGCCAAAATACTTTCTATTACAAGTGTTACTGTTATAAAGGCTCCTACAAGGGTGTAGTAGTTTAAGCCGTACATCAACGGCAAAAGAGAAATAACTACAGTAATAATTGAAAGGTTAAACAATGCTTTGAGAATACCATTCTTTTTCAATGAAAACAATGAAAGCAAGAAGATGGCAACAGTAAGTGTGGCTGTGATAAGTGGAGCAAAATTTGCATAGCCAAACGGTGTAAGGCTAAAGTATGAGAATGTTTCTTTTACTCTTTCTGTTGGAGATGTTGCAAAAATACAAACTGTTCCACAAGGCAATAATTCTAATACTATTGTTAAAGCTGAAAAAACCACTAAGCAGATTTTCTTCATGTTGTACATTTCCTTTACAAGTCCAAATTTATCTACGTGTTCCGTCATCATAAAAATGTATTTTCAAAGCTTTCTCAGTTGGGTAAATTGATAAAATCAAAAGAATACATTGAATTGTCATAAGAATCAATCCTGCAACTCCAATCGTATTCTTATCACTATGGTATAATGGAATATGTATCAAAGCAGAGGGTATAATCATTACCCATCCTATTTTCCACCAAAGTTTTCCGCAATAGTCGTGTGCAAATTTCCATGTATCCATATTTTTCATTGAACGAGTTGTTCTGTATCCATATATACCATTTATATGTTTGGGACAATGTTTCCACATTATTCTTCCGCCGACAATCATAATAATTGGAACTAATAAATCACATATTAACATAAACAACCAAAAGCACATAAAATCCATCTCCCAACATTTCGATTTATCATACTGTTTTAGCATGAACATCTTCAATTTTTTCCAGTATACCACAAAACATAGAAAGTGTTCTTAAGATTATCTGAAGTTTCCGCAAAACGCAATGTGAAGTATATATACACTAAGGATATGGACAGAAAGAGTGGGAGGGAAGATGCAGCAGAAAATGATAACACAGAAGAGAACACAGGCAGAGTGCCGCCCGCGCTATCAGGAGGTGGCAGTCGATCATACTGCCGTTAGTGATATGAAGTATAAGCAGATGAACCGGGCTGTACTAACCGAATTTTTATCGTACTCTTCCCTGAAGCGGAGCAAGGGCAATACACATCTGTTCCATTTCCTGCGCTTGTGGGCAAGAGCGGCAACCAGACCTGGATACAAGGATGGCATTGCATATAATACCGGAATGCTGATCCTTCCTTTGGACTCCAAAAAGCACAGGAATCATCTTTGCCGGGTATTGGATGTGCGAACACCGGAAGATGCTCTGCAGATCTTAAAAGAAATGCAGAAGATGAAGGTTCTGACCTATAAGGTGCAACAGGGGCAGGTGTGGATCTGGCTGGACTGGAGCTGTATTTTCATAAATCCGAAAAAGGAGCTTTCGCCCATGCAGAGATTGTTCTATGCGGAATCAGGATTCATATTATTCCCCATTACAGCAATTTCAAAGTTATTACGATTGGATGAGCCGGACAGACACTTGAGCCCGATGGATATGTTCCTGGACCTGTGGTTTCATGGAACCGTGTGTGATCCCTATACGGCAGGTAGTGTATTAATGCCGGTAGTACACTTGGAACTGAACCAAAAAGTGTACAAGGAATGTATGGAAAATGAAAAGATCTTAGATCCCAGAGTGCATCTGGATGATCTGGCGGTGCGCTGGAACTGCTCTAAGTCTACGGTGTCGCGAAGACTTGGCACTTTTGTGTCGGATGGCTTACTGGGCATCTATGAGACACATCCCGCATGTCTGGAATCACAGGGCATGCTGCTTGTGTTGCCCGGATATTGCAACCGGCATTTTTCCAGACGGGGGAATGTGGTACAAGATCCGGTTCTGCCTGATCCGGAAACGGCAATCCTTGCGGTGGAGATCGCAAAACACGATATCTGGGATGAGCAGCACCTTCCGGAGCATATCAGGCGTTTTGCCCGGACAGCACATTTTAAAGGGAATGGGCAGAAACTTACACCAATGAATCCGTTCTACCCATATCTGGATGATCTGGGACAGGATATGGAGCAGGCAGCAGGCGGAAGGAATCAGAGTGAACCAGTTACAGAGGAAGCTATGGGAAATGCGCCCCATGAAAATACGGAAACCTTCAGAACGGTGTCGGGAAGAAACCATTGGCAGCAGGCACGTTTCCTGTTTTGGTTAGAGTCGGGGGAGAACGGGGCAGAGTTTTTCTGCGTTCCGGTTCGGACGGTCTGGAAGCAGTGGTATAAACCTATGTGCAGAGCCTATGAGGGCTGTGGACCGCCAGAGGTATGATTGCAGGATCGCCGGTTTTGGTTTCAGAAATGATCTGAATGAAAGAAAAGGAATCGATTGGAAAATCAAGGCATTTTGTGATCAGAAAATTCCAGATATTTCTTTAGTGGCTTTGGAAGGAGACAAAAAAAGGTACGGTTATGGCTGTGATACGTTCTATTGTCTCCTGACAGAATAGCATAACGTAAATAAATACCACTGTGTAGATGTCTGGATTTTTTGGTTACAGGAAAAACACCATGCCACAAACGGCATGGATGGACAGGAAGGAAGAGGATACATGAGAAAATTATGTGAGATGAGTCTGCTCATTTTGGCACTGCTGTTACCGTTTCCGGTATTTGCTGCCGGGCAGGAAAAAGTGATGGGAACAGTGCAAATTCAGTGCTTTGTGGATCTGTCGTTGGACGGGCAGACGATGGAACTGGTGTTTGAAGAACAGGATACGGGGGAAGAGGTAACCGTAGCAAGCAGGGAGTATAAAAACCATGCCATTACCGCACAGATGCCGGTTGGGACTTACCGGCTGTCTGCTATCCGGTTTAACGACAACCTGTATTTTGACTACCGTTATTCGTGCTCCCCGGAGACATTTTCGGTGACTGGAGAAGAACAGACAGAGCCGGTATATGTGTTTGCTGTCGGCCGGTCAGAAGCACCGAAAGCAGTCACCAGTAAGATTGTGTTTTCTGGACAGGAGAAATTTTCCGGAACGGTGCAGATCACGCTGCATGCGGTACTGGATGTGTATTATGGTGATACGGTGACTTACCGGCAGGAGGATTATACCGTAACCTCTGTGGGAGCGTCAGAAAAGACGGTTGATCTGGATGCCGGAACCTATGAGATCACAGGGATCAATGCATACGATGAGAAGCAGGAGCCGGTCACTGTCTATTACCCAAAGTATTTTACGGTTGACCGAAATGCCATGCAGAAGCCGGAGATCGCGTTACTGGTTGGAGAACAGGATACTGCCGGAACGGAGCTGGTCTGCAAAGCGGCACAGGAGATGGATGCATACCGGTATGTGGCAGACCAGAAAATGGAACTGCCCTATGAAGCGGTTACGGGACAGACGGATGTGATCGACCAGATTCTGGCATCTTCCGGGGGAACACAGGAATCGGACAAAAAAGCAGAAACATCCGAGCAGACCAGGACAGAAGAAAGTGGGGATGCGATGAAAGATATTGTTCCGGAAAAACAGGTCACCAGAAAGTGGCTGCTCCCTGCCGGGATTGGCATGGCCTGTGCCGTTTGCCTGGTGCTTGTGAGAAAACGAAGTTTCCGATCCTGACGTTTTGACGTATATCTTTCTATGTGATCGCAAGGCATGCGATTACTGTACTTTCCATTTTTCAAAAGCGGTGAGATTGATTCTTGCCGCTTTTACCACAGGAAGGAGGAATACGTTGAAACAATATATTATTCCCTACAATTTTGCGAAGGAAGGATATGTGTATGGAAAAATCACCTGGAGCAGCATGGTACAAGCCATCATCCTGGTCGGCGCGGCGGGAAGCGTGATCTTCCGATTGCTGCCGTTCCCGTTTAAGGTACGGATGTATCTTGCCATTTTTATCCTGCTCCCATTGGCGGTGCTGGCGCTAAAAGGCATCCATGAGTTGAGCCTGTTTTCGTTTTTGCAGGACTTTTTTCAGACGGTGAAAGACCGGGGCTTGTATGAGGCACCGGGCAGCAGCGTCAAGATCCATCGGGAACAGCTCCTGGTACGCAATGAATACCAGAAAATGCAGCGGGAGAAGGCAAAAGCACGCCGGATGAAAAAAAGTGGCTGCAGAAAGGGCAGACACAGATGAAAATGAAACAGTTACGGCACGAGAAAAAAATCTATCGGGAACTGGAACGTATGCGAAAATGCCGGACGTTTGAGAGCAGTACCGATAGGACAGGGCAGGAGCCAGATGATTTTTTGAATATGAGTGCGGCACAGCGTCTGCGGATGATCCATGCAGAAAAAATGTCCGTACCGAAAGCAGAAAGAAAGACACCGGATGCAAAGGCAGACCAGTTACCACTTCCGACAACGCTGGCGGTTGATTTCCTGCCGATCAAGAAGATTAAAAACGGGACCATTTATACGGACGATGGGCGGTATGTGAAAGTTCTGGAAGTCTTACCAATCAACTTTTTGTTAAAGAGCAGGGAAGAACAGGAACAGGTGATCTACGATTTTGAGAAATTCTTGCGGATCGCACCGGATAATTTCCAGATCAAGGTGCTGGCAAAAAAGACGGATATTTCCAGTTACTTACAACGTCTGAATGAAAATATCGCATGTGAGCCGGATGAAAAGTGCAGAGCCATGATGGAGGACAGTAGGAAGCTGCTCATTGACCTGGGACAAAATGAAGCAATCTCCAGACGTTTTTTCCTTGCGTTTGAAGCACCAAAGCAGGAGCTTCGGATGCAGACCGAGGAAGAAATAGAGCGGGTGCTGTGCCGGATGCGTGACCGGGTGTTGACCTATTTGCAAAACTGCGGGAACCGGGTGGCAATCCTTGGAAGCACGACAGAGGAAACCGCAAAGATCTTTTACGACCTGCTCAACCGGACAAGGAACAGTTCCGTTGATTTCTCCAGACGGGTGTCCGAAGTGTACCGGTATTATGATCTGAATTACGGGAAAGCCGGGACACAGCAGATTCCGGTGAAAGAATATGTTACTCCGAAGCGGCTGGATTTTAGGCACAGTGACTACCTGCAGATGGATGACATCTACTATCAGACCTTTTATGTGCGTGCGGATTCCATCCCGGCACGTGTAGGGGCTGGCTGGACCGCCTGCATCATCAATGCCGGGGACGGGGTGGATGTGGACCTGTATGTAGAGAAAAAAGATAGGAGCAGATACATTGAGCGGATCGGACGGCGTCTGCGATGGAAAGGCTCCAGCATCAAGGGGATGGACCAGTCTACGGCAGAATATGACGAATTAAGCGACCGCATTGCTTCCGGGTACTACCTGAAAAATGGCTTATCGGGTGGAGCGAACACCAATGATTTTTACTATTTTGCGCTGATCGTTACGATTTCTGCACCTTCCCTGGAAGCGATGCGCCAAAAGGCACAGGCATACATCGATTATCTGAAATCCATGGAAATTTTACTATCCCCATGTGACTATGAGCAGGTGCGGGCATTCCATACTTATCTGCCACTGGCACGCTGCGACCGGAAGATCTTTTCCCGCGCCAAGCGCAACATCTTAACGGAAGGACTGGCGGCATGTTACCCGTTTTCAAGTTATGAAATGAGTGATCCGGATGGCATCATTCTTGGGAGCAATGAGCTGAACGGCTCCCTATGCATGGCTGACTTTTTTAATACCTCCAGTTATAAGAATGCCAATATTGCAATCATGGGAACCAGCGGAGCCGGAAAGACGTATACGATCCAGCTTCTTGCCAAACGGTTCCGGGAGAAGAAGATCCAGACGTTTATCATTGCTCCGGATAAAGGACATGAGTATAAAAGGCTCTGCGACAATATGAATGGCACCTATGTCAAATTTTCCCCAGGCGGGTCCGCCTGCATCAATGTCATGGAGATCCGAAAAAAAGATGATTCTGCAAACCATGTGATCGATGGAGCCGGAAGGGAAGCATCGGAGCTTGCCCTTAAAGTACAGAGCCTGCATGTGTTCTTTTCCCTGCTGATTCCAACTATGACGGCAGAGGAAGATCAGATCTTGGATGAAGCGCTGATTCTGACCTACGAAAAATACGGCATTACCCATGACAATGCATCCCTTTATGATGTGGCGGCAGGGACATATAAGAAGATGCCGGTACTTTCAGACCTTTACGATGTATTAAAGGAAATGCCGGAGGGCACCAAGCGTCTGTGCCTGATGCTGAACCGGTTCGTGCATGGTTCGTTTGCATCCTTAAACCAGCAGACCAATATCAGAGAAAGTGAGTACATGGTCTTTGACGTTTCGGACATTCAGGGTGAATTCCTGACAGCGCTGATGTATACGGTATTAGAGTATGTGTATGCGCGTGCAAAGGAGAACCGAACGAAGAAAAAGGCGATCATTGTAGATGAGATCTGGGAGCTGATCGGTTCCAAGTCAAATGCCAAGGCAGCGGAGATCGTTCTGGAGATTTTCAAAATCATACGCGGCTATGGTGGGGCAGCGATTGCCGCGACACAGGATCTGAACGATTTTTTTTCACTGGAAGATGGAAAATATGGGAAAGGTATCATCAATAACTGTAAAACCAAGATCGTATTAAACCTGGAGCGGGATGAAGCACAGGCAGTGCAAAAGCTGCTGTCCCTTTCGGCAGAAGAGTATAAGGAAATCCTGCATTTTGAGCGCGGGCATGGGCTTTTATGTACCGGTGGGAACAACATCCCGGTCTGGTTCCGTTCAAGTGCATTAGAGCATCAACTGATTACGACCGACCGGAAGGACCTGGAGCAGATGTATGTACAGATGGGAGGAGCGTGATGCAGACAATAAACCTTCAGGGGGAACAGGTGGAGTTCCAGGAAAGAAAAGAAAAGCATGACTTGCGAAAGGAGATCAACTCCCTTCTGGTCACAGTGGGACGGGTAAGTAAGCGGCAGTTTCTGGAGTATTTTGCAGACAATAAGCAGGAGCAGGTCGGCTATCTACTGCACCAGATGGTACAGACAGGCGAGGTCTGTGAGCCGGAGGAAGGTGTTTACTTGCCGGATGCGCGTTTTTTGGATACGTCCTATTATAAAACAACAAAGATCCATGGCAGTGAGAATGTCTATGCCGATATGCAGAAGTATACAGGACACCTTACACAGCTTCAAAAAAAACAGCAGGCATTCTGGGTGTTCCTGGACTTTAAGAAACGGATGCAGGCACAGGACCCGGTGGCGATCGACAGCAGGGAGTTTCCGTTTATGTTATTGGCATTTTTTGCAGATGGATGTATATATGAGATTTTGGAAGTCATGAAAGGAGAGGAATCACAACTTGCCCTTCTTGCAAGTAAAGAACGTTATGAGAGCATTACAGGGCAGGTGCGCCGCATCGTGATCATCGACCGGATGGAGCAGATCGAAGGACTAAAGCGATATCAGATTCATGGAATTGCCGGATATGTCACAGTGGATGCTGACGGAAAAACATGCTATCAACATCCATAGAAAAATTAATTACGAAACAATTATAAAATACTTATTGTGTAATTACATAGTTGGTAGAGGAATGTATGACTTGATTGTACATTCCTTTTTTTTGTGGTAAAATAGTAATGCAAATAAAAACATAGGATATAAGTTGATGTGGAAGTAAAATTTCAACAGGAGGAGTTTACATGAATAATGAACTTACAATAGAAATTTCAATTCCTACAGATGATGAAGGATATGTTTTACTACAATGTGAGCATTGCGGTACTTTTTTTAAGACTACGCCTTCAGATTTAAAAGATGATGGAATTCTTCACGTATTTTGTCCGAGTTGTGGATTGACAAGTGATAATTATATTACAGATGATGTTCTTGAACTTGCAATGAAAAAGATAAAAAATACAGAAAATGATATGGTTTATGATGTATTGAAAGGTATAGAACGTCATAATAAAAGTGGAGTGCTTACATTTAAAGCTGGAAAACGTCCAAAACATGAAAGCGAAGATCCTATTCGATCAGGCATAGATGCAATGGAAATATGTACCTTTTTATGTTGTAAACGTACAGCGAAAATTAAACCATTATTAAAAATGACAGGAGCATATTGTCCGTTTTGTGGGGTGAAAAATTATGAAATTGAGTAGAAAAGAATTAAGAAAAATTCAGTATGATTTTAACAGTTATGCCAATCGGTTGCTTCAAGCCGATTATAGGGACTATACAGGAGTGCTTGGAAAATTCCTGAATTATTTGGAATCAACACCAATCATCAATGAATATATTAAAGACTGCGGTAATTGTGACTGGGATCTGGAAGAAGAAGTTGAGAAAGTACAAGGTTCCTATGGGAATAATATTTTTTCATTGGGTGATACAGAAAAAGAAGAGATTCGTAATGTGTATGCAGTTTTGCGTTATCTGGTTGATACGAAAAATGCTATTTACTGTGGAATTTCCATGGGCTATTCAACTTCTAATAAGTTTCCGGATAAAATAAAAGGATTTAATGATCGGTTTGTTATGGTTTTGATACGCCATATAGAAAGTTATTTGACGAAGGTAGGGATTGATATGGGAATTGATGAAAAGATTGTTTATAATGTAACAGTACAAAATGGTCAGGCAATTATTGCAAATGATAATTCGACTGTTACGGCAACAGCGCATATTGGAATCAATGCGGATGAATTAGAAAAGGCAATTAGAGGAGTTAAGGAAGCAACAACTACGCTTATGTCACCAGAAGATAAGGAAACTGCAATGGAGAGCTTAGAGGTTGTAGAAACAGAGATAGTATCTGAAAAGCCAAAGCGATCAATGCTTAAAACTGCATTGGCAGCTTTACAGGCTATAAAGGGCACAACGGAATTTTGTGCGGCAGTTGCAGCATTAGCTCAGTTTATATCAACAGTGTTGTAGCAAAAAAAGTAATATTTTGGGAAAATCAGGACATGTAGGAACAAATAGACAGATGGAGGAAGGTAAAGTTGACGAATAAAGAATTGGAAATAAGAAACAAAGCGAATTTTGAAGGATATGTAAATAATAATAGGACAGCGTGTATAGATGCGGTGATGGAATTATATAATCGCATACCAGATGTAGGAGGGGTTTTTAAATCATTATTTAGGTATAGATCTTTAAACTCAGATGAACTTAATAGTTTGGAGAATGAAACTATTTTTATGAGATGGCCTTCATCATATAAGGATGATGGGGATTGTACACCAGTGTTTGATTTTGAAGAAATAAGCAAATATATTATCAAGGAAAAATATCCATTACTAAATGCAGAGAAAACAGTCAAGGAACGTATCAATATCAATGATATTAAAGAAAATCCTAAATTTATGGAAAAAATTAAAGATTTGAGAGATATGTGGATGATTGCCTGTTTTACAGAGCGTCACGATAACGAAAGGATGTGGAGAGAATACGCAAATAATGAGACGGGGATTTGTTTGGTGTACAGTTTCTATGAGGTATTGAATATGGTTAAAGCTACTGATGGGATGAGTATTATGCCAGTAAGATATGTAAACGACAGAGAAAAATGTGGGGATATTGCCTTAAACCATAAAGATCTACTGGATATAGATGATAATTCTGATGCAAAATATCGTTTAACATGTACAACCAAAGGAATGTCATATAAGTTTGAAGAAGAGTGGCGATTGATTTATGAGAGAGAAAAAGAAGATGCAGATGGAGATGCAAAAGGAGATTGTATTCCATTTGTAAACCCTAAGCTAATTATTTGCGGAAAATCAATAGATAAAGAATCTGTTGAATATCAGAAACTTTTGGATATAGTAGAAAAAAAAGGTATAAAAATGGTATAGTGAAATTTGTAATTATACAATAATTACAGAGAAATAATCAAATATAAAAATTAGTAGAAAAGTGTCTGTATCGGTACAACTGGTATAGATGCTTTTTTCTTTTTTACCGAAATGAGATTTGTTACCAAGTTGTCCCAAATTTGCAATCGACGTATATCAATAATAGCAGGTAGAGATAGAGAGACAGCATGATGAGATGCTCTACTCTGCAAATCCCCTAGGGGAAAAGCGTATGGCCATACGGAAAAAGAAACAACTTTTGAGAAAAATCAAGAGCGGAAAGGAGCAGGCGGAATCATCCGTCAGATGAGAGAATGAGCTATATCAAATTTTTAAAGCATGGAAAACGTATGGGTGTCGTTGCTGTTGCCGGTCTGTTGGCATTGGCACCGGTATCATCGACTGTGTATGCAGCAACATCGGCTGTGACAACCAATAATACGGCAACAAAGAATGATCTGCTGAATGCAGACATCATTGATGAATCAAAAACAGGATCTATCTCCATTTATAAATATGACATTACTGCGGCGGAGGCAGCAGGCGAGTATAAGGCAGGGACTTATAAGGCAACCGGAGAAGCAGACAGCAGAGTAGAAAGTGCCTTAAAGGATTATGCCATCGAAGGGGTACAGTTTTCCTATTTACGTGTTGGAAATGTAGAAACACACAGCGTGCAGGAGGGCACCGGAACAACCGTTGAGCTTGTCTATGAGATCCCGACAGATCTGGCAAAGATCCTTGGACTTACAGAAAAAGATAACATTGACATGACAGGTGAAAAAGAAGCCAATCCCTGCCATAATACCGGAGTCTATCATGTGACAAGCCAGAAAATTACAGATGCCATGGAAGCTCTGTTAAAAGAAGATAATGTGGCAGCAAAAAATGCGCTGGAGTCTTACCTGTATGATTATGGTACGGAAGATTCCACAACGGATCAGAAAACAAAAGCAGGAGTCGTTAATCTTCCAAAGACAGATAAGAACGGTTATACCCATGCGGAGGACCTGCAGCTTGGCTTATACCTGTTTGTGGAGACAGAGGTTCCAGAACAGGTAGTAGAGACCGTTAATCCATGGTTCGTCCAGCTTCCATTTACCAATACTAGCGCTCAGACCAGTGAGGACGGTGTCAGCTATGGGAGCAATGGAAGCCATGCGGAAGATGGGGTGACCAATTCTGAAAGTGCGGATGGCACACAGGCGCATGAGTCCGGCGGGGAATCCTGGCTGTATGATATGGTCGTCTACCCGAAAAACCAGACCGGAAATCCAACACTGGATAAAAGTGTCCGCAATGCTTACAGCAATACGATCTCAGAAGCTTCCGGTGTAGCATCTAAAACGGATAAGAACATGACCGTACATACCGGATCTGATTATATCTCACGTAATGATTCGGATTCCCTGGTTGTATTTAATAAGGACACCAATGCCAAGAATACGGAAGATATCAATGCGGAGAAATATGTCGCCAACCGCGGGGGATATACCGCGGATGGCGTGACTGCAGGGAAAGGTGGCGCAGGTTACAGTGAAGATTTTGCTTACCGGGACACAACAACGGCATCGGAAGGGGATGTGCTGGACTACATTTTGGTTTCCAAATTACCGCACATCAGCTCCAAGGCAACATTTCTCAGCGAATATACCTTTACGGATACCTTATCGAAAGGTATTTCATACAACAGGGATCTGAAGATCGCATTTTACAATAATGCTGAGGATGCAAATGCGAATAACACGAAGAATGCCGTATTACTCTGGAATCTTTCTTCCGGGGACTATTCCCAGGAGTATGTTGATGTGACGGTGCAGGACCCGGATACCGGAGCAGTGACGACGGACGGTTCCACACGCTTGAAACTCTCTTTTACGGAAGCCGGTTTAAATGTAATCAATGGAACCGGAACCAATAACCCGGAGGGGGCAGATGATCTGGATGGATTATCAGATTATTACATGGTGGCTTATTATACGGCAACAGTCCATTCGGATGATTCCGTCGTCTTGGGCGATGAAGGAAATCCAAACGATGTCAATCTGGTCTGGAGCAGAACATCGGACGGCTATTATAACATGCTGGAAGACAAAAACTATGTGTACTCCTATGGATTAGACCTCACAAAGACATTTTCAGACAAAAAAGGTCATTACGAGAATGTACAGTTTAAATTGTATAACGCTTCGGATGCGTACTATGTTGTGGCAGAACCGTCAGAAACCGAAGATGGCGTGTATTATGTGACCGGAAAAACTACCGATGAAACAAAAGCAACCACGTTTATCCCGAATGCCGAGACCGGAAAGATCCTGGTCAATGGAACAGAGGCAGATGAATACCAGTTGACGGAAGTAGCTACGGACGATGGTTACAACTTGCTGAAAGACCAGATCGTAGTAGACATTACCGCAACAGACCGGGATGTAATCGCCTCCGTCGCGGGTGTTACCGGAATGGATGCCGAAGCTGCGGCTGAAATCGTCAAAAATTACCATGGCGGAATTTATGACGAAAATGGCAATCTGGTCACGAACCAGTTGGATGAACTGCTTCAGGTTGCAGCAGGAGCTCCAAATAGTGAGGTTGCAAATGGACGGACCATCGGAAAGACCGACCTGTATGTCGGGGCGATCAAACCGGCATCCGCAACAGTCGATAAAAAGGATGCGGCAATGACAGAAGATAACGCAAAAGTCCTGCTGACCGTCAATAACACGAAGGGATTTTTATTACCACAGACCGGCGGTAAGGGACTGTATCTGGTCACGATCATTGGCGTGGTTGCAGTGGCAGGCGGCTGTTATCTTGTTACCCGTAAAAGAGAACTCCACATCAATCTCAAACAGAAATGAAACAGAAATGGCTAAAAAGGGTGGCAGCGATCCTGCTGATCCTTGGTGGGATTGGCTTGGTCGGCTATCCATGGATTAGTGACTGGTGTTACCGGGTTCATACACAGTCCAGTGTAGCAGTCTATGCGGCAGAAGCAAAAGAGCAGTCGGATGTGACAGAGGAACTTATGCAGAATGCCATTGCATACAATGCGTGGCTGTCGGAAGCACACATAACCCTGTCCGATCCTTTTACCGGAACCCAGATCGTGGAGAAACCGGAGCTTCCCTATGCCTCCCAGTTAGCACTGGATGATTCCGGTATCTTCGCTTTTGTGGAGATTCCAAAGCTTCATGTATATCTGCCAGTATATCACACGACTTCAGCAGAAGTGTTACAGCGGGGAGCCGGACATATGGAAGGTACGGCGCTGCCAGTTGGCGGCGCCGGAAACCGTCCGGTGATCTCGGCACACTCCGGCATGAACCGGGCACAGATGTTCAGTGATCTTTCAGACCTTGAAACCGGGGATCTGTTTTTGATCCACGTGCTGGATGAGACACTGACGTATCAGGTGTGCGACATGGCAGTGATCCTGCCGGAAGATACCCAGGCACTGGCACCTGAAAAAGACAGGGATCTGGTATCCCTTGTTACCTGCACGCCCTATGGCATCAATACGCATCGGCTGGTGGTCACCGGAGAGCGGACCTATGAGACGGCAAGCGGACAGGAGACAGAGGACAAGGTTAGTTCTACCTGGAGGCATGCTTACCTTAATGCCCTGTTACTTGGTTTCGGTATAGCAGGCGGTGCAGGTGTCATGATTCGGATCTTAAGTCGGCACAGACAGAAAGTGAGGGAGCAATGAAAACGCGGCTGCTGTGTGGCATCCTGCTCATAGCACTTGGTGCAGGCGTGTATTTCTATCCGGATTGGAGTGCTGTCCGGACAAAACACCAACAGGAGCAGGTGATCCGGCAGTTTCAATCGGAAGGATCTATATCTGACATGCAACAGGAAGCGGAAAATGAGGATACCGTATGGACGGAGACGGTATTAGAGCAGAGCAAAACCTATAATGAGACGCTTTTTGAGACGGAGCAGGCTGCATTTCGGGATGCCGAAGCGGTGAAGGTGGTTCCGGATTTTTTCCCGGATGCCAGTGAGCCGATCGGCATTCTTTCTATCCCTGCTATGGACTGTACCCTGCCGCTCTATGTGGGAGCGACCGATGCCCATTTAAACCTTGGTGCAGCAGTGCTTGGCGGAACATCCCTGCCGGTTGGCGGGAAGAATACCAACAGCGTGATTGCGGCACACCGAGGGTGGAAAAACGGCAAGTATTTTAAGGAGATCGAAAAGCTCCAATCAGGGGATGCGGTATTGGTGGAGAATCCATGGGAAACGCTTTGTTATAAGGTGGAATCCTGTGAGGTGATCGCACCGACTGACAGTGAAAGGTTAAAAATCCAGGAGGGGCGTGACATGCTCACCCTGATTACCTGTCATCCTTACAGATCTAATGGGGCATCCCGGTACGTGGTGTATTGTGTGCGGACGGAAAGCGGACAGGGATCTTTCACTGTAACAGAAGGCGGAGACGAAAAGAGAGAGGAGCAGCCGATAGAGGATGCTTCCACACCGGATATCCAAAGGGAACTTTGGTGCCGGAGGATCGGTATGTGCCTGATCCTTGGCTGTATCTGCATGGCCTGTGTGCAGACAGGGAAGCACTTGAGAAAAAAACAAAGGAGGAACAAAGCGTGAGACAGAGAGCAAAGAGACTGCTTTTAACTGGTCTGATGGTGTGCGCCATGGCAGCTTCGTTGGTGCCTGCACAGGCAGCGACGATCAAGGAAGCCAGCGTGATATGGAAAGAGGTGTCACAGGATATTAATGATAAAGACCAGTATGTATATGATACGGATAAAACAGATGCAACCATGCCGTCACTGGTCCTGTCTAAAAGCAGTATCGGTGTACTTGGCTATATCGACCGGGGCATCGTGCAGAAAAATACTGGTTCCCTGCTTGTCCCAAACTGGGAGGGCTGGTGGCATATGAAGGGCGGCTGGAAACAGGACACCGATGGTCTGATCCAGTTGGATGATGGCGGATGGTATCAGTTTTCTAACGGAAGATTACAGGTATCGGAAAATGAAACGGCAAAAAACAGCAGTAAAGGATGGCTGTTTTTACGGGATGGAAAAGCAGATCTGTCTTATAGCGGGCTGGTCGCAAACGAAAACGGGATCTTCTGGGCGGATAATGGTGTGGTAACGACCACGAAAACAGAAGTCGTGAAAGATACCATTGGGATCACACCGGATGCAGGATGGATCTATGTGAAAAACGGGGTGTTTGACGCATCTGCGAACACCATTGCAAATAATAAAAACGGCTGGTGGATGATCCGCGATGGCGTGGTCGATTTTAACTATACTGGATTGGCAAAAAATGATGCTGGCTGGTGGTATCTGCAGGATGGAAAAGTGAATTTCAATTATAACGGTGCCGTTCAGAATGAAAATGGTATCTGGTATGTGCAGGGCGGCAACGTCAAATTCGATTATAACGGTCATGCATACGGCTATTATTTTAGCGGCGGCTGTGCACAATAAGGAGGCGATGTAAAAAATGCGTATGAAAAAGATACCTGTCCGGATGCTTGCCATCCTGCTGGTGTGTATGACGGTGCTTTTGAGTGTATGCCTGGAACTGTTATCCGTTCCGGCAATGGCGGCAGAAGAGAAGGCAGCGTGTTATACTGTCCGGATTGCAAATCTGGAACATGGCAGTATTGCACTCAAGGAAGATGACAATCTGCAGGCAGGAAACCAGATCCATCTGCAAGTTACCCCACAGGAGGGCTATCACTTAGCTTCCCTCACCGTAGCAACCAGTGATGGGACAGCACTTGCTGTTACGGATACGGATGGGGCAGCGGTAACGGATGGAGCTTATCCGGATACCATGCTCATTGTCATGCCGGAAGATGATGTAACGGTAACCGGGGCATTTGTGTCAGAAAATGATGCTGCGGATACAGCGGTTTCCGATACGGTGCTTCCGGAAGAAATATTTTCCATGACCGGTGCCGATACACCGCTGGCAGCAACCATGAACAGTGCGGAGCGTGCGATCAGTCGGGCAGCAAGCAGTGCAACACTTATAAAGTATGAGAACCAGTTTTCCTGTTACCATAAGGATGGAAGTTGGGATTGTACGGAATCCTATTTGATGCTTGGTGATCAGTTGGCATGGTGTATTGAGCCTTCCGTCAACATTGGAGCTTCCGGTGGCACTTACGGGCTGAATGGGGATGCGGCGCAATGGCTGATGGATAAGTACGGATGGAGCTATAAAAAGACGAACAATTTAACCAAAGCGGTCTATTTAGCAAAAAGTTATTATGGTAATGACTGGCTATGCAGTTATGTCCTTGTCCAAAACCTGATCTGGTCCGAGATCAAGGAAAATGAAAGCCCGGCAAATTACGGTCGATACGTTTTAACGGACGGGGCAAGGAATACCGCACATAACTGCGGGCACTTAAACACCAAAGCCAAGGTGGATGCTGCCATTGCGGATGTCTGGAACCGGTTTTATTCTTACAACAAGCTGCCTTCTTTTGATGGATGGACGGTGTATGCCACTGCTGGACAGTCGTATTGGCTCAAGGATACCAACGGGGTAGTGAATGATACTTCTTTTGTCGGACAGACTGGTGTAACGGTATCCAAAGGATGGGATGGCAGCAATGTCGGTATCTGGATCGGTTCGGATGCGTCCATGGCAGGAAAATCCACGACGATCCATTACTATAAAAATGCGATCCCGAATGGCAGTGAACCATTTTTAATCTATACCAGAACCGGACACCAGTCCGTCAGTACATGGACCAGTGCCATTACACCAACTTATGGTGCCATCCGGGTGGTATTTACCCGGACTTCTTACCTGCGGGCACATTATAAGGCCAGGGAGAAAGTGGCACCGTCCCTGGATATACATATCACAAAGGCGGATTCTGATACGGGTGCAGCATTAGCTGGCGCTGAATTTGCCGTTTCCATGGATGGAAAACAGGTGGCAACGGTGACTACGGATGCAGACGGAAAAGCGGCTTACCACTGGAGAGGCAATGTCCTGTGGACCGACTATGCAGAAGCCTATGAGCCGGTACTGGATTATAAAAACTGGAGCAGTGCTTACAATAAGGCAAAACAGAGTGTCCTTGCTTCTGTGAGCGACAAACTCAAAACGTTAAAAGAGGGGACAACCCATACATGGAAGGTGGAAGAAGTGAAGGCACCGGATGGATATGAACGCAACGAAGAAGTCTGGGAACAGACGTTTTCTTTAAACACCCATGCAGTGGAGATCGACTTTACGGATGAACCGGAAAAGGGATTTTTGACACTGAAAAAAGCATCTTCAGATGAAGCGTTTTCAAAAGAGAATGATTGTTACAATATCAAAGGCGCTGTATACGGGGTATATCAGTCTGTTGAAGATGCCATGCAGGATGCAAACCGCGTGGAGACGCTGACGACGAAAGAGGATGGAAGCTCCAACACAGTGACACTTCGGAGAGGAACCTATTACGTGAAAGAGTTGACCGCATCGGACGGGTACCTGCTCTGCAATGAGCAGGAAGAGACCCTTCCGGCTGGAATCCATGCCGCAACGGTGAAATCTTTAGAGACAACAACGGTTAACTGTAAGGAAGAGCCGGCAAGTAATCCATTTGACTTATCATTGCAGAAATTAGATCTTGGCTCACATTCGGCAGAGGCACCGGGAAATGCTGCCCTGTTAGGTGCCATATTTGAGATTGCATATTATGAGAACGTGAATGGAGCAACAGACGGAACACCTGCAAAGAAATGGTATTATCGGACGGATGATACCGGAACATTTTCAGCAACGGATAAAAAAGACCTGCTTACGACTTACCAGATGCAGGATGGCAGAACTTTACAGTCCGATGATCTGTATGAGCATGATGGAGCGATTGCTTTCCCGATTGGGACCTATACCTGTAAGGAGATATCTGCACCGGTGCATTACCAGTTATCCGGAATCATGTATTTTACTGGACAGGAAGAGACAAAAACGGATGTGACAACCGGACTGAAACTGGTGATCAGACAGGAAAAAAATGGTGTGGCACCACAGATCTATCAGGGAGAAGTCGCTGGCAGTGGAAGTATCCTGGCAGAAAATCCGAAGATCGAAGCCTATGATGAGACACAGTACGGCTCCATTACGATCTACAAGAAGAGTGCGAATGAGAAGCAGATCCCGTTATCTGGGGTATCATTCCGGCTGGTCGGCGTGGATGAAGGGGATGAGCATATTGCAAGTACCGATGCAGACGGCAAAATCTGTTGGGAAGGACTGCTCCCACAAGATTATGTGATCACAGAGATCAAGACAGCAGACGGGAAAAATCTCCTGAAGGATAATATCACCGTCACCTTGCCGATGGAGCTTACCGTAGAGGAAGCACAACAGCGTGGAGCAGATCTGTCACAGGCAGTCTGGGATGAGGCGGCACAGAAGTATTGTTTTTATGACCTGACATTTGAAATTGGAAATTCAGCAGTGCTTACCATGCCGATGACCGGAGGAAACACAGAAAGCATGTATGTACTTATGATCGTGGGTATCCTGGCGGCTGTTGGCGGAATCGCCCTGCTGGCACGAAACAGAAAGAAGAATCATGTGAACTAGAAAGGTTGCGGCCGCTGCATATATTTTGTGGCGGCTGCATTTTTTTATACTGAAAAAGTGGACAGAAGAAAAAAGCGAGAGGAGCAGATAAATGGAATTAAAGATCAAACTATATGAGAAAGAGGGAAAACGGTGCTGTTATATCGAAGATGGGAAGGAAAACGGGCAGGAGTACCGGGATATCTCCCTGGAACGGCTTGGCGAGATGGTGACCGAACTGTTTGTGTGTATGGAAGCGATTGAAAATAATGTCGAAAAATAGAAATATTTGTTATGAAACACATCCCAAATCCGTATATATAAATAGAGACATGTAATTACAGCATAATTACAACGTAAGATAAGGAGGAATCAAGAGATGGAAATCGCAATCGACACGGGAAACAAACAGGTCAAAACAGATCATTCAATCTCTATTTCAGGCGTGGTGCCACAGAACACCATTCCTGCAACTGCACGCCCGGAAGATTATATCAGATACCGGGGCAGATATTACACGCTGACCAATAAACGGCAGGAATATTTAAGGGACAAGTCAGAAACGGAACGTTACTTCGTTTTGGCAATGATGGGGATTGCAAAAGAGCTGGACTATAAGGAAAACCATAACGAGATCACATATGATCCGGATAAAACCTATTACATTACCATGCTTGGAGGATTGCCGCCTGCCCATATGGAGGATGCCCGTTTAAAGGACAATTTTAAAGCTTATTTTAAAACGTCGGATGCGCAATATGTGTGGTATAAGGGTAGAACGTGGCGGGTGAAGATTACAAAAGTGTATGTATACGCGCAATGTTATGCTGCCATTATGACGGTGTTTACACAAATTAAGCCATACCCACGCGTTGTTGGGATTGATATCGGTGGATTCACAACGGATTATCTGACCATGGTGCGTGGCACGATTGACATCGAGCATACGGATTCCCTAGAGCAGGGATTGACTCTTTTATATCAGACCATACATAAAAAGTGCTTAAAAAAGTTTGACGCGATCATCGAAGAGAGCGATGTGGATGCCATTTTAAGTGGGGACACCAGTCTGTATGATGAGGAGATCATTACACTGGTGGAAGAAGAAGCACAGGCATTTGTAGACAGTCTGTTATCCTCTTTTCGTGAATTTCAGATTGACCTGAAACATTCCTTCGTGGTGTTCTTAGGCGGTGGAGCGATCCTTCTGAAAAAATATATTGAGAAATCCCCATTGCTTGGCAGATATATGTTTCTGGAGGATATTAAAGGAAACGTACATGGATATAAATTGTTGTATCAGGTGATGCAAAAAAAGAAGGGTGAGCAATCATGAAAAAGAATCCCTATCAGTTTACGATCCGGTTTAACAGCACGATCGCCGGACACTGCCAGGCAGCGGCATTCTTAAACCGCTGTGGTACGCGTGCGAAGGCACATGTGATCGCGGAAGCACTGGATCTGTACCTGCGTGAGAAAAAGCAACTGTTGGGACTTGGGGAATTGGAGCGTATCGAAGTTGTACCGGAAATGAATGGGCAGGAGCAAAGAGAAGATAAGCGGCAGGAGAAAAAAGCAGACCAGAAAGCGATTCCAAAGCCAGAGCCGGTTGTGTATGCACCAGAAGTGGAAGCACTCAATGAAGAGGACCTGGATGCGATCGCTGCATCCCTTGGTGCCTGGGATATGGAAGATTAATGAGAAATGGAGAGTACATGGATATGAAATTATTAGACGAGGTAAAGAAAATGGCAGCACTGGATCAGGCGGATAAAGAATTTTTAAAACGGATGGAAAAACGGATGGGACATTTCCTCAAAGAAGGGATCGATTTGTTTTTCTGCTTCTTCTTCCGGCTGTGATTGCAAGTCTGTCAGATAAGTGAGGGCAGATGAGAAAAAAATTACAAGAGAAAAAGAAGCAGTGGATGGAATGGTTGACCGGGCTTTTTGCGAGAGGGAAAGAGCTGATAAAAACGGTCAGGGAACATATGGCAGAACTGAGCCGGGAGCAGGAGCTGGAAGAAAGAAAAATACAGGCATTAAAGCGGATGATCCGTTATGCGGGGGAACTCCTTCTTGTACTGTTTGTATTTTGTGCGCTGATGCAGCATGTGTGGATCGGTCAGGTACAGGGGGCTTCCATGCGTCCAACCTATCAGGATGGACAGTTTATCTTACTCCTTCGTGGGAAGGAATATAACCGGGGCGATGTGGTAGGTGTGGAATATAGTGCCGGAGAAGAAAAGACCACATTGCTCAAACGGATCATTGCCATTGGTGGAGATGTGGTGTCCTGTAAGTATGGACAGTTATATGTCAACGGGCAGAAAATATCAGAATCCGATCATACAGTGGGAAAAACCTCGGATATTCCGGCACAGACGGTCCCAGACGGATCGGTATACCTGCTTGGGGATAACCGGGAGCATTCCATGGACTCCAGAAGTTTTGGCTGTATGAGCTGTGAGGACATTATCGGAAAGGTGGTGCACTAAGTGATGATCCAGACGTACCTTGAGATGATACAGGTATCGGAAAACGTACTGAAACTACTGACCATTACATATCTGTGCTGCAGCATGGTTCCAGTGCTGGCAGGCTTCCGAAAAACACTGTCTGTACAGTGGAAAAACACGATGCTTTTTGTACGTTGCATCGGGATCATACTGTTTCTTTTGTGCCTGATGCAGATCGGGATATGGTTTATGGTAGGGAATCTAAAGACATTATCGGATTGCTTTGGAAGCCCGGTGTACCTTATCCTGGCAGTAATCAATATGATATGCTGCATCTGTGATGACCGGAAGCATATATGAAGTTTCCGTCAGAGAAAAAACGGCGTATATATTATAATATAGAAGTCTTACATGCCAATTAGGCAAGTATATAAAATGCGAAAGCATGGTTAAACAGCATGCATGGATCAGAAATGGTCTGTGTTGTGCTGTTTTTTTATTTTTCGGCAAAATCCTGAAGATACAGGTTTTGTAATAGAAATGTAGCCGTAAGGCAGAAAGTGAGGAAAAAATGAACAAGGTTGTAATGATGGGAAGACTGGTGGGAGATCCCAAGATCAGTTATTCCAAGAATGGAAATGCGATGGCGATCGCAAGGTATCGTCTGGCAGTGGCGCGAAAGAGCAAAAAGCAGGGAGAGGCGGCAGCAGATTTTTTTAGCTGTGTCGTTTTTGGCAAAAGTGCTGAATTTGCGGAGCGGTATTTACACAAAGGAACCCAGATCTGTATTTCGGGGCGGCTGCAGACAGGCAGTTATGTTAACAATGAAAACCAGAAGGTCACGACAACGGAGATCGTGGTAGAAGATACCTCGTTTGCCGGTCCGAAGCAGGAGAACACAATGCCTGGGAATGCGATGCCAAATAATCAGGGGTATGGAGCTTATGCACAGCAGCAAAACGGTTATCAGACCGGTCCAAATAACATGCAGCTGCCACCAAATGGCATGGCAGGTGCTGCCCCGATGCAAAACAATGGTTATGGAGCTAATGCGGGAATGCCCGCAAATAGTGGCTATATGCCACAAAACCAAAACCAGGGAAGCTATTATGGTGGAAACCAGGGTGGCTACACACAGAACCAGGCCCAGGGGATGGCTCCAAATGCAAATGAGCCTGGTATCATGATTCCAAATGGGAACGGGTTTATGCCAATCCCAAATGGTATGGATGAAGCCTTACCATATCACTCATAGAAAATGGTCAGAGAAGCGGTTGTATTATGTAGCCGCTTCTTATTTTTAATAAGAAAGGAAGAAAGATGGGAAGAATTATATTGGAAGATGGCTCCCAGTATCTGCCGGTTAAATTCCGGATTTCAGAATTTTATCAACAGCATCCAAAAGGGAAGATACGCACCAGTCTGATGCGGTTTGACCGTCAGAATAACAATCCCGGATTCGTGGAGTCCGTATTGATAAAGGCAGAAGTGTATCGTGATGATGCGACGCTTCTTGCGGAAGCTTATTCCCAACGGAGATGTGAACCACAGGAGCCCTCTTTTTTCGAGTGTGCGGAAACAGTCGCGATTGGAAGGGCGTTGTCAGATGCCGGTTACAGCGTTTACAGTGAGGATCTGGGTGATGATCCATGTAAGAGAAAAATCATGCTGGATGATGGCAGTTTTTATCTTAAGGCAGGCTTTCGGATCGCATGGGCCAGACGGGAAATGCCACAGATGCTGATCCGAAAAGAACTACTGCTTATGACGCCGTATCAGGCGATCGTCAAGGCAACGATCGAGAATGAAGGAGAAGTGTTGGCAACAGCTCATGCCATGCGCGTATGGAGTGATGCACATGCGGCGGGGCACTACTTTTTGGAAAGTGCAGAGACAGCAGCAGTAGCGAGGGCACTGAGCATGATCGGATATGACCTGCCACCAGAGGAGAGCCATGAATGGGATGAACACGACAATTATTCAGAAGCTCCTGTAAGTGCAGACTGTTATACACAACAGTTCGGAGAAGAAGCAATGCCAGAATCTGGAACAGGACTGTCAGCACCATATTGCCAGACAGGTGTGATGTCATGCCAGGATAGCGGGCAAAATCCTATTATGGTAGGAAATACCGCTGTGTATACGCGCGTACAGTATGACACAGAGAATGGCAATGGGTTCTTTGGCGGGGGTGAAAACTATGAACCTGGCTATGGAAGATAAAATCAAGGAAGGGTTTTATGCCCTATGCCTTGCGATTCTCAAGGGGTATAGTGTCAGTGAGGCATTTCATGCGCTGGAAATGCCAAATTGGAAGAAAGATCCTTCAAAAATCGACATCTGGGCGACGGCACAGGAACGGAGTGTGACAGAAACTGCAAAAGAGTGTGGATGCTCCGTCTCAACCGTAAAGCGCTGCAAGCGGATGAAATTGGAACAGCAGAGTTTGTGGGATGTTTTTGGAAATGACTTAAAAAATAAAACATATTAATGAAAAAAGACGGTTGTTATAGGAAGGAAAATTCCTATGGCATCCGTCTTTTTTTATGCCTGTATGGAATGACGAAAGTCTAGCAGGGATAGTCATGCCGTTCTGTCCGCAAAGCAATGAGCCCGTCAATATCACCGGTTTTCATATACTGAAAGTACCGGCGTTCAAAGTCAGCTTGTATGGCGGCAACCTGTTCTGGTGGATTGCAGCACACAAATACCAGGTTGTAAGGATAATGCTGTCGTTCAAAACTGAACAGATCCAAATCCCGGACATACTTAATAAAATACCATTTCCGCAATGCGGATTTCCATTTTACCGGATGCGTGATGTAGCTTATGTAATAGCGATACCCCTCTTGAAACACACGCTCCGGTTTAATGATGATTGATTCCATTCCCTTCTCCCTTCTTAAAAGATTAACAACTACATTAATTGTATAATATAATATGCATTTCAGCAAGAAGAGATTGTTAGATTCTGTTAGTTTCCCAAAATAGAAAATCGCCGTATATCTAATGTATACGAAGTATGACAAAAATAGAGAACGCATTAATTACAGAACAAGTATCTTGTAATTGGTCTGTAATTATAAGGAAGAAAACAGGAGGAAACGCGATGTATGACAATGAATTTATGGAGCAGTTATTACAAGGTATATCCGTACAGGAGGAACGTCGGCATCCGGGCAAGACAGAGAAGTGTTTGTCAGGATCAAAGAATGAAGCAGAACTTGCAGAAATGGAATACTGTTTAAGAGAAGTAGAGACGCTGGCTTGCCGTATGAGACAGAGTTTTTTGAAAAACCCGAATGGGATCGGAAATTTATATACTGCCATCAGTCAGGTAAACAAGCAGTATGCGACGAGACAGTATATCTTTGAGATGAACCTGTGGGATATTTCAGTGACACAAAAGGATCAGATGCTCAAGATCCAGATTCCGGAGTTGTTGCCTCACCGGAAAGCCAAGCCGGAATGTGTTTTTATGTATACACTCCGCCAGGCTCTTTATCAGTATGCCGTAGCAGATCCGAAACGTTTTAGCCGCTTAAAAGAACACTGGAAAGATGGGGCAGTTCTGATCGTTGAACATTCTTATCGTTCCGCGGACATGGTGCGTGATTCCGATAATGTGGAACTCAAACAGGTAATCGACTTGCTTCATTTTTTAGGCTATGTTGATTCGGATCGGGGCACTGAGCTAAATATTTTCCTGACCTGCAATACTGATCAAAACAAAAATGAGACCTGTTTGTACCTGGCACCAAAGGCATGTATTCAAAGGTTTTGGGATTGATTTTGCCTGTGAAATGTAGGGTATCTTTTTGTCAGAAATTTATTTTGGAAAAGATACCCTTAAAAAAGGTGTGAAAACCAGCATTTAACTGAGTAGTGAGGAAATGGGGCGAACCAGGTTAGGCGGCGGTAGTTCGGAAATCGCAAAAAGATGAATCACCTGACGTGAGAAATTATCCCACAGAGAGAACTTTCACCGCCGCCGTAAACCACCCTGATATTTTGAGGAAATACATAAATGACAGAACAATCCATCCGACGTCGCATATTGCTCATCATGGCAATGTCCGGCGGGGAAATCAAAAAGGAAATCTGCATGGAGCTTTGTGGAAGTAAACCATATTACAAAAAAATGATGCAGCAGATGAAGGAAAAAGGTGAGGCAGAGACCATATTTGGTTGTCATCCCCGTACCCTTCATATTAAAAAGAATGCTGTCATGCAGATTGTGGAAGATGTGCCTGGGATTATGGCGCGTTATGAAGCAAGACAGTTGGCGGTCAATGAGGAAAAGTCATATCGGAGGGCAACCATCAGTCAGGTAATCTATAATATGTATCTGGCAGGGGTGTTCTATGAACCCAAAAAGAAGGAAACGTTATCGAACCAGCGGGAACAGGCAGACACAGCTCCGGTCTATTATGCGCCATATGAGATCAAAGGGAAAAGCGACGAAAACAGGGGGAGCAAACTGTGCGGGATACTGATCTTCCAGCAGGAGGCAATTCTGCTGTACAATATGGAAGACCGCAATATCAAGTGGATGAAAGCGGTGGAAGAAAATACACAGACAACGTTGTTTAAATTATGGGGGAAGATGGGAACAGCAAGGCAGATCATCTTTGGGACGGATATGGAGCAGATCATCATGGAAAATTATGTCAAAGAACAGGAGTATCGTCTGTTTCACCGAAACCAGGCATATAACCGCGTAACACCGGAAGCGGGGATGTATTATATCCCGAATGGAAACGCAGGGACAATTTTTTTGCGACTGTTTTTTCATCCAGAGCTTGTGGATGGATTAAAGAATAGGTTAAGGGATCGCTTCCAGATTCCTGTCATCTCATTGCTTCCCTTATATTTACCCGCATGTGTGCAGATCATGCAGGAACGGCAGCAGTTAGGCGTATTATGTCTGAGGGAACAGGAGCAGTTTGTACACTGGCTCAATGATGGCGAGAATATCCGGGTATTTAGTGTGAAAAAACAGGACATGGAGCAATATCTGGAAAAATTGGGAAAAGAATAGTCGAATGTATGTTTGCGTTTTCTGACCGAATATGATATACTTGCGAACAGGTACTTGATAAGTAGAATGTGAAATGCGCAAGGGGGGATGAACGTGCAGAACGAGGATTTGATCCGCTATTTAGAGCAGTTTCCACCAGAAGCAGAGGTGCAGACGGTTTTAGTAGGTTTCGAACAACAGAAATTCTATTCTGCAGATCGGATTGCATTTTTGGATGGGAAGGGATTGAAAAATCCAGTGATCGCTATTTCGGTTGAAAACGAAGCAGACTTTTCAGAGCTAAAGCCAAAGAATGATCATATGAAACAATAAAGTTTGTAAATCGTCACGATTGTGGCGATTTTTTTGTTATGAAACTCCTTTAAAAAACGTATATAAATATACAGAACATATATTCGAACAAGCGAAAAGGAGTAATGAAATGCTAAGTAAAGAATTATTGGAAAAAACCGTAGCAGAAGCAATCGATATTACCCGGAATCAATATGCAAAAACAGATTCGGTTTATAAGATGGAACTTGAAAATCTGGAGAAGCTGTTAAGAGAGTATGAGGATCTGCCACTGGAAAAAGAGGTACGAAGCAGAATTGATGCTTATATCCAGTCGTTAGAGAAATTGGATGGCAGATATGCGGATCTCTCCTATATTGCGGGAATCCGGGATGCATGTTTTTGGGCGGCAAAAATTGGACTGTTAGGTATAGATTTGGAAAAAAGATGACTATGTCTTAAAATGGAAAAAGATTGCCCAAAAAAGAAAAGTGTGGGGGCACCTCATGATGCTCTCCACACTTTTCTTTAAAATAATTAAACGCTGCCAGATGCAGATATATTGCCACCGTTTGCTATAAATGTGCAAGAGATATTTTTTGTTGTAGTTTCTATTAGTGTGCTAGATAAATATTTCGTTACTCTGTAATTGCAGGTGATCGTTTTTTTATTGCTGGAGAAACTATAACTTGCTGATTTGCATTTGTATGATGGATATGATTTCTGAACACTGCCAATATCATATACTTCTCCGGTGTACTTTGAAGTATCACTGTTTACATATGCTCGAACATAGAGATAGTTATTGGTGTTTCCGGAGTTGTAAAAATATTTTTGATAATAAGCAATGCTGGCTAAAGGTGCAACGTCCAAGGACGAGGACTCTTCAGATACATATTCTTCTGTAACCACATCTAAAGATTCCGCTTCTTCATAGGCATCTTTTACATATGAGTCAAATTCATCCATAGACATGCTAGAATAAAAATCGATAGCATCTTCAATGGTTCCATCTTCAGGAGCAACGATTGCTAAGTCAGTACCCAGTTCAGTGCTTAATTCTTCTAACCGATCTTCATATGGCTGAAGTGGATCGGAAGAAACATCCTGTGCGTAAGCAGATACTGTAGAACCTATTAAAAGTGTCCCTGCAAGTAACAGGGTTGATAATAATTTTTTCTTCATAAAGGACCTCCTTGGTATTGCTGTATATTTAATGATTAAACTATCACCTCCTTACATAGTCCATACATATGACAGTATCAATAACATAATGGGATAATAGAATCACTATCTGATTGGGTAACAGAGTGCTCAATAGAAAGGCAATCTTTCAAATCAATAATAGTATTTTGGGATGTAATACCAAAAATGCGGTATGATCCATCTGCATTAATTGCTGCTTTTTTTGTTGATGATTGAATTTTTGTCAATTTTTTTGTCTGACAATTTTCAATGTAATATGCAATACAATTTTCACTGATAAGATCAGTTTGGATTGTGATGCTACTGTCTTTTGATAAATATACTGAGTTAGTATGGTATATTAAATCATTCGTAGTTATTGTTAGTTTTGTGTCAAAAGACAATTCTTGAGCAGAATAGTTTGAAATGCACACGTAGTATTTTCCTGTATCTGTGGTGCAAAATGCTTCATCAAATGATGGGGTATTGTTTAATCCGTCTAATTTATTGTACGTTCCATTATAAATATAACCAATTTCATAATTGCTATCTGCATGATTAGTTTCACCAGAAAAAGAAACAATTTTATTTTTTTCAATTTCACTGTCAGGATCAAGAATAACCATTTCATGATCAGGTATTTCGACTTTCTGGTTTTCAGTAGTAGTCGTCTGGCAGACTGATATATTTGAAATGTTATCTAGTTCTGCAAGTGAATTTTCAGATAGCAAATCGCAATCCAGAGAATCCGATCTGTTAAGTGTAACAATCAATGTAAGTGCACATAGGGAAGCAGCACTTGTAAAAATAACACGTGAAAATAATTTAGTACGCGTTTTTTTATTATTCCGTTTTTCAAGGTTTGAAAGAATATCTTCTTCTAAATGTTCAGAGAAACGGATTTGCTGAAATGCATGTTTATATTTTTTATGATCCATAGTAATCACTTCCTAATTTGTCTTTTAATTTTTTCCTTGCGCGATCTAACCTGGTTCCGATAGTAGCTTCCTTTTCATGAAGAATGGCACTGATTTCTTTTATGGAATATCCTTCATAATAAAAAAGATGAATAGGTATTCGGTACTTTGGTTCTAATTCGAGAACAGACAGAATTAAATCATAATCTTTTTCGTGTATTGAAATATTTTCTGTTGGAAAATCACTGCGGTGGCTAATCCAAAAACTTTTTAAAAGGTTTTTGCTTTTATTAATAGCGATGCGAAAAAGCCATGCGCGTAAATGTTCTTCATTTTCAAATTCCTTATTGCTTTTTATTAATTGTAGAAAGACATCTTGAGCAATATCCTCTGCATCAGCGATATTTTTGGTATAAGTGTACGATAGCATTGCAACATGCCTGCTGTACTTATTTACAATATCCGAAATGTTGTAATCATAAGTGTTCATATTTTTTACTCCTGTTACTATATATACAACTGTCAAAGTAAATATTTTTCATACAAATGAAAAAAAGTTTAAAAAATTTATTACAGAACAAACTTTTGGGTTGAAATTGATTCGATTCATTTGTAAGTTGGCAAAATGAGTTGTGTCAAAGCATATTCCATTATTGCTTATAGTATAGAATAGCCGGTGGATTTATACTAGTTGACTTGTGCAACTCGATGAAAGTTTAGTTTCTGAAAGTATCTCATTGACGTATATCCAAAGTAGAAGGAGGCGCATATGAGATACCGTTATTATATTGAAAAAATGCAGCAGACATTCTCCCAGTGGAGGGGAAAAATTCCAAAGAAAGAACATACAAAGTATACGCATGTAAAAGTGCTATGTATTGTCTGCGGTGCCCTATATCCGGGCGGATGCCTGGCAATCCTGGCGAAGCCAGAGGGAGATTTGTCATTTGGCATTCTTCATGCAGTAAAAGTAGCAGTAATTACAAGGCAGGGGCACATTGGTTATGGCACAAGTCTGATACTGATCGTGGCATTGATCCTGTACATTAAGGTGGTCGGACGTTCCAGGGATAACGAAGATGAACGAAATTTCTCTTATTCTGCCAAGGGAACCTATGGGACTAGCCGGATAGCAACCGAAGAGGAGTATAAAAACTATCTGTCAATCACAGACAGTGCATTGGAGACGGATGGCATTATTCTGGGAACCACAATGGATGGAAAGGTGGTGTCTATTCCTCGTGACTCGCCATATAACCGAAATATGTTTGTCGCGGGCTCCCAGGGATCGTTTAAATCAATTGCTATTTCCAGAAACATGATCATCCAATGCGTGATACGAGGAGAGTCTTTCTGTGTCACAGATCCCAAAGGGGAACTGTGCGGCGACATGGTGTATTATCTGTATTCCCAAGGATATGAAGTTGGACTGTGGAATCTGTCAAACCGTTGGAATTCGGATGGATGGGATATTTTGCAGGAGATCAGTGGGGAAGAGGAGCTGGAATACGTCGACATTATTTGTCACACGATCATCCAGAATACGACAAGTATTAACAGCGAAGCATTTTTCAACGACATTGAGGAAGTATTGCTCAAGGCCCTGGTGCTATATGTAGTCACAGTCATGCCCAAGGAACTGCATCAGTTCAGTACGGCATATAACATGCTTTTGCAGGAATCAGCAGCATCGCTGGACGCAAAATTTTTTGCACTTCCGGTCACGCACCCTGCCAGACAGTCCTATAACTTGTTCTGCCAATCCCCGCAGAATAAAGGCAATGCGATTCTGGGACTTGGTTCCCGCCTGAAAATTTTTCAGGATGAAGCAATCAAGCGGATGACAGGTTACCAGCAGATCAATCTGGAACGGATGGCGCAAAAGAAAACGGCGATATTTTGCATGGCTTCTGATACAACGACAACGTATAACATGCTCAATGCCCTTATGATATCCATGGCGTTTATCAAAATAATGGCTTATGCCGACCGGCAGCCAGCACGAAAATGTGATGTGCCGGTCTATTTCATCCTTGATGAAATGCCCAACATCGGAATCATTGACAGCATCCAGCAGAAGGAGGCAACGGCGCGAAGTCGGGATATTGGAATGGTCTTGATGGTTCAGAACATTCCACAGTTCCAAAATCGTTATCCGGATGGTGTATGGGAAGAACTGGTCGGCGGCTGTGATTTCCGGTTATTTTTAGGATGCAATGAATCCACGACAGCAGAATATTTTTCAGCACTGACCGGACTGTCAACCATTGAAGTGGAGACCATCCGGAAAAATCTGAAAACAGTGCGTCTGACAGACTATGTGCCGGATATGGCAAGAAATTCGGGTGTTGGTCAGAGACCGGTATACACACCGGACGAAATCATGCGGCTTGATACCGATGAGATGTTTTTATTTGTTCGGGGCACGAAGATGATACGACTCAAAAAGTTCCCATTTTATAAACATCCAGAGGCATTGAAACTGCGGCGTATCATGCCACAGGCATTTCTTCCGGTCTGGAGGTATGAACAGGGACATGATATCAGTGGAAGAGGCTGTGCATATAAAAGTCGGGGCGAGCTTTTGCGCGAAGCCGTTTCTGATCCGGAACGTTATGTAGTCAAAGACAGTGAGAGATGGGGGAACCAGAGGACCATGCTGTTGGAACAGCGAAAGAAAATGGAAGAAAAATATGCGACAGAGGGCAGGTTCCCAAATGGACAGGCTGTATTTGAAGAAGAATGGAAACCGAAGTTTGTTGACCTAGAGGAAGATCTGGTACAGGCTGCAGAAGAAAAAGAGGCACAAAAGCCGTTTGTAGAAGATAAAAATCTGGAAGTGGAAGTAATGTCAGGGGAAAGCGACAACGGGCAGCAGGATTCCGACACAAATCTGGATGCGTTTTTTGAGAAGCTGTTCCAGAATCAGAATAACGTCTAGTTTCCGAATATGGTAAATCGAAGTATATACACAATATGGGAACAACAAAAATAAACTACATCATAAGAAAGGACTAGATTGTGGAACTGAAAGAAGAAAAGATGCTGCAGGTGGAGGAAACTTCCGGAACAGAAGGGCAGGGAGCGGTAAGCAAGCCGGTGACCGGTACGGATCAGATCATCACGTTAGATCGTCTGGCAGCATCTGTATATGAAAATGACAATGAAACCGATGATCTGAATTGGCACGAATTACAGAATTCCATGCTCAAGCAGAAGATTTTGACAGGCATGCTGATCTCCATGGAGCGGCACTCCATTGGAGAGGGAAAAACTGTGAATGTGGCTTTGGCAGATTACCAGGGCTATCGTGTGATGATCCCAGTAACAGAGATGAACATCATTCTGTCAGAACAGGATGAGGGGGATATGACCAAGAAGATCCGTATCACATCTAACATGATTGGTTGTGAGATTGATTTCATCGTATTAAAACTGGATGCTGCGACACATTCGGTGGTCGCATCACGAAAAAAGGCAATGGAGAAAAAAGTGCAAAACTTTTACCGCCCACAAGTGGAAGGCGAAGCACCACTGATTCAGGAAGGGAGCGTTGTGGAAGCGAGAATCCTGGCGGTTACAGAACATCTGCTCCGTTTGGAGTGCTTTGGCCTGGAGTGTTTCATCAGGACGTATGAGTTAGTGCGGGCGTGGATGGCGGATGCCAGGGAACATTACCGCGTAGGAGATACGACGCTGGTGCGGATTCACAAGATCCAGGAAGCGGGTGGAAAACTGAGTATTACGGTGGAAGGAAAATCATTAGACCATACCACATGTTACGCATGCAAAAAGCAGGGAAAATATATCGGAACAGTAACGGGAATCCATGATGGTTTGATTTTTATTCGCCTGCAGGTTGGGACGAATGCGATTGCTCATTCGGTGGAAGACCGTCAGCTACTGCCACGCAAAAAGGATGACGTATATTTTATTTGTACAAGAATGGACGAAGAAAAGGAAGTAGCAATCGGTATCATTTCACGTGTCATCCGGTCTGCGAGGTAGTGTATATGGAAAAAAAATGCATTTACCCAGAGCAGGGGGCGGAAATAACCGCGTATGAGCGGGCATTAAATTGTCTGATTTTCATGCTGGTCTATCTTTTAGCAGGCATCCTATGCATGTTTCTTCCAGTCATATTTGGAATACATGCCTGCTATATAGTTTGGTGTGTGGCAGCAGGCAGTTTCTTTTGGACCGCTATCTTATTATGGAAGAAACGGAGCATATACGAGGAGCAGGTGACAGAAGTAGCAAACAGTTTGATTTCCATTGAAGAGGAGACCTTGAAATGCTATCAGGCAGTTGGAAATGTATATGAGTCCTGCTGGATACATTTTTCGGATATTACGGACGTTATGTTTAATAAGAAGAAACAGGCTTTTTTGATTCAGATCACAGAAGATCCGAAGCGGAAAAGTGAGATCTGTGTTAATTCGGTGCTGGTAGAAGAAAATCTATTTGAAGTGAGAGGCGGAAATTATAAATTAGACGAATTTTTAAAAATCTTTCAAAAGGTGATACCCTATGGCCATAGTAATCAACGTATAGACATTGAGTTAGTTAGAAAGCAATGGGAATCCGCTATAAGAATGAAGAAATTTTATCAATGGTTGCCCTGGGGCATTTTAGGAGTTATCGTTATAATGCAGATTTTGTAATGGCTAAAATTTTAAACAGTTAATAGATGAAGGTCAATGATGTCGAAAGGAGATGAGGCTGGTATGTATAAAAGTGGTGAAAACGAAACTTTTGATGGATATAATATCCCGGTTGCTCTTGCAGCAAAAATTATGGGGAAAGATCAGCAATATATCAGGCAGGGATTGGTACAAGGAATTTTACCCATCGGAACTGCTTTTAAAAGAGAAGGCAGTAAGCATTATGATTATTATATCAGTCCTAAGTTGTTTTATGAATTTACGGGATACAAAATTGATAATTGTCAATAGCATATCGAAAATGACAAAAGGTGTTTCCATCTAATGTGGGAATGCCTTTTGCTATGTGAAGATTTTACAGACTTATATGAAAGTATGAAATATTTTAGCTTACAAATGAGATGAAATTTGATATAATTATTTAGATAGTAATAGCGAATATGATATTCCATACTAAAGGAGAAGTATTTTCATTATGGACGATAGACAAAATATAACTTTTCAAAAATTAACACCTATTGATAATGCTGATATTTCTGTATATGAAGACGCAATTGAATTTTCTTTAAAAAATGATGACATTACAAATGTTGCTCTTTCTGGTCCTTACAGTGCAGGAAAAAGCAGTATTATTGAGACATACAAGAAAAAACATCCTGATAAAAAATTTGTACATATTTCATTAGCGCATTTTGAATGCCCTGAAGAAACTGATTCAGATGATTCTAAGAAAGAATCTTGGATTGAAGGAAAAATATTAAATCAATTATTACATCAGATTCCAGTGAAACGGATTCCTCAAACCAATTTTAGAATCAAAAAAGATATGGGGAAAAAAGATATCAAGAAGTTAACGGTATTGATATCTATATTATTGTGCAGTGGAGCTTTTTTACGTATATCAAATAAAGTCCCAACAATAGTTGAACAAATTCAAGAAGAACGAATCAAACAATTTTTATCAGTTTTTACAAGTGGATATGCAATTATTATTGCAACATTACTTTTTGTGATTAGTGCTATTATATGCATTCATAAAATAATAACCGTACAGAAAAATAAAAATTTGTTTCGTAAAATTAGCTATCAAGGAAATACAATAGAAATATTCGAAACACAAAACGAATCTTATTTTGATAAATATTTGAACGAGGTACTTTATCTTTTTGAACAAGTGGAGGCAGATGTTATTGTATTTGAAGATATGGATCGGTTTGATTCAAATGAAATTTTTGTTCGATTACGAGAAGTAAATAATTTAACAAATTTTCATAAAAAGAAATATTTAGAAGAAAATTCTGAGTCTGGTGAATATAAACCACTACGTTTTTTTTATTTATTGCGTGATGATATTTTTACAACGAAGGATCGCACGAAATTTTTTGATTATATTATACCTGTTATTCCTATTCTGGATGCTTCCAATTCATATGATAAGTTTATATCACTTATGAAGAAAGAAAATCTTTTAACACATTTTGATGCAAGTTTTTTACAACGCTTATCTCTTTATATAGATGATATGAGAGTATTAAAAAATATATATAATGAATTTCGGATATATATGAACAGACTAAATAATACGGAATTGCAATGGGATAAAATGTTAGCAATCATTGTGTATAAAAATTTGTTTCCAAGGGATTTCAGTGATTTACAACTTGGGCGAGGTTATGTCCATGAGCTTTTTGGAAAAAAGAATTATTTTAGTGCAAAAAAGAAAGAAATTTTGGAAAATGAAAAGCAGTTACTTATAGAAGAAATTCAAAAGATTGATGCGGAATTACTGAATACTATTGAAGAACTGAATGTCTTATATAATGTAAAATATAATAACTTACCACATAATTATGGATATTCTTCTCTTACTTCGGAGGGGAAAAAACAATGGGCGATTATGGAGAACGAGAAGGAAGCAAGACGGCATACAATCCAAAGTCGTATAAATGGCGATAAATTAAAATATGAAAAGCGTATAGCTGATATTGATCATCAATTGATGGTTATAAAAACACAGCAATTACATGAATTGATTGATAGAGATAATGCAGATGAAATATTTATGATCAAGGGATCTAATGTAATAGGAAAGACATTTGAGTATAAAGAGATTAAAGGTAATTCATACTTTGATTTATTAAAATTCCTTATTCGGGATGGCTATATTGATGAAACATACAATGACTATATGACGTACTTTTATGAGGAAAGTATATCTGCCCATGACAAAATCTTTTTGAGAAAAATAACAGATAAATTGGGTGCGGATTTTGAATATTCATTAATGGATGTTAAAAAAGTTTTGGAATCTCCTGTTTTACGTGAAGTGGATTTTTCAGAAGAGGAGACTTTAAATTTTGATCTTATTTATGGTATTCTTATGCAACAGGATAATCCAAAATATCAAAAGTATTTGTACACAGTAATTGTTCAAATTAAGGAAAATCATCGATTTGATTTTGTGGCAAAATTTTACGATTCAGGTAAATTTGATAGTTTGTTCATTTCAAAATTAAACCAGCAGTGGCCAGAATTTTTCTCTTTTGCAAAAATAAGCGGTAAGTTTTCAACGGAGCAAATTCGGAGATATTCTATAGATACATTATACTATACAGATGCTCCGATACTGCAACTGGTTAATGTTGATAATTGTCTTAGTGAATATATATCAAATGAGGATGACTATTTAAATATTCCAAATGCACGGATTGATACAATAATTTCTCAACTTTCTTTATTGCAGGTATCATTTATATCGATCAATTATTTGAAATCTGAAGAAAAGTTATTTTTAGCAGTTTATAAAAATCATTTGTATGATTTGTCTTTCGAGAATATTAAATTAATGTTGCAAACACAATATGGTGTAGATGATACTGCTGATATTACACATAAAAATTACACATTAGTACAATCCATGCGGAATGAACCACTTGTAATGTATGTAAATGAAAATATAAATACATATGTAGGAATTATACTTGATAATTGCGAAGAGAGGATTGAAGATGAAGAAGATTGTGTAATAGAAATTCTTAATAATGACGCTGTTGAGGAAAATTTAAAGAAGCAATATATAAATTATTTATTCACAAATATTTATGATTTATCGAAAGTTAAGAATACAACCTTGTGGTCGCAACTCTTGACAAGGCAATTGGTATTTATATCTGTGGATAATATTGCACACTATTTTCATAACTTTGGTTTAGATCAGGTGTTAATTGATACAATTAATAACTTAAATAAACCAATCGATTATTCCGGTATGGAACAAGTTTATGGTTCAGATATTACGGAACAATTTTTTGATAAAATTATAATAAATAACAATATCAATAATAATAGATACGAAGAAATATTAAATAATTTAAATTATGTATTGGAAACATTTGAAAATAGTGATATTAGTGAGGAAAAAGTATGTATTTTGATAAAAAATCATATTATTGAAATGCATGTCGATGCTTTGAAATATATTCGTATGTATTATCCAACGCTTGTTATGACATTTATTGATGCGAATGTGACATCTTATTTGGATATCCTTCCGCAGATTGATTTTAATTTAGATGAGGCTTTACATGTTTTGGATTTGGATATTGGAGATCCGAAAAAAATAGCAATGCTTGCTTATACAGCAGATAAAATTCCTATATATAACAAAAAATATTCCGATGAGCTATCGGCATATATTATAAAAAATAATTTTGATTCAAGTGATGCAAAAGTTATATATAAGAATTATTCATCTTATTCCAATATAATGAAAAATGCAATCTACGAAATTGCGGAAGATAGCATTAATCAAATTATTTTGGATGAAGATCTTATACTTGATGATCAGTTGATTTCTGATTTGATAACTAAGAGTTCATATAGTATAGATATAAAAATACAATTATGGGCTAGTCAATTAGTTTATTTGAATGAGGAAACTTGTAAAAAGCATTTTGATGAACTTGGTGTTCCAGAACTCAAGAGAATATTTACCATGCGTAATGTAAAAAGAACATATCAAAAAAATCCAGTTGTTACTAAAATTTTTGAAGTATTAAAAGCAAATGGTTGGATCTACAAATTTTCAGAATGTAAGGATGATACTGATCTATATATAGTTACTAAAACAGGACCATTAAAAAAATGAAATATTGCTCCAAATTATTTCAACAAAAATGAATACCATTTTAGTTAGAAAATATTGCAGAATTAACAAAAATAAAAAACGGTAGCGGCAAATAAAAGTGGTCTAAATTGCTATGAAAAGTGGTAGGTAATACGCTGGTAATACACAAAAATGCTTACAAATGCTGTAAATATAAGCCCCACTGCTTCCGTAGAGCAGGCTTCTGATGAGGGCAAATTCTAAATAGAAAGCTTGATTTTATAGGCTTTTTGGAGAGTCTTTGGAGAAATCCGAAGGCTCTCTTTTTTTTATAAAAGTGTATGTGGACGAGAATAATATTGAAATGTCCACATCTCGTCCACGTAAATTTAAAATGTGGAGCTGACTTGAAAAAGTAAATTCCAGTGCAAGAAGAGGAAAAATCGTAAAAAATAGGGTATGTAGAAATTAATCTACATACCCTAAAATTTTATTTTTGCTCATTAAGATTACTCAATGCTTCAACGTCACGTTCCAATTCTTTCATTATTACCCAGAATAAATTCTGCATATCATCACTAAATTCATCATATACTTGAATTGCTCTCATAGTGGCATGTATACCATTTAATGACCATAATATCTGTTCTAGTTTGACTGATATTTCCTGCGTTGGTATTTGTTTCTTCAATTACTTGCTGAATAAGACCATCAAGGTCGTCTAAACGAGCATTTAACCATTCCTCTGTTTCATCGTAGAATGTGTCAAGTAATTGCTCTTGGTCACTTAAATACTGTTGATATTCAGTATCTTCCAAATCAGATTTAGCTTCCTTTAAATTCTGATGTAACTGTTGAATCTTACTCTGAGTTTCCTCTGAGTTATCACCGCCATGTACGAATAACTATGCAGCGTAATATTTATTATATTGCATGTATAAATTGATTTACATAGAACAATGCAGCCCCGATAGCAGGAGTGTATTGTCCATTTGTGCCAACAAAAATGTGCTCTTTGTTTAATGCGAATGGTGAGGAAACATTGATATGTTTAGTCAGGTAGGCAATGTCGTCCTCTAAAAAATATGGTGCCAGATAACCACTGATGATAATAGGCGCATCAATAATTAAATTAATGTTTTTCATGGCAAAGGCCAGGTGATGGAGATAATCTTTCCAGATTTGTGTAAGCTGGGGAGATTTTTTTTCGCGTAAAAGAGAGAAAAAGTCTTTTATATTCATACCGGCAGCCTGTTCCAGAGCGTTGGCGGAACAGTAAGTTTCCAGACAGCCGCGGTTTCCGCAATAACAGAGAGGTCCATCTGGATTAATACAGATATGTTCGATCGTGCCGCTGTGCATAGAACTTCCCTGATGAATCTGGTGGTTTGTGATGATAGCGCCTCCGAGATTACGATTCAGTAGAAAGACAACGGCGCTGTCAAGTTCCGGGTGTTTCCATAATTCCAGAAAGGCAGCAGACTTTGAATCATGTTCCAAATAACATGGATAAGGCAGATAACGGGAAAAGTCCTCCAGTATCATGCCTGTATTGTTCATGATATTTCCATAAAGCACAGTAGAGTGATCAGGGGAGGTGATTCCTTGTGTAGCGATGGAAACACCAAGTATCTTTTCTTCATCATACTGATTTGTGGCAATGAATTCTTTGATTTTATCGGTGACCTGCTTATAGTAATCCGGCGTGTTGGAATATGGAAATGGAATGGTATTGGTATAGAGTGCATTTCCGTACAGGTCAACGGCAGTGATATGGAACATATTCTTTAAAATACCAATGCCAATGGAAATTCTGAAGTCAGATACAATCTGAATCGCATTTGCTTTTCTTCCGCCGGTGGATTCGAAATATCCATTTTTTTCTATTAAGCCATCCTGCTCTAACAGGTTCAGATTCTGGCTTACGGTGGACAATCCCATCTGTAAATCCTGAACGATCTGGAGCTTGGATGTTATTTTTTTTCTGTAGATGTATTGATAAACTTTTGATCTGTTTATTTTTTTTACGCTGATATTGGTTAAACCTTTTTCACTCATAAGATTCTCCTGATTCTGTTATGGTAGCTGTTTTATAAATTATATATTTGATATAGTCTGGCAGAGCGCAAAAACTTGTCAGATTTTCTGGATTATATTATTTCCTGAATTGTTATAGATAGAGTTAAGTTCTAGCTTTATGTATATTGTAGTATATAGAAAGTGAAAATGCAATAACGATAATAAGAACAGTAATGGTCAATATAACTGATAAAAATGCACAAAATAAGATTAAAAAAATTATACTTTTTGTCAATAGACTTTTAGATAGGGAGAATATATACTCGACTTACAGTTAAGATATAAACGTAAGTTTGAAACATAACAAAAAGAAAACATGGAGACCAGCTATGAAAAGTCAACCATAAAT
>NZ_KI271114.1:0-334 GCF_000469345.1 Eubacterium ramulus ATCC 29099
ACAGCTTCGGCGGAGAGCGTGATTTTCCTTTTTTCATACCGTTACCGCCTTATGATTTCTTTATTTTACAGCGTTTGTAAAGATATGTTCCAGCTAATCCACCAGCAGACACAAGCAACATCACGACAAATGCCATTACATTTGTACTGTCGCCCGTTTTGGGACTGTCGCTAGGTCTGTTAGGCTTTTCTGGTGTCGGTGGTGTTTCGGGTTTTTCTGGCTTTTCCTTAAAGGTAATCGTCTGTCCCTTATCCTCAATATCCTTATGTTCGGTAACTTTCTTCGGTTCGTCTGGATTGCTCAAATCGTACAATTCTTCAAAAGTTACAAGCTG
>NZ_KI271114.1:434-1284 GCF_000469345.1 Eubacterium ramulus ATCC 29099
ACAGCTTCGGCGGAGAGCGTGATTTTCCTTTTCTCATACCATTACCGCCTTATGATTTCTTCATTTTACGGCGTTTGTAGAAGAAGATACCTGCCAGTCCAGCACCAGAAGTTAAAAGAAGTACAAGCAGTTCGTAAAGGTTGGTGTTATCGCCCGTTTTGGGACTGTCGCTAGGTCTGCTAGGCTTTTCTGGTGTCTGTGGTGTTTCGGGTTTCTCTGGTTCTTTTGGGACTTCTGGTTTTTCCTTAAAGGTAATCGTCTGTCCCTTATCCTCAATATCCTTATGCTCGGTAACTTTCTTCGGCTCGTCTGGATTGCTTAAATCGTACAATTCTTCAAAAGTTACAAGCTGTTTTCCGTTAAAAGAAGTAGCGTCAAAAGTAAAGGCAACTTCTACTTTCATGTTTTCGCTGTCAGCGGTAAAAGTGTAATCACTTTCCACACGCTTTCCATTGATAAGAAGTTCTGCATTTTCTTTTTTCAACATCTGCCAGCCCTTTAACTGATATTTTGTGCCGACTTCTAAGCCCTCTAAAGTAACCGTATCAATGATTGTAACGTCTTTTCCAGCTTCAAGCTCTTTGTTGCCGTCCTTATCCGTAGCAGTCGTATGAATTTTGATGATACGCTCTGTGATAAGTACCGTCTGCCCGTCGTCCTCAATGTCTTTGTGTTCCGCAACTTTTACGGGTTCGTCTGGATTGCTGAAATTATACAATTCTTCAAAGGTAACAAGGTTCTTGCCACCTAAAGCAGACGCATTGAATGTATAGGAAATTTCCACTTTCATTTCCTCATCATCAGCGATAAAGGTATAGTCGTTTTCTACACGTTTCCCGTCAATGATAAG
>NZ_KI271115.1:0-21475 GCF_000469345.1 Eubacterium ramulus ATCC 29099
CGCAGCCGCGCCCTGCTTTGCAGCCTCCTTTGCCTGCTTGCGGTATTGCCTGCGAAGCCGTTGCTTCTGCCAGTAGCGGGTAAGGGCATTTTTCGTCAGCTCCGGGTGCTCCTGTGCGGCGGTGTGAAAATGGTAGTCTGCCGTGTATTTGGTATAGCGGGCCTCGGCCTTGCGTACCACTTTTGCCGGATGTTCCCGGACTTTACGGCGCACAAAGCGGGAGCCGTGCCGCAGCGCGGTTTCTCCCACAAGCTCAGAACGGTGTGCGCCTTCTGTGCCGACATTTTCCTGTTCCACTTCAAAAATCTTGCCATGCACGAAGCTGTGAACGGAACCGCTGGCAACACGGCCTATGCGTTTTACCGGGCCGGGCTTTTTCGGCGGCTTTTGCTTTGCCAGCTTCTCCCGGGCCTGTTCCAGTTTTTCGCCTTGGGACTCCATGTGGAGCTTTGCCGCCGCAGCCTGTTCCTGCTGGCTCTTTTTGCGGAACTTGGACTTCGGGACACTTTGTCCCGAAGTGTCGGAAGCCTCCGGCCCGGGCTGTTCCCCGTCAGGGGCGTGGGCGGTCTGCGACCAAGCCTCCTCCTTGGTCTTATTCGTTTTTCGTTTCATTCTTCATATCCTCCGGGCGGGTAGTCAGCAGGTCATAGATTTCTCCGCGAGGGAACCGATCCACAAACGGAATGGTTACATTTCCATAGAACAACAGCCCCTCGCCGGAATTGCTGTGTGTGATATAGGAAAGCTGATGCTCGGAAATACCGAGCTGTTTTGCCAGAATGGTACGGTCACTCTGCGCCTGCGAAAGCAGGATCATAAAATCCGTGTTGTCCAGAATGTTCTCGATTTCACGGCTTGCCAAAAGGTCTTTGACGTTCTGCGTCAAAGCAGACGGCACACATCCTTTTTTACGCAGCATTTTCCAGACCGCTACAAAGTAGCTGGCCGTCAGCGGATCGCGGAGCAGGATATGAAACTCGTCAAAGTAGCACCAAGTCGCCGCACCCTCGTGGAAGTTCTGATCCACCGCCTGCGAAACAAACTCATTTGTGATGTGCATTGCAATCTTTCTAAGGTTTTCGCCCATGTTTTTCAGAACAATGCACACCACACGGCTGTCCGTCTTGACGTTGGTAGGATGGTTAAAGAGATTGAGGGAGCCTGTGCAATAAAGCTCTAAGGCAGTTGCCACGCGCCGGGCTTCTGGCTCCGGCTGGCGTAAGAGTTCTTCGTACAAATCCTGCAACAGTGGTGTTTTTGCAGTTTCCAGTCCGAGCGCCTGTTCCCGGTACACCAAACGCACGCAGCGGTCAATGACCGTCTTTTCAATGGGCTGCAAGCCTTCCTTGCCGCCGACCACCAGCTCGCATAGGGACAAAAGAAAATCCGCCTTCATGGAAAGCGGGCTTTCTCCGGCGGCCATATTGAGCTCCACATCCATCGGATTGAGGTGGTGCGGGCTGTCCGGGGCAATCTCGATCACCTGGCCGCCCAGCCTTCGCACCAGCGGAGCGTATTCGCCCATCGGGTCAACCACGATGATCCGATCCTGCGGGATGGTGAGAAACACATTCAAGAGCTCACGCTTTGCGGCAAAGCTCTTGCCGGAGCCCGTAGAGCCCAAATACATCCCGTTTGCCGATTTCAGCTTTTTGCGGTCAGCCATGATGATATTGTGAGAAAGTGCGTTCATGCCATAGTAGAGGGCCTGCCCAGCCATGCGGAGCTCCCTTGTCATAAAAGGAATAAAGATGGCTGTGGAGCTGGTGGTCATACCGCGCTGGATTTCTACCTCGTTGTAACCAAGGGCCAACGAGGAAACAAAGCCCTGTTCCTGTTGCCAGTCCAGACGGCGCAGAGCGCAGTTGTATTTCTGCGCGATACCGCCCACGGTAAACACATCGTTTTCCAGCCGCTGGCGGTTAGGAGCAAGGTTTACCACCGTAAAGGTCAGCAGAAACATTCGCTCATTGCGGGATTGCAAATCAGCCAGAAGCTCCGCTGCGTCCTTGCTGAATGTAATCAGGTCAGGGGGAAGAATATCCGGGTCATAGCCGGAGCGCACAGCCTTTCTCTGTTCCTCCACTTTCATTTTTCCGATGTCCGAGATTTTCCCCTTGATGGTCTTAATTGCCTTGAGCTGATCCACGGTCTGAATGTGCATGGTCACGGTCATTTCCGCATCCAGTTCCAAGATTTCCGCCAACAACTTATCCGAAAGCTCCGATGCCATAATCTGTAAGTAGGACACCGCGCCCCAATACTGGCCGATGCGGAATGTGCGGGACTGGCGGAAGTCAAGACTGTCCGGGGCAATAAAGTCTTTTGTGCCAAGCCCGGTCTGCGGGATGTCTTTCCACGAAAAGCGGAACGCCTCGCGGCTCCCCGGATGCATCTGGCTATGAAGCAGCGCAAGGCGGGCCCGCCCGTCCATAGGCTCCGAGGGAACGCCCAGCCGCTTAAAGTTTCCCATGACATCGGCCTCCACACGCTCCAGACGGGGCCGTGCCTCCGCAATCCCCTCGGCGGGTATGCCAAAGGTGATGTATTTTGAGCGTTCAATGCCGTTATTGCTTTTGGCAATCTGATTTTTCAGCATCCCGGTAAACTCGTCCCGGACGCTGTTATAGTTGTCATCCGCTTTCGGGATATTGACCTGATAGCGGCTGCGGGAATGAGAACGGCGGTTGATAAAGGAAAGCTGGAACGGCAGCGAACTGTCAAAGTAGTTGAGGAATGAGCTCCACCCGCTGAATATGGCGGTCTGATCCTCGGTGGATGCCACGGAGTAATTGATGTCCTCATATTCCACGGTTTTTGTATAGAGCCCGCCCGGGAGCTTGCACACACCGTCCGGGTGCATGGACAGATACGGGATTGTCTGCTGAGCAGACAGGGTCGCCCGGCCTTTACCCTTGGCGGCGGCTCCGTTTTTCTTCTTTGTGTTTTTCAATCACATCCTCCTTTCCAGCGCCCGGCCCGGCAAAGGGCGCATAAATGTTTTCGGTTCGGTAGGCCCTGATCCCCGGCCTTAGAAACTTGGCCCGGATGATGTTTCGCACAACCTTTTCAAAGGGCAAGCCGTCCTTTTCATACATCGCCAGCAGGAACGCCGGGAGCATAATTCCCAGCATGAGAAACATCGCCCCGGTATTGCCGAGGGTGCCACGGGTCAGCAAATAGGCCGGAATCCCCACCGCGCCCGCGCTGCCGAAGCAGACAAGCTGGCGTTTGGTGAGGTTGAAAGCCATCTTTGTTTTGATTTTGGATAAATCGTTTGGTACGTTTACATAGGGCATAGATCACACTCCTTTCTGCACTTCGGGACAATGTGTCCCAAAGTCCGGGATGGTTGGTGTTACTTCATTTCCCCACACAGCCCAACCGGGCGGGGTCTGCCTGGCAAAGAGCTCCACGCGGGGCAGATCTCCCATCAGGGAAAGAATTTTGTCGCGGGCCTCGTCCGGCTTTTTGCTATGGGCTTCAATCGGGGAAATGATGAATTGATGGATGTTGGCAGCCTGCCGCTTCGGGTGTCCCTTGGTAGCCAGCAGGCAGATTTCCGCGTTGCCCCTTGTCCAGAAGCCAAGGCCGTAAAACCAGCTATCCGCTTTCTTGTTCTTTTTCAGCCAGACGAAAGCAACAGATTTATAGGTGAAGCCCCAAGCCTCGATCAGCCGGAGCGCCTCCGGGAGCTGCGGGAAAGTGGCCCATAAAAAGAGTGCGCTGTCCGGGGCTGCAAGATCAGCCACAGGCAACGCACATAACTCCTCAATGCTCATAGTGGGATAATGGTTTTCCGCCGCGCCCTGTACTTTCTTAGCCGAGTAGCGCCAAGGGGGATCGGCGTAAATGATAGAATACTGCTGGATAATTACACTCCTTTCTCGCCGGAGCTTTTTACTGCCTGCGCCGCACGAATACGCTCACTGGCTGCGGCATAAAAGGCCGGGGCCGTTTCAAAGCATACAAAGCGACGTTCTGTGTTGATAGCTGCAATCGCGGTTGTGCCGGAGCCCGCGCAAATGTCCGCGACCAATTCGCCGGGGCGGGTATAGGTGCGGATCAGATACTCACAAAGCTCCACGGGCTTCTGTGTGGGATGGATGCCGCCGGACACCGTAGGCACAAAAAGCACATTTCCGGGATAGCGGCGGCCATCGTTGGACTCTGAGCCCTGCCGTTCAAATTTCCCATAGTTAGAGCTTGTACCGCTTCGGGAATGAACACGGGTATATGGCTTGCCGTAAGTAAACTGTGGATTGTAGACCGGGGACTTTTGGTAAAACACCAAGATGTTCTCGGACTTTTTCAGCGGAGCCCGGTTTGCATTGAGAAAGCCCGTTCCGCGCTCTTTGTACCAAATCCACTCATAGCGGAGCATGGCGAGGTTGGATGCGCCCAGCACCTTGTCAAAGGGGCACTGTGCGAAAAACAGCACTGCGCCATTCGGCTTGACCGCCCATTTCACCGCCTCCCACAGCTCCGGGAGCGGCAGGGGCACATCCCAATAATTCCGGGTTGTGCCGTAAGGCGGATCAGTCAACAGCATATCCACGCTATGTTTGGGCAGGGAGCGCAGGCCCTCAATGCCATCCATGAGAAACAAGCCCTCCTTCGGGACACTTTGTCCCAAAGTGCGGCTATCGGTCATTACGGGCCTCCTTTGCCTTGGCAGGCGCAGGCCGGGCAGCGTTTTCTTTTCCCGCTTGCTTTGCAGCCTCGGCCATCTGCTCCTTGATCGGGGCAGGCCGTACCGCCTGGGCCCGTGCAACAAGCTGTTCCACCGCCGCATGATACGCCTCCACACCAGCCGCATTGATCCGTTCCTGTGTGGCTCGGTCAGGAATCCGAACCGTAGCCCGGTATCCCGTCCGGCTGGCAGGATCAGGTTTAGAGGGAGCGCCGAGGAAAATCCCGTTTTTCCCGTCCACAACCTTAAAATCGTCGATGACCACACCGCCAAAATTGACGCTGGCGAAGCCGATCAGTTTTCCCTGCGGCTCAATCGGGCGGACAGATACCGTGATCGGAACAACCGCCTCCTGCAAGACAGCATCTGTCCGCATTTTTACTGCCTCATCAATGCTAACGCCCTTGACTTCTGCAAGCTCCGCGATGGGAGCATCAAACAGCCAGCGCCGTTCCTCCGCAGCAATCTGCTCCGGGGTCAGCAACACATCGTCTTTCTTACTCAGATAAAATTCCTCCTTTCCGCTTGCCGGAGCAGGCTGGGCGGGGTCGTCCATCAACTCTTTTCTTTGCAGGACGGCCTCTGTTTCCGCCATAAAGCGGTAAGCGTCTGCCTCAGTAAACTCCTCCGGCGTTTTTCCATTCCATAAGCGCGTTCCGTCTGCCCCGTATCTTCTCGGCATAAGCACCACCTCCTGTTAATGAGCGCCAAAGATACGCTGGGCAATGCTCCCGGTCTTAAAGAGCATGAAGCAAAGCAGAACCGTGTAGCCCACAGTTCCCCAAATCGCCCCAATGGGATCGCCGCCTGTTGCGATGCCTTGAATGAGCACTGCGTAAATTGCAACACATACAAGGATCAACAGCCCTTGAAAGCCCACGGCAAACAGGGACTTGATGTAGTTCTGCCCGGTGCCACCAAGCTCCCGGTTGGAAAGCGTAGCAACGGGGATGGGGGCCAGACTGGTCAGCAGATAGATTTCCAGCATCCTGCCATACACCAAAACGAAAATGATAATTCCCATCGCCTTCATTGTGAAGCCAATGAGCGCAGACTGCAGCCACAGCCCCAACAGCGGCCCTAAGTCCATCGTCTCCAGCGAGGTTTCCAGTTCAGCAAGCATATCCGCCGAAACATCGGTAGAGCCTTGAATGAGCCCGCCTGCCTGCGCGATGACGCTCTGCGAGACATCGAACACGGCCATAACGATATTGAATGTGTTTGACAGGATCAGGATTGCACAGGCTGTTTTGAACATCCATTTATAGAGGTTCGCAACGTCAACCTCGTGCATATTGTTCTTTTCCAAAAGCATCTGTATGAGCTCATAAGTGGCAACAAAGGTCAGCACCATTCCGGCAATCGGCAGGATCACCGTTTCGGAAAGCTGTCGGATCAGGGAGAAACCCCCGGCGTGCCACGCCGCCGGGGTAGTCCCTACCTGTGCCGCAATCTCTCCGACTTGGGTATTGACGGTATCAAAAAGCCCTTCGAGGTTTCCCATGATCCCGCCAATCAGAAGCTCTTTGAGCCAGTTTGTGAGCCAGTCGGTGAGAAAATCCATAAGCGCCTACCTTAAAACAGGCCAGACAGCAGAGGGATCAGTGTGGTGCCAATGACGATGATGCCGCCACCCGCCATGAGCTGCTTCATGCCCTGGGACTTGGAGCCCGGGTTATCCGAGCCGTAGCCCTCCAGCAGATTAACCACGCCCCACACGCCAAGGCCAGCGCCGAGCGCGATAACGAGGGTCTGTAAAGTGTCGATTGCAGATGAGAAAAATGCCATATAAGCCTCCATTTCTCCGGGTTTTCCCCGGTAACAAAAAAGCCGCCCTTGCAGGCGGCAGGTTACAAACTTCGGGACACTTTGTCTCGAAGCGTTTATGCAAAGGCGTCTGGATCGTCGATGTCATCATAGTTGAGGATGTCCTCGTCCTCTTCTGTGAGCGCATCGTCCGGCACAGTCACCTCATACATCGTACACGCCTCGTTCAGACCGGGCCGCCTGCGGCGGTTAATGAGCCTGTCGAGGTCAAAAGCGTTTTTCTGTTTATCGGCCTCCGCCGTATAACGGTAGTTCGGATGCCGTTTCAGATCATACTTGGGAGAGAAGAACGGGGGCAGGCCCCGAAGCTGCAAAATACATTTATCTCCCGGCATGGTTGCAAGTTCGGCTGGGGTCATCAGTTCCCGGCCCAGCCGCTGGGTATTTTGACTGTAGCTTTCCGACTGACCACGGGAGCGACTGTCAGTCTGCATACTGATTGTGGCTTTTCCCAGCCAGTTCTCGGATATTTCCTTGATGGTGCTGGCTTCGCGGCCACCGAGGAACACCACGCTATCCATGTTGCCGAGGATTGTCTCGGCGTGTTTATCGTAAATGGCCTTGCACTGTGCCAACTGTTGATACAGCAGGCAAAGACTCACCTCGCGGGAGCGGATAACCGCGACCAGCTTTTCGAGCTGGGGCACCTGTCCCGTGTTGGCTGCCTCGTCCCACAGCACTCGTACATGGTGCGGCAGGCGGCCACCGTGAACATTGTCCGCCCGTTCACACAGAAGGTTGAACATCTGCGAAAAAGCAAGCGCCACTAAAAAGTTGTAGGTCTGCGTGGTATCGGAAATAATGAAGAATACCGCTGTTTTCCGATCTCCGATGCGGTCAAGCTCCAATTCGTCATAGGCCATGACTTCACGAAGCTGCGGGATGTCAAAGGGAGCCAGCCGCGCACCGCAGGAAATTAAAATGCTTTTTGCCGTCTTGCCAGTAACAAAATGTCAATAGTTTTTTAATCATTTTTCTCAAAAAGGCAAAAAAATAGAACGTATAGTTTATTTCCATACGCTCTATCTCACATTTCATATTAAATTTTGAATTCTACAAATTTTTTATATTTCGTTGTCAATATGTTTTCTACTCTAACGCCCCTTTTACTTTTTTGTGGGAAATGCACCGCTCCTCCCGATTGGCAAGTGCCTTCACCCTGCCTTCTAACAGAAGTTCCCTTCCTTTTTCATTTCTTGTATACACACAGTCATAATTTCCGATATACGGATGCATGCATTTTGCAAAACGTTCCGCATCCTCCTTCTTTTTCGAAAAACAATTTGGAATGGCATAGAAACCATTCAGTCCTTTGTGTCCCTTCTTTTTCACAAGTATGTAACGCTGGTTGTCGATCACATCAAAAAATTCATTGACACACTGTGCGAACAACGCTTTATCCCTGCCGCTTCCACCGGACAGATAAATAATATGGTTATCCGGTCCGTTTGATTCTGTCTCAACTTTACAGTGTGTTTCTTCCAGAAGCTGTTGCTCCTCTAATGCTTTGCGGATTCCATTTCCAAATGCCTTTAATCTTTTTAGCGGACTTCCCAACATGAAAATTTTCGGGAAACGTATCATAATTCCAGCCAGTCCGGCAGCAATGAAGAAGTAACAGGTTCCGGCCAGGATACCATTTTGGGACGCTGCAGCAACAATACCTGCCCCAATTGCCCCGATCAGACACAGAATTCCTGACAGGATCATTGTAAGAATCGCATCCCAGAAAACAACACTTGTGACAAATTTGTCTTTTACTTCTGTCTCATCCACAATATCCATTTTGTCATAGACTGCAAGTGCACTGTTCCAACGTTCTTTTAACGTATCGCGCTGCCCCGACATTTTCAGCATTTGTCTGTTAATCCTGTCAATATTCGTTTTATTAAATGGCGTTTTAATAACTGACAACCGTTTCATTCCATTTTCAATCGTATTTTCTGTATAATGCAGACCGAGAAAATGTTCCATCCTTCGCTCCAGCATACTGTAATCTTCACTGATCTGATTGTCATCTGCCTTTAGCACTTCGTTCCACGGTCTTAAACAGACTAAATGCCAGATGTTACTTGTTTTTTCCGGATGTTCTTTCATCACACGGATGGCACGCCCTCTCATCTGGTTGCTTAACATAAATGAGCCTACAAAGCTTGCAAGGATCAGGGAATTGATACAAGGAGAATCCCATCCTTCCCCTAACAGCGATTTTGTACCGATCAGCACCTGCATATAGCCTTTTGAGAAAATATCTGTTACCGCCCCTGTGAGAAAATGTGCATTTCCAACCGCTGTCACTTTAAGATAATCTGTTTCAGAAAGATTTCCGATCCTGCTGAATGTAACTTTTCCGCTCATTCCGATCGCCTGCTCTAATGCTTCTCTTGCCTCTGCCGGAATGATCACAATCGTTCCACAAAGCACCCCAAAACGGATTTGTTCGTTTTTCTTTTCATTGTCACGACGGAGCATCTCAAAAAACGGAAGCACTCCAAGTGAGTTAACATCATATTCTGTATTTCCAATTGCTTTTTCATATTCTTTCCGGATGTAATCTGTCAAAACAAGCAGCCTCAAATCCTGACCGGATGCCTCATATTCATGGAACACAATATCACGGATGCTGTTACATTTTCCAAGGGAATTTGTGAGCATTTTTTCCACTGCCGCACTTTTCGTCATGACGACTTTTTTCTTTTCTATCAGACCGTCGGATTTTAAATCAGCAATTAGCAATTCACGATATGTCTTGTCACACAGGTATGAATCCACATCATCATACAAGAATCCCTGTAACAGACGCTCCATCCATTGCACATTCATGTCCGGTAATTTTTTTGCCCCCAAAAGCCTCTGTAATCTGGACGGAATTGCAATATTTTTGCTCTGTAAATAAATCAACAGTGATGCCAGATATGCCGGATTATCCAGAAGCAGATCATCTGAGAGCTGTCCACTGAACCCCTTATGGCTTCTTACGTACGTAAGGAACTGAGTATCCCGCATGATTTTTTCTGTCATTGCTTTACTGCGTTCTTCAAAACGTCTGACTTCCTTCTCTTCTTCTTTTGTTGGATAGTTGAAGTAAACATAATCCTGATGCGGACAGAGGCTTCCCTCTTTTACGAGCTCCGGTATCGTAATCTCTTCATCGATCTCTCCACACATATTCATGTACCGCGTCCACATAGCCGGTGTGGAATCATATGGTGGTGTTGCTGTCAAAGCGATGATTTTAAGGTTATTCACCTGTTTTTTGAATTCTTCTAATGCTTTCCACCATTCACTTCGCAAGTGGTGGCATTCATCCAGACAGAGTACTTCGATCCCAGCCTCTTTCATCGTCCCAACCAGATCAAAACCGCTGTAATCTACTTCCTTTGTCTCTGTTTTCGCCGGGCACTCGTCTGTGCCTGTGCCACTATCCTCACCTGCATCTTCCTGTATTCCCTGAAATCTTGTCATGGCACTGTGTAATGCCTGATAGGTTGCAACCGTGATCGCCTTTGGCTGTTTTAAATTCTGTGAAAGATAATCTTCCCCCTGTATGCCCTCACATAAAAAAGCTTCCTCAATCCTTGCGATCCACTGCTCCCGGATCGTAATGGATGGTGCCAAAATCAGTGCTTTTCCGTTCATCCTGCGGATCAGTTCAATTCCCAATGTCGTTTTCCCGGATCCGGGTGCCGCTACAATATGTATTTTTCCATCTGCCATGTACCTGTCTGCGTGTTCCAAAACCCTTGCCTGATACCTTCTCCATGTTCCTTTAAACTCTAAAATACCTTCGTAATTCATAATCATCCATTTTCCTCTGCTTATTCCACTTTTTCTGTGGTCTGTAACTATTATATACAACTGCCAATTTTCTTACAAGAAAGATTCCGTGTCCAATAAGAAGTATGCCTATGTTGGGATATTTAAATCATTCTGCATCCTCAAAGCAAATGAATTTAAATAGAATTTCAGGTGTGCCTGTGATAAAATATTAATAAGTTTAACAACTGAAATTTGACTGTATCATTTTGTTCATCAAATTTATTATTCATAAGGTGTCTATTTTGATCCTAAGAAGAAATGAATTTTAGGTCTTGTATATTCATCAAACTGATCTTCTGTCTCTGTATCAAATGAACAAGACAAACTGATAGGCGCATCCTGATCATAGAAACGGAAACTCTTATAAAATGTCCCATTTAGAAATTCATCTTTAAATTGTTGTGGAATAGCCTGATAAGATAATATCTCAGGATTAGATACGGATACATTTAAATTCTCAAAAGACTTTTGTAATGTCGCAAAATCTTTTTCTGTCTGCATTAAATTCTCTTCTAAACTCTTATTAATATCCACACCTTCTACATATGAGATATTGATGATAGTACCACTATTATTGACTTGAACATGAACATAACAATCAGTAGCACCTGAATCTCTTAAATATCCCATAACAGTATAACTTGATCTACTACGTGATTCATTTGGATTGTCTGCATGTACTCTTACACATACAGGTTCTAATGCCTTTTTTACTATTTCTACTTGTTTTGCAGAAGCTGCAATTCTTTGATCCATTGCCTGCTTTCCTTTTATATATTGAGGTATATAAGTACCGACTACAATAAGTATTGGGATAACTGCAAAGGCAATGAGTTGTTTTTTTATATCAGGAATAGGGATTCTATAAGCATGTGCCATGTTCTCGGCATTACTTCCTGCTTCAGATAACATATCTATAGATGTAGAGACTGTACTTACTGCACCAGCCACCTGCATAGCACTTCCTATATTCTTTGCAGTATCATTATCACTTTCTTTAAGGAATCGACCAACAGCTTGTGACGCCAAAGCAGCAGATACCTCTTTAGAATAATCTGTTTCTGACTGTTTCACATTTAATCTACCTATAAGAGATTTCCATTTCTTACCGTTCATTCCAAACTTAGGGGCAAGTGCACAGAAACAGAATATAATAACATATATAATGACAAATCCTAATGCAGTAAACATCCCTGTAGGCTGAAAACCTTTGTTTTGGAATACTAAATCATCTATCATCTCTAATGGTACTATTAATGCACATTGTACAAATGAAAAGATGAGTGCAACCACTGCAATCTTTGGATATATACAATATCTTTGAATCATTTTTTTCTCTTTATTGTTAATCATGGATATCACCTCTGTTTCTAGTATAACTTATTTTTGAATGAAAAAAGAGCGATATTTTGCTCTTACTATATTTGTTTCTTAACTAAAAGGAAATTACGAATATTTTGATGTTTAATACCATACTCAAGTTTGATTGTATCATGGTTCATCCTTGACCCGTTAGAGGGCAACGCATTTAATCCGAACAGCTCATTTAAAATAATATTATTCCTTTATAATTCTACAAACTTGAATTTTGTCTGATTACCAATTATCTTTTGTAATTTATAGCTGCATCAAAAAGAATACCAATACACTCAAGAGTATCGTTACTATTCCCATTATGATAAACATCATGGAAGTAAAACTTTTTGAAATTGGTCTATCAACATAGCACTTTTTAGGATTGTTTGGATTATAATAAACTGTCATCTTACTGTTGATAGGCCACAACTGCTCTGCAAGTTGACGCAAATTTGCAATGGATCCAGTTTTTACATGTAGCCAGCCTTTTTCATCTTCATAGACTTCTGATTTCACCGGTACGGGTACTCCAGATATTTGCGTTGTTTTAATTCCACAAAATATTTTCTTTGTTTTATAACAAGTTCCATTCACAAAGTACTCCACGATTGGATACACCCTTCCATTTCCCGGAAACCCATATTGTTTAACAATACCGTCTGTCTGCTTTGTACACAATTGATTCTGTCTTTTTACAATGATATTGAAAGTAACTCCTAGTAAAACCAATATTACACCAAGACCTCCAACTGTCATCAATTCTAACCATGCAATTTGTATTTCTGTCATAGTTTCATCACCTCAAATTCCAGTTTTCTTGATTCTGCAAACTTGAATTTGTAATTACATTCCATACATATTGGCATTCTTTACAATCACTCTATCTCCTTTTTCTAATTGTTCCTTAGAAACTCCTCTTAACCCAAGTCCAACATGTTCTGTTTTATATCCACAACCATTTGATTTTCGTTCTTTTGTATGTATATCGATGTTAGTAATTATAGTCTCTAATACACCTCCATTTGTTTTATAAACACACGCATTTTCTCCTTCTCTACACATTCCTGTTGATATGTTTCCTGTGACAACTGTTCCACCCCCCATAATTGTAAATACATCATCAATAATCAATTCAAAGTCTTCTTTTAAACATAATGGAACATCTAATCTGTTCATATACTCTTTTTCTCGCTCTTTTTTGCTTTTACCAAATAATCCCATAGTGTTTCTCCTTTATAACTTCTAATTTGTTGCTCAAATCATATCACATTTTCAAACATATCTCAATTCCAATTGTCTCTGCCCTCATCTATTGCATTGCCTTTCGGCTTGCTTCTGTAACCAGCATCCGGTTAATCTTTTCTTGCATGGTTTCCTTTGCATCTTCATTGAAATGATAGCGGACAACATATACTGTCTGCCCGATTTTCTTTGTAAATGTGTTTCCCTCTGTTTTTTTATTCATCATTTTTTCCATAATCATCTATTTCCTTTCTTTCCTGTGCCCGACAGAGAGAGGTTTGCTTCTGTCCCTGCCGGGAGTTTATCGGCACGCTGACAACGCAAGTGTCAACATAGGGTTTGAAACTTTTTTCGGGTAGTTATTTCTGTTTTCCAAAATACTATTGAAAAGTTTTTTGAATGTTCTTGTTGACACCTGTTAAAAAGTAGCTGAAACACCGGTAAATACAAAGGATTTTGGTGTCAACAAAAATGTCAACAAGCAGTAAATTTCCGGGTAATCAGTAGCCTTTCGGCATCAAAATCAGCCTTTCTCTCTGTCGGGCAGATCAAATGGCAGCTCCAACTGTTCTGCTTTCGTCAGCTTTGTAAATCCATCTTTATCCGGTTCGTTGCCACCCTCTTCTTCTGCTCCTTCCCTGATCCAGCTTCTCTGTCTGCCATATCCTTCCTTTGAAAATCTGTGGACTCCGGCTCTCTTCCAGCCAGTGATCTGCGTATCCATAATGGAACAGATCTCATTTGTCTCGAATTTTTTCGGCTCCCGGTCAAAATGGTCAAAGGCTTCTTTCCAGATCTGGACGGAACATACATGACTACCTTTATAAGCGTCCAGCCAGCCTTGTATCATTCCTGCCATCGTATCTTCCTGTGTGAACTGTTTTCGGTATTCACTGATCTCCTGCTCCATTTCCTTTGAGAACTTCAACAGGCTGCTCTTATTCTCCGTTGACCAGTAGATTTCCATTACTTCTGCCCACAACTGGTCAAAATAGGATCTGGCTTCTTTTTCATCATCGAGGATATGCTTCTCTGCCTTACTGCTGTCTATAGCAATCGGCAGGAACCGTCTTGCCCCGGTACGGTCAAAAGGAATGAACTGCCTTGTGTTCGTTGAACCTGCAAAGATACACTGACGCTTCCGGTCTTCCTCATATTTATCATAAGGGTTCCGGTAAGTGTCTTTCTGTCTAGTCAGGAATGACTTGATTTCCTCATTGCTCTTTGCACTGATTGCAGCAATCATCTCCGACATTTCCATAATCCAGTGTCCCCGGAGATGCTCGTATATCTTACTGTCATTCAACTGCTTCAGATCATCAGAAAACCAGTCATCGTTCAATGCAAGAAAACGGAAAAATGTGGATTTTCCGGCTCCCTGCTGACCTACCAGACAAAGCATTTCATCTGCTTTACAACCGGGGCGGTAGATTCTGCTTAATGCTTCCATCAGGAAGTGCTTCACAACCTCATAGACAAAATCCGAAGCATCTGCCCCCATATACCGTTGCAGAACATAACGGATTCTCTCCTGCCCGTCCCACTCCAGTTGTTCCAGATACTCACAGATCGGGTGGTATGCCCGGCTGTTGGCTTCTATGCGAAGTGCCTTATCCATACATTTTTCACTTGTGAGTTTGTAATAGCGTTCAAAGAAATAGTAGAAATAAGTCCTGCCATCATCATCCAGCTTGCAGACTTCCTCATTCCACCAGAGTTTTTTTACAATATCAATCCTGCCTGTCAGCTTGTTGTATTTCATACTCTCACGCACAAGCGGATCATTTCTCAGCACAACCATATAATTTCCAACCGTTGCTTTCGCAGTTCCTTTCTGTGTATATTCCAGCATCTGTTTCACTTCATCGACTTTGCTTTTATCTACCATCCGGAACATTTCTTTCATGGCATCTTTCTGTTCTTTTGTGGCGATCTCCTTTATCTTCTCTTTCGCATTGCTCAATCCGCTCCACCTCCTTCCATTTTTCTTTTACAAGTGCTTCCTTATCTGCCCTGTCCCCAAAGAGCAGGATATCCAGATAATACTCAACAACTGACAACTCCCTGAGAGCAGTCATAAACTTTTCATGCCATTCTTCTGTCCGTGTTTTTGGTGCATACTGTTCTTTCCATTCCAGAAGCAGGCTCAGATAATCCAGATAGGCTCTCAGGCATCTCAGATGTTTTTTCTGCCAAAGTTCTTCTGGTGTCGGCTCTGGCTTTTTTGCTGAAACGCTTCTCCTGTTCTGCGGTGATCCCCTGTCCCTGCCGGAATAAGGAATCCCAAAATCATCTGCCAGCTTCATGGCTGCATCTTTCAATCCAATGTCAAACAGTTGTGCCGTAAAATCAATGGCATCTCCTGTACAGCCACACCCGAAACAATAATATCTCCGGTCAACTTTCATGCTGGGTGATTTGTCATTATGGAAAATGCAGCGGATCAGTCCGCTCCTGTTGGGCTTTAACCCATACCTCTCCGCAGCCTGCCGGACGGTCACATTCTGTTTTACTTCATCAAATAATCCCAATTCGTTTCCTCTCTTTCTTAAATCTGCTTCCCAAATCTGGGAAGCAAGTTTTCACAAAAAACAAAAAAGCACTTTGTCCTGTCCTTACGGAATCAACAAAATGCCCTTATAGTTCCAGATCACTGGAATGTGATCTTCCTTTATTCAGTTGTTTTCTCTCTGCCTCTTCTCTTTGAATCTTTGCTACGTTCAATGCAAGTTTTTCTCTGATTGACGGCTTCACTTCTTTTTTGATTTCTTCTACAACGGCTTTTTTCTTCTCTGGCTGTTTTAACTGACGGACAACCCTCACAACAGCTTTTTCCATCGCATATTCGATTTTTTTAATCAGACCGTCCAGCCTGTTTATCGCATATTCCTTTTCTTTTCGTGATGCCTTACGTTCCGGACTCTGAATCCATCTCTTAGAATCTTCCGCAAGACGAATGTCATCTTTTCTGGTAGCCCGCATTGTTTCCTCTGCGACTTTATCCACAGCCTTGTCATAGGCTTCACTGGATACTTCGTCAAGCAAGGTTTCCACATCTTCAATACGGAGGGTAAGCTGTTGCAGTTCCTCTCTCTGTTCTTCAATCAGCTCGCCCTGACTTAGAATCCGGTCAGAATTGGAAATGAAATTTTCTTTAAATTCTTTTTCCTGCTGTTCTATTTTTTCTTTCTGTGACTGGATAACCTTTTCATTTGCCCTGACATGGTTTGACTGCCTTGCAAGTTCCAGATGATTCGCATTGACCTTATCCCTCTGCTGATTGAGCATTTCCTGCTGAACCGCAATCTCTTCTTTCTGCTTCATTCGGATATAGTCCTGTTTCTCCAGATACTGCCTTCCTCCATAGGACGGTTCTTCGTCAATTTCCAGTCCATGACGTTTACAGATATCCAGGAACATTGTCCGGCAGGCAGAATCAAAAACAACCTTACGGTTATTTGTCTTTGATCTTTTCTTTTCCGGATTCGGAAGTTCAAAGCCAAGTTCTTCCAGTGCCGCTTCCTGTTTCGGTTCAATCTCCCCATACCGGTTCGTAGCATCGAATACATGACGCTCATGAATATGCGGAGTCGCTTCGTCCATGTGCAGTGACCAGTCAATGATATGCACATTAGAACCAAACCGCTCATCGAACTCTTTCTTGAATTCATCAAAAACCAAAACCAGCGTTTCCACAGAAGCGTGTTCATCTATCGTCCCAAGCTGATAGATACTTTCTTCCGGACAGGTCTTTTTATTTTTCAGAACATCTTCCACCCCTTTACATCTGTCGGGGTGTCTTGCTTTCTCATGACGTTTATTCTGGTTAATCACATAATCGCTGTAATGATCCACATAGTATGCCATCTCAATCTGGTTAAAAGAAAAATTATCCTCTTTTCCCCGGTCTGCCATTGTGGTATATCCCTGATAGCAGTCCCAGTAAATATTCTGACGGACACGTTCATTGTCAATATGCTCACTGTGTTCCGGGTCAAATCTCCGGTCATTGTGAAGCGGATTGTAAACACCGTCTTTCCCAGATCTGCCGTTATGCCTTGTGCCTTTCAATTCACATCTCTCCTTTTTTCAAGTTGTTTCCCCGGAGGGGATTGCAGCGAAGCTTCCAAAAGTCTCTGTCCCCGTTACAGACAGTACCCAGTACCATATGGCGAAACGCCATATCACTGGGCAATGGCTGCCGCCCTTAACCTGCTAAGGGCTTTGCCCCTTAACCCCAGCAAGATGCTGCCGCTCTTTGCAATCTGGGCACAAAGGACTTCCAGCCCTCTGTACTCCCAGCAGACAAAACGTAACTCCTGCCGCTGTCCCTTCAGCAGGATCTCCGTTCCGTCTGTTTTTCAAAAATCCTCTGCATCGGATTTTGTGAAAATATAAAAATGGGTAAAACAAAGGGCACTAACTTTTTACGGTTAATGCCCTTTCCTTTACTCATTCACTTTTCAGATAATTCCTGTATGTATCATTCTGATAATTGCTTCAGAACCATTTTAACATTCTTCCTAAGTTTCATTCCGTCCCTCAGTCCCAACCGGTAGAAAAATTCTTCTGTCTCTGCTCCACTGTTAAATATCTGGTCGCAATATTTTGTAATGGCCTCTTCCTGTTTCTGTGGAAGTGTGGCAATCACTTTTTTATATTCTTCCTCAACTTCATCTGGTTCTGTCACAGACGGCTGGCTCAGTTTCCAGTCTGCATACTCTTTTCCCATATGCTCCGTTATGGTCAGGTTGATAAATTCTTCAATCTCTTTTGTAATCTTCATTTAAGAATCCTATTCCTTTCTCCAGTGGTCTACTTCATCAATCTGATTTTGATTGTTTCCAGCCACACCACTGCCCAGCCAGAAAGCACAGCAGGATATAAAGTATAAAACCTGCCACAAGCATCCTGACCGCTTCTGTGCCTGTCTCCTGTCCGAATCCATACCCTAAAACTGCTGTAATGCAGATGATCCCCGACAGGATATGAAATACCGTTGCCGACAGCCATGTGAAGAACATAACCACCAGTTGTATCATTGTCAGGCATATACGCACTGGCAGTAATACGATTTTCACAATAATTCTTACAACAACCATGACTGTCCACCCCTTTCACTGTTTCAGATAACTACGATAGCTGTCTATCACAGAATCTGTCACACCGCTTTTGTAAATCTTTCGGATATCAACGATTTTTTCATCTTTCAAAAGTTTCAGCCAGTCCAGTAAATCTTTTCTGCTGTTTGCAAAATTACAACATCTTCCGTCTGCATATTCAATCCAGTATCTCATAAGTCCCTCCTACACATACACCAGTTCATTTAAAATAATTTCATCTACCCGGCTTCTTGCATTGTTTGCCCGGCGAACCCATTCCATCTGATCTCTGCTTTTCAATTCTTCCGTAATGCCTTCCTGCTCCATAATCTGTTCCATGAGGAAATCCCTGCGTTCCAAACACTGCTCATTCAGATCTGCGAGATACGTCCAGAGCTTACCACTCAATGTCAGATAGGAATACAAGCCACTCTTGTAATCTTTCAGATAGTTTCTGTGAAGACTTCCATAAAAACCAATCTCTCTTTTCTCTTCGGGTACTGCGATCAGTGGCAGATAGATTTCCCCGACAAGGATATAATCCAGACCATTACTGTTATCGTGAATGATTCTTTCTAATTTGCTCATGCTGATGCAACTCCTTTCTTCGGTTCTGCTGGGGGAAGCAGTGATAGCGGAATGAACACACCTTTTGCAATATCTTCCTGCCGGATCTCTTCTTTTTTTGCATCCAGTTCGGCTTTCTTTTTTGCCTTTGTCCGTTCATAGTATTCCTGCTGCTTTCCATTTGCTTTTCTTCTCAGGTAATTCTGGTGAAGCCTGTCTTTTCTGGCTTCCCGTTTTTCCATTTCTTCAATTTCTTCCGGTGTCATTTTCACCTCACCGAAATGTGGCGGTAAATATCTGCCGATGAAGTTAAAATAGATTTCCACTTCCTGTGTCGTCTCAACGCTTCCTTTCCGGTCACGCTCATGCACCACAATCTTTTCTACAAATTCATTCAGCATGTAAGTGGTCAATTCCTCAAAATTTTGGTATTTATCAACCAGAGCAATAAACTTCTCCGCTGATCTGCGACCTTCTTCATAGCCTGATAATTCAGCTTCCATATCTGCAATTTCTGCCGACAAATCTTTCTGTTCTTTAGAATACTGTCCATCAAGAATCGCATAGCGTTCATCTGGCAGCTTGCCAAGAATATTGTCCTCATAAATTCTGCAGATCAGTTTTTCCAGTTCCTGCACACGCTTTTTTGCCTCTGCCAATCTGCTTTTCAATCTTGTGATCTCACTGGACTGCTGTGAAGTCTGTGCCTTTTTTACTGTCTCCAAAAATTCTTCACGATTCAACTGTGAATACTCCGCAACAGCCTTTAAAAGTTCCTTAATCAGCTCCATAACCACATCAGCATTAATTCTGTGCTGTGTCTGGCAGAGTGTTCCAACCGGAACTTTAGAATATGCAGAACAAGTATATTGTGGTACTCGCTTGCCATTATTTACTCGATGGACATACATTTTGGAACCACAGTCTGCACAATACATCAGACCTGTCAAGGGGTGGGCTTCTCCCCATCCATCTGGATATCTTCTCACATTGCTTCGGATTCTCTGTACATTGTCAAAAGTTTCCTGATCTATAATGGCTTCCTGCGTGTTCTCAAACACCGTCCAATTATCTTCAGATACGTAATGGCTTTTCTTATCCTTGAAATGTTTTCTGGTCTTGAAGTTCACTGTATGACCAAGATACTCTCTTTTCTTCAGAATGCCTGCAACAGTAGAAGAGCCCCAGCCATAAGGATCTTTGATTTCTTCTACTCTGCCTTTCCATAATCCGGCATCTTTCTTTGCCATATGAACCGCTGGTATCTCAACCTTATCCTCTTTCAGTGCCTTGGCAATCTGATATGGTCCGTACCCATCCATTGTCATGTGAAAGATTCTCCGTACAACTACAGCTGCTTCTTCATCAACAATCCATACATTCGGGTCATCCTTGTCTTTCAGATACCCATATGGTGTTGTACTTGCCACATGCTTGCCGGATTTTCCTTTCGCCTTGAAAGTGGATTTTATCTTTTTACTGGTATCCCTTGCATACCATTCATTCATGATATTTCGGAATGGAGTAAAATCATCGTCCTCCCGGAAGCTGTCTACATTCTCGTTGACTGCAATCAGGCGGACATTCTTCTGTCGCAGCAATTCCATATATTGTCCGACTTTCAGATAATCTCTTCCCATTCGGCTCATATCTTTAATCAGAATCGTTCCGACTTTCCCCGACTCTACTTCTTTCATCATGGCAAGAAAGCCTGGGCGATCAAATCTTGTACCGGAGATACCATCATCAGTAAAATGAACAAGATTGGTAAATCCATGTTCTTTTGCATATTGTTCCAGCAGTTTCTTCTGGTTTGAAATACTGTTGGATTCCCCGTTTAATTCATCATCACGACTAAGACGTTCATACAACGCTGTCATGAATCCCTGTTTCTCTGTCATAGTCAGATGTCCTCCTTCCTTTGTTTATTAATTGCCTGTTCTCATCCCATATCCGTTCCTGTACCGGGTTCTGATGTTTCCGGGACGTATTAACCAAAAAAGACACGCTGAATGCCTATTCAGTTCTGGTATCACTACGGGCAGGCTGTTTCGTTTTCAAGGTTCGTGTAAGAAGTAAAAAAGATTCTTACACTAAACGAAATGCTCAGAGGTCTTTTTACAGCCCCCTTACTGCATCTTTTTTGATTTCGTGTCATCTTTTTAAAGTTCCTTACACAATCTCTGTACTGACGAAACAAAATACGGACATGTTTTGAAATTGTTTTTTACAAAATACAATTTTGTTCTTTAAGGTAAAAAAATAAGCCTCAAGAGACTTTTTAATCATTTTGGAGCTCCAACTCTTTAAATTTGATTGATTAAGAAGTCTCTTCAAACTTACTACACCGCTGGCCAATTTGTACTTTTTATACTGTTTGACCGCGAAGCAATCCGGCTTGCGCTTTTCAAGCCCGGCAAACATATAGTCCACCGCGTTCATAAAATCCTCGTCATCCTCCTTGACCTCCATGCCGGAAATCATATCCACAAGGGTATTCATGTTCCGATCCTCGGCAGGCCCCTCGAAAATGATGTAGGCAATCAGGGCGCAGTACAAAAGCGTTTCCGATTTTGTCCAGAATGGATCGCCTTCCTTGCCTTCGCCCTTGGTGTTGGAAATCAGGGCATCCACGAATTTCAGAATATCGGCCTCGTTGCGGATATACGCCAACGGGTTATAGTGCATGGATTTTGAAAAATCAATGCTGTTGAACACCTTGATTTTGTACCCGCGTTTTTGCAGGAAAGCTCCGACCTGTCCCAGCACACCGCCTTTGGGATCGACCACCACATAAGAGGAATGAGCCTGTAAAAGCTGGGGCGTAAGCCAGAAGCGGGTTTTGCCGGAGCCGGACGAGCCGATAATA
>NZ_KI271115.1:21575-23698 GCF_000469345.1 Eubacterium ramulus ATCC 29099
GGGGGAGCCGATAATACAGCAATTCAGGTTTCGGGCATTTGCGGGGATTTTCGGGCGGGTGTTCATCGTGAGAAACTCCGTCCCGGTCAAAATCACGTTGTTTTCAAACCTTGGATCAACAAACGGTTTGATGTCTTTTTCCGTTCCCCACCGGGCGCTGCCGTATTCTGCATCCCGCCGGAACTTCTTAGCGTTCTTGCTTTTGAAATAGATCAGCAGCCGGAAACCAACGGCTCCTACAATGCCGACAAGCCAATCCAGCGGGACTAAACCGGGCGCAAAGTCAGCAAAGGCCGGGCCAATCGTCTGGCCCAGCCCGATGAGCTTATGTGCAAAATCGTTACCCTCCGCCAGCCGGTAGGCCGTTCCCAGCTTGAGGAACGCCCACAGGATGAACAGATAGGGAATGTTTGGAATGAGATATTTTCTGATCTTATCTGTCCTCATGGGCAACCTCCTTTGCACGTTCTTTTTGTTTCGGCTTTTCTTTGGAAAGCTGATCCGCCGCCTGTTGCAGTTGTTCTCGGATGGGAACTCGGTTCGATTTTGCTTTGCTTAACACCTTCCGGGAGTACTCGGAAAAGCAGGCGGTCATCGCGTCTGCCTGTCCAGCCTTGAAAAACAGCAGGTATTTGTCCGGCCCGGTTTTATAGAACGCATAGTCTACATTCCATTTCCGGGCCACGCGGTCAAAGGACTTGGCATCCCCGGATAGCTCAATGCTGTTGGTGGCTGTACCGTGGGCCATGAGCTTTCGCACACTTTGTTTTCCATGCGGTACTTGCCGCCCACGGTATGCCTTGCGGATCTTCCGGCCCACCATGCCCAGCACATACGCCAGTCCCCGCGCCGTCAGCTTGGTTGTTTTTACGGATATGGCTATCGTGCGCCGGGAAATATCTTCATCAATCAGTTACACCGCCTCCTTCCTTGGGACAATTTGTCTCGAAGTGCCATCACCGATCCCCACGGTCTTTTTTCTGCATTTGACGGTAGCCCTCCAGCGAAGAACCGTCTATGATTTCCTGATAGGCCGCCATTTGCTCCCGGATAGAGAGCTTCGGGAAAGAGAACACCTTATGCTCCTTGGGAATATCCTGCAAGCCGTGATACACTTCCACGAAATGATCGCTTTCTTTGACAACATAGCCGCCCGGGGCAAAATGGCCGTTTTCGTGGATGCAGGCATCCCGGCCATACGCCTCATAATCGAAATACGGTTTTACCTGATCCGGCACATCCAACATTTCCAGATCGTCCACATAAATACGCCCCAGCGTTTCCTCATCGGATACGCCGGGGTAAAAGCCGTAACAGTCCAGATTTTGTGTCAGATTGATGATGTCCCGCACCGAAGAACAGTGATCGCCGCTGTCGAGGACGGCCTCCAGTGTTTCCAGCTCCGATGAGGTAAGCTCGGAAAGCAGGCAGGCCAGATGATTAAGCTCGTCCAGATTTTCATACTCGCTCAAATGGTCATAGAGCCCCAGCACATCCCCATCGAAAGAGGTAATAAAAATTTCCTGATAGCGGACGCCATCCACGCCGATCCGTTTCAAAAGAGCCTCCACCTCCTGGGCGGTTGTGGGAAATTTCAGTGTTTCACCCACAAGCTGGCCCTCGCTGTACTTTCCGGCGTTGGTAACGTAGGCTTCAAACAGGGTTGCCATTAGCGGCGGCCCTGTCCCTTGACGGTCAGGATGCCCTCAAGGGTTGTTGCCGTAATTCCCAGCCGCTGGGCCACGGCAATATCATTTTTCATGGCTTCGGTCATACTGTGCCCGCAGACAACCAGCACATGAGAACGGCGGAGCAGGTCACGGCTCATGTCGATGCCGCTTTTATGCTCCTCGGGAACAGCATCATTGAGAAACAGGGGCAAGTACAAAGGCGGACAAATAGGAGAAAAGCCTGCCTCATACACGGTGCGGCAATACTGCGCCGCCAGTTCTGCGTTTTCGCTATCGCCGCCGAGCCATGCAGCGGTGATATAAGCAAGGGGTCGTTTCATCGTTCATACCTCCGATATTTTAATAAGAAAGTTCAACCCAAACCCCACGCCCTTTCCCAGTCTTGGGAAAGGGGGCGGCTCTGGAGGATATACCCCCGCCGCTTGCCGGGGA
>NZ_KI271115.1:23798-24788 GCF_000469345.1 Eubacterium ramulus ATCC 29099
TCAAGGGCGAGCCGCCGAAAACGGCGGTGCGCTGCACCCTTGACGGCCCACTCCCGGCTGTACTAAAAAACAGGCGGCGACGGGGGATATATACCACCAGAGCCTCTGCGCGAGGGCGGGGCCCTCGGGACAAAGTGTCTCGAAGTTGTTACTTGTCAAGTTCCTGCTTTTTCGGGGCTTTTGCCTGCTCCGGCGGCTGTTTTTCTTTCCAGTCATCCAGCAGGGACATAATCTGTTCTTTCATTTTGGCGGGAGTGACCTCCTTGCCAAAATACTTTTCCAGTTCCGCAGTAGAAATAATCACGCCTCGATCCTCCTTTTTCTGTTCTGATAAGATACCGTCAATGACATCGCCGTTAAGCTTACCTTCCTTATCCAGCTCCCGGAGCCGTTTAGCCTGGGCCAGCGAGGGCGAAGCCTGCTCCCCGTCAATGGAAACAGCAATAAGCCTCTGATTTTTCGGTTTGATGTAGGAAAGCTCCACGGCAGGCATGAAGCCCATCTTTTTATCGTCTACCTTATCCAGAAGCTCCGGCACAAGGGAGTTGAGCCGCAAGTAGCGCATGACCTTTTTATAGTTCATTTCATGCGCCTCGCCTACAATCTCAACCGAGCGTTTCCCGACATCGCCTTCCGCAACACCTTTCAGCCGCCCGCCCTGATGCTTGATGTCCTCAACCTCGAGTTCCAGCAGCGCGGCCAATTCGCTAGGGAGCATCCCGTCACGCTGCTTGTTGCTGTCCTTCATGGCCTGAACCGCTTCGTGGTCGGTCATTTCACGGACGATAAAGGGCATTTCATCCAGCCCCGCCAATTCACTGCCGTGGGTACGGCGATGGCCCGCTACAATTTCATAGCCGTTTCCATCTTTCTCCGGGCGGGCAAGACCGGGAACCATTACACCGTTTACGCGGATAGAAGCAACGATTTCCTGCATCTTCGCATCGTCCCGTACCTTAAAGGGGTGCGGACGGAATGTGTGAAACGGAT
>NZ_KI271116.1:0-226 GCF_000469345.1 Eubacterium ramulus ATCC 29099
ATGTCAAACAGTATGGCGAAGCTCACAAGGAATTGAACTATAAACAAGTCTATCTGTTGGAACAATGTGTAGTCTGGCAGAGATTGAGCGTACATCTTGGCTGGCAATGCGACAACGTGAGAGCTTCTTATGATGAAATTACAAAGGCTACGCAGGACGAAGTTTTCGCTGGTGCGAAAGCCTTTGTGAAAGAAAATAAAGGACGCTATGAATGTGGCGGTTATAT
>NZ_KI271116.1:326-1813 GCF_000469345.1 Eubacterium ramulus ATCC 29099
GGTTATATCTACTCTGGCGAGGGGCAGGAATTGGGACAATTCTGGGCGAAGCTGAATGTCGGAAATGCGAAACTGCAAAAGACTTCCAGTAATACCAGCATTACAGACAGTAACGGGAATTACTCTGTCGCTGGTGCGACCTATGGTGTCTTTTCTGATAAGGACTGCACGAAACAGCTTGCCACCCTTACGACTGATGAAAACGGAAATACAGATGTTGTAGAGGTAAAGGCTGGCACAGTTTATATCCAGGAACTTTCTGCACCAGCAGGATATAAAGTAGATAAAACTGTATATTCCTTAAAGGTTGAAGCTGGAAAGACAGCGACCTTGAAAGTATCAGATATACCAAAAGTAACGGACACTTTGATTGAGCTTTTCAAGATTGATATGGAAACACAGAAAGACAATCCGCAGGGGAACGCTTCTTTAGCAGGTGCGGAATTTACATGGAAGTATTATGCAGGCTTCTATACTAAAGACAATCTCCCTGCCGAAGCTACTCGTACATGGGTTACAAAGACAATCGCTGAAACAGACAGCTACGGGACAACTCATTACATCACAAAATTAGCGGACGCATACAAGGTGTCTGGCGACAGCTTCTATATACAAGACGGAAAAGCCGTTCTTCCACTTGGGACACTAACCATAGAAGAAACAAAAGCTCCAAACGGCTACTTGTTAGAGGGTGCATATATGCAGGCTGGCGATAAGTCCGAACAGATTAAGGGCTTATATGTAACACAGATTACCGAGGACGACGACCTTGCCGTATTATCTGGAAGAAACCAGTTTTCCGTATCAGACAAGGTTATCCGTGGCGGTGTGAAAATTCAGAAGCGAGATTTAGAAACGGGCGATATGAAGCCACAAGGAAGTGCAACCTTGAAAGATACTGCTTTTGACATCATTTCCTTAAATGATAATTCTGTTTTGGTTGAGGGCAAGCTATACAAGAAAAATGAAGTGGTAAAGACAATTCGTACCGATATTGAGGGTGTCGCTTCTACTTCTGCCGACCTTTTACCTTATGGAAAGTTTCGTATCGTTGAAAGTGAAGCTCCAAACGGATATTTGACTGACGGTGCAAAACCGATTGATTTTACAATCACAGAAAATGGAAAAATTGTGGACTTAACCGACAAAGCCCATTCTATCTACAATCAGATTAAGCGTGGGGATATTGAGGGCGTGAAAATCGGTGCAGGCACACACAAGCGTCTTGCTGATGTTCCTTTTAGGATCACAAGCAAGACGACGGGTGAAAATCATGTAGTGGTAACTGATGATAACGGGCAATTCTCCACTTCTGCTGAATGGGCTTCTCATAAGCACAATACAAACGCAGGAAAGACCAGTGAGGACGGTGTGTGGTTTGGGACTTCTGAACCAGACGACAGCAAGGGTGCATTACTTTATGATACTTACATCATTGAAGAATTACGCTCTGATAGTAACAAAGGCTTTGAACTTATCCCACCTTT
>NZ_KI271116.1:1913-2113 GCF_000469345.1 Eubacterium ramulus ATCC 29099
GATGATAACGGGCAATTCTCCACTTCTGCTGACTGGGCTTCTCATAAGCACAATACAAACGCAGGCAAGACCAGCGAGGACGGTGTGTGGTTTGGGATTTCTGAACCAGACGACAGCAAGGGTGCATTACCTTATGATACCTATATCATTGAAGAAATGCGTTGTGACAGTAACAAAGGCTTTGAACTTATCCCACCTTT
>NZ_KI271116.1:2213-2455 GCF_000469345.1 Eubacterium ramulus ATCC 29099
ACCGATATTGAGGGTGTCGCTTCTACTTCTGCTGACCTCTTACCTTATGGAAAATTCCGTATTGTTGAGAGTGAAGCTCCCGACGGTTACTTAACTGACGGTGCAAAGCCGATTGATTTTACAATCACAGAAAATGGAAAAATCGTGGACTTAACCGACAAAGCCCATTCTATCTATAATCAGATTAAGCGTGGAGATATTGAGGGCGTAAAAATCGGTGCAGGCACACACAAGCGTCTTGC
>NZ_KI271117.1:0-20970 GCF_000469345.1 Eubacterium ramulus ATCC 29099
ATAAAGCAATCCTTATCTAAATGACATTGGGTAGATTCCACCGCACCTACTCCGTAAGTTTTTCCGCCTGCATCATAGGTATACGTAACCAGATTTTTCACCTCATCTGAGATTTCTCCCAATGTATCACTGTTAGCATAAGACTCCGGCGTCTTCAGCTGCACAATGTCTCCCAGTTCATTCCGCGCAATTTTTTTGATCAGGATATCCTCATAAACCTTGTCCTCATAGTTTACTTCATAATTAACCTTGATATTCGGATACTTTTTCTCAAAATTTCGCACTGTCGCCTCAATAGCTGAATTCCACTGTGCATTTTGATAGGCATAAACCAGTTCAATCTCAACCTGGTTTTCATTCTCTTCGGTGGATTTTGTCCTTTCCTTGTTGCGGATGTTGTCATAGAACAGAGATCCACACAAAATCACAAGCAATGATACCAAGATGATGATACTGATGATCAATAATCCTCGTTTGCGTCTATTTATCATTTCTTTTCCTCAATCTCAACCTGTCACTTTATCCCATTTTACCACTTTTTCAGTACCTACAATACTACTTTTTGCCGATACATACGATGAAAAGCGGTTCCCCGCAGATTGCGGGGCACCGCTTAAATTTTACAACTCTCAAAAAACAAACTTCTACTGATTATTTACCCTGGATAAACTCAAGCAGAACACCATTGCAGTCACGTACAAACATAACCGCCTCGCCATCCATACGAACCTCATGTGCGATATCAACACCGTTCTCTACAAAACCTGCTTTCAGTGCATCCATGTCATCTGTTGCAAATGCAATATGTTTTGTTCCAACAGTCTGAAGATCTGTATTCGGTGTCAGACGATCTTCCGGGATTTTTTTCGGCTCATCATACTCGAATAATTCAATCTGGAATCCATCTTTCTCGATGAACACGATTTTTGCTTTCAGCGGCGGTACATATCCGTCATTTTTTACTACCTCAAAACCAAGATTCTTTTTGTACCACGCAAGAGACTCTTCCATATTGTAAACACTGATTCCTGCATGCAATACTTTTTTTACGTTTGTTGTCATTTCATCCACCTCATATTTTTTTCTAATGCTTCCGTACCCTCCACAAAACTTATCGGAGTGCAAAGCACGGAGCAATCCACGCAATCAGGATTTGGTTGTTTTAAGACCCAAATCATATAATTTTAGTATACTATATCTCTACTGGTTTGGCCAGTATAAACACTATATTTTCTTATGCTGTGACAACTAACGTTCCGCCACCTGCCAGTGCAAATTCACCTGCCTGAGCACCTTTTGCTGTAATTGTCACACCGGCCGGCGCATCAATCTGTGCAGGCTCTACATCTGTCACAAATACGACATCAGAATCTGCTGTTGCAACCCATTTACTTCCTTTGTCAAATGCGACATTCGCATGCTGGATTGCACCTGTCAGCTGTGTGCTGTTGAGCATTACCCACATTTCTCTCGTGGTATCTTCGTGGAGCAGATCACCTTTGACATCCATGTCTGTCATAACAACATTTACACCAAATACATCTTTCGTAACTTTTGTTGCACATGGATCATCATTTACAATGGTGTGAACCAGAATACCTTTGTCGGAAGAAATATTTACATCACAAAGATCCAGCATCATGTTGTGGCTCTTAACCAGTACACACTCTTTCTTCGTGTGGATGTCTCCGCCTGTAACTGTGATATCCGCAACTTCTTCTTGCCACCCGTTTACACAGTGAGTCAGTGCAAAGTAAGATCCACACTCTGCGGTACAGTCATTAAATGTCATATCGGAATTTCCTGCAACAATGGCTGCCATACAGGACATATCAAAGTTACAGTCATTGAAGTAATCGTGGCATCCCGGATCGGAGTATGCACCGTAACCGCTCTTGGTACAAACAATATCACAGTCATTTGCTTCCAGGTATACATAGCCTTCGGAAGACTCTGTGGACAGAGCTGCCCATCCATCACAGATGATTTTTGAATTGTAGAAGTAACTGGAGGAATTGGACATCGTACAGTGAGTACGTGTATTTCCATCCATCTCCAGTGCTGGTGGCGGAGTGGACATTAACGCGTCCGGTCTCTCGATATCGTCACCATACGGAATGCCGTGTGCACAGATTACAGAATCATATACTTTCAATACAGAACCTTCCTCTGCTGCTGTTGCATAACGGGTTCTTCCATTTGTATCAATCACTGCATTTTTGATGGTCAGTTTTGCATTGTATTTTGCTGATGCACCGCTGGCCGGTCCGCCGATTCCCTGTCCATCTCCGGCAAGGCTGATGTATGCGGTATCTACAGTCACGTCTGTACCCGCGCCCTCTGCATAGATAGCACCTTCCGTTCCTTCATAGGCTACAACTTTCAGATTCTCCACCTTGTTATCAGATACTTTTCCGCCATATACTACGGATGGATTGGAAGTAGCCTCGTCATATTTTCCATCTTTAATATGTACGGCTGCTACTGCGTCATCTGCCGGTGCAAACCAGTTGATCTTCGGTTTACCCGGATTTAATACAGCATTGACGCCCTCAATAATGTCTGCCATGGTCAGCATGTTTTTGCATTCTTCCCGTGCCGGTTTATTTTTCTGCACGCCTTTGATTTTTACCAGTTCCATACCATTTCTCCTTTTCTTCCACATGAGTGGATAGTCATTTTATTTTCTGTTTCTAACATCAACTTGTTTTTCTTATTACTCTTTCCGATTCACGCACATTCCCAGTATCTTACTAGGTTTTTCCTGTTTTTGAAAAATGACCCCTGCACATACATGCAGAAGTCATTTTTCCATAGGTTCATAGGTTTAGGCAATATAGGTAATCATATATATTGTTCCGTATGTCTAATATGTATGATCATAAAACTTTTTTATTATTTTTTACCATAATCACGGTCAGCTGCGTTGGCATCTTTCATGCCGAGCATTGTAAGCAGTGTAATGATACCTACTGCTAATACGATTAACAGCATGATGTAAGCTGTTGTTGTCTGTCCTCTCTGCATGAAGCCTACCATAATCTGTGCAGCTACTGCAGACGGGATTAACTGGATAGCCATGATGATACGGTTTGCAGCCTGATATTCTCTACGTCCATAAGCGAATGCCATGATACAAGGATGAAGTGTCGGAACACCACCAGTCATACAAGCAACACCAAATCCCCATACTAACATAAGCACCTTGCTACCGCCTTCCGGCTGAAGCATCAGACCAAGGATTGGAAGTAATTCACATAAGCCAAGTACGATTGCTGCTTTTACAGTTCCTACTTTATCATCGATCAGACCGAATACATAAGACATCGGGATACCAAGGAGAGCACCAATTGACAGATATTTAACTGCCTGTAACCAGATAGTAGGTTCGCCACCACCTAATGTGATGTAGCGCATTGCCATGGAACCCATACAAGCGTTGATGATAAATGTAAGTGCTCCGAAAGAAATAATAACCTGCCAGCCTTTCTTTGTTGAAAGGATATCTTTGATGGTCAGTTTTACTTCTTCTCCAGCTCCCTCAGATTTTAATGGATGATCAGCTCCATCCGGATATAATCCGGCATCTTCCGGTGTGTCTTTGATTGCAAAAGCAACAACAACTGCAACAATTACTAACAATACTGCAATAGCAATATAGAATGGTCTGTAATCTCCGCCAAGCTTCTTTGTAATCAGTGTAGTCATTCCGGCTGTGCCAACTACTGAGAATAATGGGCTACCAACAGTGATGACACCCATAATCTGTCCTCTGAAACGTACAAACCAGCTTGCTACCAGCTGGAATCCAGCCATCTGCAACATCATACAAGTACATCTTGTAATGAATAAAGAGATAAAGTATAAAACATAATTTCCTTCTCCGCCGTTGCATGCAAGTCCGTTTGCTGCTGCAACACCGATACATCCAACCGCACAAAGAATCATTGTCGGAATCAAGGATTTCTTTACGCCAAACTTGATAAACATGGTTCCGTAAAGGAATGTTAATACGATACAAACAAAGTTACCAACGGTCATCGGTGCCATGGTAGCGTCGCCGCTCCATCCACTGAACGCCTGAATAATGTTGATCTGATCATTCTGAAGTCCTGAATACAGGAACATGAAAACGATACCCAGTATGGAAAGTAAGATTCCATATCCCAAGAATTTTTTGTTTTTAGCCATTTTTCAATTTTCCTCCTTTTATCACGGTAAGTCCCATTTGCCTGAGCCACTCTTGATGCTTGTATTTTGCCACATCTTAGTCCTATCTTAAAGGCAACTTTTTGTGAAAAAAGTGCTGTTTTTTTAGATTTTCTTTATAAAGTTTATACTTTTTTTATTCTTCCCAGCAGATCAGTCCGCCTGTCATATCCGGATTTACATGTGGGAATACATAATCAGCATATGCTTCCGGAATCTGTTTGTATGAAAACTCGTGGCTGATCAACGGAGTGATATCGAGTTTGCCATATTTGATCAGATTTAAGAATACCTGAATATCCTCATCACTCGTCCAGCAGTCAGAGTTCACATAACGATTCAGTTTTTTGCCCATTACCGGCGGCCAAGCGCCCTCGATCAACAGATCTGCTCTTCTTAATTTATATGGTTTGGAGTTTACATATGTACCGATCAGGCTTGCACCTTTCTGCATGATCGGATCATCGATCGGCGGCATAGCCTCGCCGTGTACCTGTGAAATCATAACGACACGTCCACGCTCGGAAACAAGTTCAGCTGCCTGCATTAACGGTCCTCTTGCGCCGGTTGCCTCGAAAATAACCGGAAGTCCGCCACGGTTTAATTTTGCAACTTCACGTTCCAGTCCATCCGGATCTTCTTTTGAGTTGATGACAACATCTGCTCCCATTTTCTTTGCTGCTTCCAGGCGGTTGTTATCCAGATCAGTTACGATAACCGGAACAGCACCTGCAATTCTTGCACACTGTGCTGTGATCGCTCCTACAAATCCCTGTCCGAGAACTGCACACGGCTCACCAAGCTGTAAATTAGAACGGCGGAGTGCATACATTCCTGTATGGCCAAGGTTCCAGAATGCAGCCTGTTTTAAGTCAACGCCTTCCGCACAAAGTGTACAGTTTAATTCAGATGTTACGACATACTGCGCATGCTCTACGGTTGCTACTACATGATCGCCAACTTTTAACTCCTCCACACCTTCGCCAACCTCAATGACTTCTGCTGCCATCGCATATCCGATACTTGTTGGAAGCGGTACGATGTGTTCACCAAGAAGTCCGTTCTCTGTTCCCGGACTCATTGCGCTGTATTTTGCTTTCAGTAATACCTCTCCTTTACCCGGTGCCGGAATCTCTTTCTCCTTTAAGACTACTTTCCCCGGCTGAGCCTCTGCATAGATAGTTTTCATATTAATTTTCCCCTCCTGTTTTTATGCGGATTATTTTTATACCAGAAACGATATTTTCTGCATAAAAAAAGCCGCTGCCTATGAAATTTATTATCTTGATGCGATAATTATTTCATAAGCAACGACTTATCTCAATGTCGTTTTCTGTGAAAAACAGGACGTTTTTTGTGATATTAATTTCCAGTTTAATGATAGGTAAAATAGTGGTTTCTGGTGTTACAACATATTTTTCTTTCTTAAGATCAGCAGGATCAAAATACAGATTACCAGAGTTCCGATACAGATAATTCCGAATCCATAAGGAGTATCAGACAATGGCATCCATTTCCCACTGACGTTCATTCCGTACAATCCGGAAATAATCGTCGGAATCGCCATAACCAGAGTGATTGACGTCAGATATTTCATGACATTATTCAAGCGGTTATTGATAACTGAGGATACCAGTTCACGGGTACCATTGATGATATCACGATAGATCATTGTCATCTCAATCGCCTGCTTGTTCTCAATAATGACATCATCCAGCAGTTCCGTATCTTCCGGATACTGTTCCAGTCGTTTATATCTGGACAGACGTTCCAGCACAACACCATTTGCTCTTAAGGATGTGGCGAAATATACCAGGGTCGATTCCAGTTCATGCAAGTTTACAAGATCTTCATCCTCGGTATTTCCGCCGATATTTTCCTCAATATCCGTTCTCTTTTTATCAATGATACGCAGTGTACTCTGATACATTGCTGAAGTACGGAACAGAATCTGATATACAAAACGCATTTTTTTCTTTGTGGAAAATTCACGCACTCTGCGTTCAATAAAATGCTGCAGGATCGGTGTCTCCTCGGTGCACACTGTGATAATACATTCCTGTGTCAGAAGGATACCCAGCGGGATTGTGGTATAGTTCTTGGATTCATGACGGATCTCCATCGCCGGAATATCCACCAGGATCAGTGTATAACCATCCTCAAGTTCAATACGGGAACTCTCTTCCTCATCCAGTGCGGCACGGACATCTACCTATCAATATCATATTTTTCCGCGACTTCCTGACTCTCCTCCATGGTTGGATTTGTCATCATAATCCAGACTCCCGGATCCATCTCTTCTACTTCATGAAGGACACGGTTATCCGTTTTATACACGGTCATCATATGTGCCACACCTGCCTCTCTGATATATTCAAGATTTGTCTGCAAATCTTGTTGCGAACTAAACATCTGCAAAACTGATATTTTCCGCTGTTCAGTTCTGTAATCCTTACGAAGTATTCTTTTGCTTTGAAGAAGTAAAAGAATGCCTTAAAACTTATTGTACCAAGTTTTAAGGCATTTTGGTAGTGCTGAACGTAATTTTTACCAGTCTTTTTCACATTCTTTTCCTTTTTTATAAGGAAATGCACTGATTTTTACTTCTTTTTTCTATTCTTCCGGTGTACCCATTGCAATTTTCTCCGGTGTGATCGGAAGTTCACGCACCCAGATACCTGTTGCATTGGCAACCGCATGTGCCAATGCCGGAGATGGTGTATTGATAACAATCTCTCCGATGGATTTTGCGCCAAACGGGCCGGACTGTTCATAACTGCTCTCGAACTCAACCCGGAGTCTGCACACATCCACACGAGCTGGAATCTTATACTGCATCAGGGAATTGTTCATCATTCTTCCGTAGTCCGTATACTGTACATTCTCATACAATGCCATGCCGATACCCTGTCCGAGACCGCCTTCTACCTGAACTCTTGCCAGATTCGGGTTCAGCGGAGTACCGCAGTCAACTACAGCCACATAATCGATCAGTTCCAGTTCACCGGTTTCTTTATCAATTTCCACTTCTGCCATTCCGACCATAAACGGTGGCGGAGAAACCGGAGAATAATGGCTCTCCGTTACCTGAAGTGCATGGTTATTGGCACACATGGAATGCACACCGATTTCCGCTGTTGTCACGGTTTTTCCTGTGGAAATACAGCTTACATGGTCTCCTTCAAAACGGGTATCGTCCACGTTGCACTCCAACATCTGAGCAGCTGTCTGCTTCATCTCTTCGATCAGATGAAGTGCAGTCTTTTCCACGGCTTTACCGGTAACGTATGCCGTACTGGATGCGTAAGATCCGGAATCGTAAGGTGAGGTATCGGTATCTGCACCGGATACTGCAATCCTGTCCGTATCACATTCCAGACATTCCGCTGCCACCTGCGCCAGTGTCGTATCACATCCGGTTCCCATATCAGCAGCACCGATAGAGAGCAGATATGTTCCATCTTCGTTCAGCTTAATGGTCGCAGATCCTACATCCACATTGGAAATACCGGATCCCTGCATGGACATGGCCATACCGACGCCTCGCACTTTTCCGTTGCCCATATCCCGGCAAGGGAACTTCTCTTTCCACCCGATCATCTCTGCCGCGCGTTCCAGACAACGATCCAGCGCACAACTGTTGTTTGGCTCACCATAATAAGCAGGCATGATATCGCCTTCCCGCACCATATTTATCTCACGCAGCTTCACCGGATCCATATGCAGTTTCTGCGCCAGTTCGTTCACCGCTGATTCGAGTGCAAACTGACCCTGTGTCGCACCATATCCACGATATGCTCCTGCAGACATTACATTGGTATACACAACATCGTAATCAAAACGGAATGCCTCTGCTTTTGCATAAAGCGGAATGGATTTGTGTCCGCTTAATCCTACCGTTGTCGGTCCATGCTCACCGTAAGCACCGGTATTTGACAGTGTATACATATCAATCGCACGGATGGTTCCGTCCTTCATTGCACCTACTTTTACATGCACTTCCATCTCATGCCGGGGAGAGGATGCAATCTGGGATTCCTCTCTGGTAAAAATGATTTTGGACGGTTTCTTTGTCATCCAGGTTACAAATGCCGGATACACTTCAGAAACTGCGGTCTGTTTTGCTCCAAACCCACCGCCCACACGCGGTTTTGACACACGGATCTGAGACTTCGGAATACCAAGAGCATTTGATACAATTCTTCGCACATGGAATACAATCTGTGTGGAACTGAAAATATTCAGTCTGCCATAGGCATCCACAGAACAGTAAGTGCGGAATGTCTCCATCATCGCCTGCTGATCTGCGACAGTATGATAAGTATGCTCCACAATGGTATCACATTCTGCCATCACACCGTCCACATCGCCTTCTTCCGATCTGGCTGTGGCGCAGAGATTCCGTTTATTGTCCGCGCCAACCGGACAGAGTGATCTCCAGTTATCCTCCGGATGAATCAGGATTTCATTATCTTTTGCCACATGAAAATCCAGAATTGCCGGAAGCACTTCATATTTCACTTTGATCAGACGCATGGCTTTTTCCACGCAGGCTTCATCCTCACCGGCAATGATCGCCACCGGATCACCCACAAAACGTACATGCCGGTCTAGGATCAAACGATCATAAGGTGTCGCTTCCGGATAGGTCTGTCCCGCTGTAGTAAAACGCTGCTGCGGAACATCTTCCCAGGTATAGATTGCTTCAATTCCCGGTACTTTTTCCGCTGCAGTCTTATTGATTTCTTTTATGATTGCATTGGCATGGGGACTGCGCAGTAATTTGACGATCAGACAGTCCTTCGGAACCAGATCGTCCATAAAAACCGGTTTTCCTGTCAGCAGCGCCATGGCATCTTTTTTTCGAATTGGCTGATTTACTGCTTTCATCTGCTGCCTCCATTCTTTTTGTATTCCAGAAAAGCTTTGATTCCACGCATCTGTCCTTCATATCCGGAACATCTGCAAAGGTTTCCTGCTAAATATTCTTTGATTTCTTCATCAGAAGGATCCGGATTTTCCCGAAATAATGCAATGGCATTCATAATCATTCCCGGATTGCAGAACCCACACTGCTCTGCCCCCTGATCTGCAATAAATGCACCAAATTCTTCGGCCTCTTTCTGAAGTCCTTCCAAAGTATCTACTTTACATCCGTTTACCCGTGCCACCAGCATGGAACAGGAAAGTACTGGTTTATCATTTACGAATACAGTACAAAGTCCACAGTTAGATGTCTCACAGCCACGCTTTACACTGTAACAACCATGGTCACGCACAAAGTCAATAAGTAATGTATCCGGTTTTACAAGTGCTTCCACTTTTTTTCCATTTAATGTAATTGTCACAACCATCTTACTGCACCTCCTCTGTCACGGTCAGCAGCGCACGACGGATCAGCACCTTGGCAAGATGTGTCCGATATGCAGCACTGGCACGCATGTTATCCTGCGTTGGAATCTGAGCCGCAAGTTCGTCTGCGATTTTTGCAGCTGCATCTGCACGATTCTGTGCAAGATCTGCATTCTGTGTCTCTGATAACGTCAGTAGCATCGCTTTCTGTGGTCTCGCACCTACAGCGACTCTGATTCCTCTTTCATCCCGACAGACAGCACAGGTTAACACTGGAAAATCTGTTTTTGTATTTCTCTGGGACAGATAAACACATTTACCCGGTGTCTTTTTTACGATCAGGCGGATCAGTACATCATTATCTCTTGGAAGATTCACAAAATCTGCCAGAGACAGAATTCCACTGTGATGCAGTTCCACATAGGTATCCATTGCCAGGAAGCAGGTCAGTACATCCGAAAAACCAAATCTTCCGAAAATACTTCCTCCCACAGTGGCCAGATTTCGAAACTGTACACCTACAATATGACGTACACTCTCACGCACTGCTCCGTCGCTCCACTGATTCAGTCCTTCATGTAACTCCAGCTGTCGTAAAGATGTCATACACCCGATGGAAAACTGTGTCTCATCTTCCTCGATCGTATCAAGACCAAGACCCGACAGATCTATTGCCGTCTGTATTCTGTGATCTCCCATTTTCATCCAGAGCATTCCACCAATGATCTGATTGGTGCGCTTCTGATTCAGTTCAAATGCCTGTTCCAGACTTTCTGCCTTCACATACTCTTTGATTTCCAGCATTCATGTTCTCCTTTTTTTACAATGATTTCAAAGTTTTCTTTCATACAAAGCTTTATTCATCCCCTATTTTGCTGCGAATATAATCTTCGCTTTTACACAGGGATTTTTATCTCAGTCGAGAAGACTCCCACTTCTGCAAGTGGTGAGTAATAACAAGTCTTTCTCAGTGGGAGTACAATCTCCGACTGAGATAAACGCTCCGCGAGGATGTGCAGTGATTCTGAGAAGAATATGTCAGCTTTCGCTGACCAGATTCACGCACCAAGTCTCACGTGCGTTCGACTTGAATTTATCGCATCTTAACAATATCACTAACATCAGATGCGTTTTTTACAGATATCATTCAGACAGCATTTATCGCAATACGGCTGTGTCCGTGCAGTACAGACTTCTCGCCCGTGCAATACAAGACGATGGCAGAAATCGCTGCCTTCCTCCGGTGGAATGATCTTCCACAATTCCATCTCAACTTTTTTCGGCTCCTTAATGCCATCCACCAATCCCATGCGGTTCACCAGACGAATGCAGTGGGTATCTGTCACGATGGCAGGTTGCCCAAACACATCTCCCATGATCAGATTGGCACTTTTTCGTCCCACACCCGGAAGTTTCAGCAAGGCGTTAAAATCCTTCGGCACTTTTCCATCAAACTCGTCCCGGAGCATCTTCATGCAGGCACTGATATCTCTGGCTTTGCTCTTGCCAAGTCCACAGGGACGGACAATCTCCTCGATATCTGCCACATCAGCATCCGCCAGTGCTTCCACGCCTGGGTATTTTTCAAATAACGTCGGAACGATCATATTGACTCTCGCATCCGTACATTGCGCCGCCAGCCGGACGCTGACCAACAGTTTCCAGGCCTGATCATAATCCAATGTACAGTCTGCATCCGGATATTCTGTTTTCAGACGATTGATGATTTCAAGCGCCCGTTGCTTTTTGGTCATATTTTTCCTCGCAATCTTTTCTATTTATCCGTCAAATAGCTGCATGATACTGCCTGCAAGCAGTCGTATCTTTTTCTGTTTCTACTTTTATAATAAATGCGGCTTCTACGTTCTTCGAACTCTCGAATCCGCAACACACATTCGCATTCCGGGCTATCTCCCTACATGCTCATGTGTGTTTATCCGTCAAATAGCTGCATGATACTGCCTGCAAGCAGTCGTATCATGCAGCTATTGACAGATTTATTATAGCATATATTTTCTCAATGCTGTTGTAATCTCTTCGATTCTCTGTTCTGCGATCTCGCGCACAGTCATTCCTTTTAAACTCTCGATATAGCCAAGTTCCTGACGATACAGCCAGTTTTTCTGTGCGTCGTTCAACTCCTGATAATGGTTTGCTTCCACCCAGTCATTGTATGCCAAAGGAGCCGGATAACCAAGTTTCTCATCCAGCAATTCCTTCAGATCGATCTCATCTGCACGCTCCAGCATGCCGTTCCAGAATTCCAGCACTTCCTCTACATGCTCATGGATTTCGTAACGACGTGCGCCACCATCATAGATGATGCATTTCTCAAATAACGGATTGCACATGGAAAGTGTCTGACGTCTGAATTCCGGCGCAATGATACCACCTTTCCAGTAGAAATCGACATCCGGAAGGTTGATGCCGGATACACCTTTATCCTGGTAAGTTGCAAAAATACCTTCATAAAATACTGTAATAAATCCCTCAAAATCCGGCCAGTATTCACGGATTTCCTCGGTCAGGCGTTCTAAAATCTCAATGCCTTTTGTCCCACCGATCGTAAAGATGATAATATTGCGCAGTTTTGCTCCGTGTGCGCGGTAAAAATCAGTCACATATCGCAGACAATGGATCAATGTCTCTCCGGTAGCAATGATATCACCGATCAACAAGGTACTTCCAGGCACCATCGTCAGCTTGCTGTATTTAATCTCAAGACCGGCAATCTCATCTTCATGGAACACACGCTCACTGGACAGAAAACTGATGTCATGCACACGGATATGCTCACGATAGCAGCTCTCCTCCAGCGGATAGTTTAACGCACCACGCAGAATAGACAGAATGTTGGCGGTTGTCACCTTCTTCTGTTCTTTGAAATAATACAACATCTGGGAAGTGGACGGAATCAGACAATAATAAGTCTCATATCCAACGATCTCCGGATTATTTAATAATTTCCGTGTCTCCGCTTCTGATACAATATAATATTCATTTTTAAAGTCTCCGCCCTCCAGTTGATAGCAGGATACGCCCTGATCTACAAATGTTGGGACAATCTGTACATTCTTCCAGTTCATCCTTCGTCTCTCCTGTTTTTTGCATATAGATTTATTATACAATGATTCGACAAATCCTGCCATGAAATTTTTTACAGAATCTCGGCTTTATTCATATACAAAATGCACAACGAAGCTGCCGGTTGCTTCTTATTCCCAACTATGGTTCTTCGCCGTGCATTCTGTTTTCTTTATAAAAAGTATCCTCCATGGACTGCAACATCTGAATGCATAAAGAAAAAGCCGGCAACTACAACAGAATTTCCTCTGTCGTAATTGTCGGCTTTTCACTGCATATTCCCGGTTTCTTATTTCTTTCCAAAATGGAAGAAACCTTTCTTTTCTTTTTTCTCATAAGGTTTCGATTCATAAGATAATACTTTATATCCAATATCTTTTACCTGTTTTTTCACCCATGGAATATCAAGTTCTGCATCGCTGATGATGACGGTCTCTCCGGCACTTGCTGAAGAAGAAACTTTATTAACTTTAAAATTGTTGCGGATGACTTCATTCATATGAGCTTCACACATGCTGCATGACATACCATCAATTTTTAATACAGTTTTTACCATACTGATTCCTTCTTTCTCAAATGATGATTTTTCAATCAACATCATTGTATACCCCTGCGGGGTACTCTGTCAATCACTTCAGTTAGCATACACTACTGCACTATTGATGTTTTTTTCTCAATATATTCTGCAACCATTTCGTAACAGCCTATATTTTCTTTATCATGTATATCCAATGCGCGATAGATTTTCTATAACTTGGTAGTCCACTGGCTCATATTCCAGATTTCGTCTACCACATCCTGATAAAATTCCGGCTCATGGCAGATCAGCAGGATACTTCCGCGATACTCCTGCAATGCAGTCTTTAACGCATCCTTTGCATCCACATCCAGATGGTTGGTCGGCTCATCCAGAAGCAGGAAATTCGTATCACGGTTCAGCAATTTGCACAGACGCACTTTTGCCTGCTCACCACCGCTTAACACACGCACCTGGCTTTCAATGTGCTTCGTTGTCAGTCCACATTTTGCCAGAGCGGAACGCACTTCATACTGGGAAAATGATGGAAACTCTTCCCAGATTTCTTCGATACAGCTGTTGCGGTTATCCGGGCTTACTTCCTGTTCAAAATAACCAAGCTGCAGTTTTTCGCCCAGTTCACATTCACCGGAAATAGATGGTATCAATCCCAAAATACTCTTCAACAACGTTGTTTTTCCGATTCCGTTTGTACCGACCAACGCGATCTTCTGCCCACGCTCCATGGAGAAATTCAGCGGTTTGGACAACGGCTCATCATAACCGATCACCAGATCCTGTGTCTCAAACAGCATTTTTCCCGGCGTCTGTCCATACTGAAAATGGAATTCCGGCTTCGGCCGCTCTGCCGCCAGTTCGATGACATCCATTTTATCCAGTTTTTTCTGACGGGACATTGCCATATTTCTGGTAGAAACTCTGGCTTTATTTCTTGCCACAAAATCCCTTAACTCGCTGATTTCCTGCTGCTGTCTGCGGTAGGCTGCCTCAAGCTGCGCTTTTTTCATGGCGTACACTTCCTGGAAATGCTCATAATCACCAACATAACGGTTCAGTTCCTGATTTTCCATATGATAAATAATGTTTACTACTTCATTCAGAAACGGAATATCATGAGAGATCAGAATAAATGCATTTTCATAATCCAGCAGATAACGTTTCAGCCATGCGATATGCTCTTCATCCAGATAGTTCGTCGGCTCGTCCAGCAATAAAATATCCGGTTTTTCAAGCAGTAATTTTGCCAGTAAAACTTTTGTTCTCTGACCACCACTTAAGTCCGTTACATCGCGATCCAGTCCAAGATCCAGCAGGCCTAATGCACGGGCAACTTCATCTACTTTCGCATCGATCATATAAAAATCATGCTGATCCAGCAATTCCTGATAAGTACCCGTCTCTTCCAGCAGACGTTCCATCTCCTCCGGTGTGGCCTCCGCCATCTGCTCAAACATCTGGTTCATCTCTGTCTCCATCTCAAACAGCCAGGAAAATGCAGAGCGCAGCACATCTCCGATGGTCATTCCTTCTTCCAGCACCGCATGCTGATCCAGATACCCGGCACGGACATTTTTTGCCCACTCCACTTTTCCTTCATCCGGCATCAAGTGACCGGTTACAATACTCATAAATGTGGATTTTCCCTCGCCGTTTGCACCGATCAGACCGATATGCTCGCCCTTCAGCAAACGAAAGGATACATCTTCAAAAATCGCACGGTCACCAAACCCATGCGTCAGGTGCTCTACATTTAAAATACTCATTTATCTATGTGTTCTCCTTTGTTTTTATGATTCATTCAGTTTTTTCTGATAGCAAAATTTTTACACCATGCTATCATACCAGAATCTTTTCAAAAGGAAAAGCGAAATTTAGCGCCAGATTCCCCGCCGCTTTCGGATTGTATAATACATACTGTTTTCCATTGCCATAACTTTTTCCAACGGAACACTCTTGAATTGACGATCCAGTTTTTCTTCATCTGCATTACATTTAAGAAATGTTCTAATTCTCAAATTTTCATTTTCCCGTTTTTGTGCTTCGAATTGGACTTTTCGTGGTGGTAACATATACTTTTCCTGCCTCTCATTATATGCTTTCCTAAAAAATCAATATTTTTTAATCATGCGTTTTAATATTTATAAAATTCAACAACAGTGTAATGATACAAAACATAATTACTACTGCTGCTAGCACATTAATTGTATCATGGATTGCTGACCAATTACCAGTATACGCCAGATTTTTTATATCCAAGAACTGTATCCATACAGACAAAAATGCGAATCCAACACTCACTAACATCGTTCTTCTGACATAATGCGTTTTCAAAAATACTCTATCTATAATTGGTATTCCCCATGCAATTAATCCAGTTATAATGCTTGCTACAGAATACATCACTATTTTACCATCCCGTAACAACAGAATGCATAAAAGAACGATGATAATCCCAAAAATTCCAAGTATACTTCCCCAGAATCCTTTCTTTAGCTTCGATGTTTCTTTTGATATCTTGATTGTATTAGTCACCAATTCTTCTGCATCTTGAATACTGATATGCTTTTCGTCACATGTTTTTCCCCGCATCAGCGAAACCAGGCTTACATCCAGTGCCTTGGCAAGGGCCTCTAGATTATCGATATCCGGCAATCCAACACCCGTTTCCCTTAATTAAAGATATTGTTGGGTAAAAAAGAAAGGTCAGTCGATTTTGCCGATGAAGCGGTAGTAGATTTCTACTTCCTGCTCACGGCTTCCATCCTCGCCCTTGACAGCTTCGTGGACGGTTATTTTTTCAATTAGAGTGTTCAGAAGTTCGGCGGTCAGCTCCACAGGGTTGACATACTGTTTCATTAGGGCAATCCACTTTTCAGCATCCGCTGCGGTCTGTACGGCGGCTTCCATCGTTTCGTGAAGCTGTCTTATTTTTGTTTCAAGTTCCTTTTGCTCGTTCTGGTACTTCTCGGACAGCATATTGAAGTTATACTCGGTTATGCGTCCGGCAGACCAGTCCTCATACATTTTAGCAAACAGCCCGTCAACCTCGGCTTTACGCTTCTCTGCCTTTTTCAGCTCCGCAGCCTGCTTTTTCTTCGCAGAGTTTCTTTCCCTGTCGCTGGCATTGAGTAGCCGTTTCAGCAGCTTGTCCTCGTCTTTCTGTACCATCATAGACCAGTATTGCAGTCTTGCAAGCACATAGGCATACAGTACATCATAGCGGATATAGTGCATGGAACACTGGCGTAATCCCTGTCCGTTCTTGCTGCAATGGTAGTACCCGTATGGGTTTTTGTTCTGCTTGTTTTCCCCATAGGCTAAAGACCATCCGCAGTCTGCACATTTTATCAATCCTGCGAAAATCTGTGTCGTACCGTTTCTGCGTTTCCTGCGTCTGCTTGCAATCAGCTCTTGAACTTTTTGGAACACTTCTTCGGAAATGATGGCTTCGTGGGTATTTTCCACACGATACCATTCTTCCTGCGGCTTCCGCACCTTTTTCTTGTTCTTGAATGAAATGTTGCTCTGCTTGTTGTGAACGCTGTGACCGATGTAGGTTTCCTCTTTCAAAATGCTCTTGACCTGTGCAATCGTCCACGCATAGGCTTTTTCTGCGGGCGCACCGGCGTAGATATTGGCGAAAGTCCCGTATCTTTCATAGTTCAGCCAGCCGGGGGTAGGTACTTTTTCCTCCACCAGAATCCGTGTAATGCTGGCGGCTCCACGCCCGTGTACAGCAAGGTCAAAAATCTTCTCTACAATCCAGCGTGTTTCCGGGTCGATCAGAAGATGACCTTTTTTGTCCGGGTCTTTTACATAGCCCAGCGGTGCATAGGCTCCATAGTGTGCGCCATTGGCAAATCTTGTGTGCATGGCAGCCTTGACCTTTTTGCTGGTCTGTCGGGCGTGCATTTCATTCAGGATGTTTAAGAACGGTGCAAGCTCGCTTTCTCCGTTGATGGTGTCCACATTGTCATTGATGGCAATGTAGCGTACTCCCTTGCTGGGGAAATAGATTTCCGTGTACTGACCGGTCAGGATATAGTTTCTTCCCAGACGGGATAAGTCCTTTGTGACAACGCAGTTGATTTTCCCGTCCTCGATGTCATCAATCATCCTTTGGAAACTTGGACGCTCGAAATTTGTCCCGCTCCATCCGTCGTCAATGTACTCGTCTACAACAGTCAGCCCATGCTCTGCGGCATACTGCCTAAGCATCATGCGCTGGGTCTGGATACTGCCGCTTTCCCCCTGTAATTCATCGTCACGGCTCAATCTCAAATATAGTGCAGTGTTATAAATCGTTGTATTGTATGGTTGTTTCACGGTTAAAAATCCTCCTTCTAAAAGAAACAACCCACGCTTATACAATACTCGCTGGTACAAGTATATCATAAGCGTGGGCTGATTGACAGTCGTTATTCCGTATTTTTTCAGGAAGCGGCGGCAGCGTGCTGGATCACATCTTCCAGCAGGCTGTCAAGCGGCTTCCCATCCTGTGCGAAATGCTCCGATACCTTGATACGGACTTTCCCCATGACAAAATACTGGGTGCCGTCTTTTTCGGTAAGCAGGGTGCCGCTGTTTTCGTTATTGCTCTCGTTTTTGTTTTTTGCCATAGGCAGTTACCTCCATAAATGAAATATGCCCGACAAGGGAATGTCAGGCAGGTGTACAGCCGCAGACTGTCTCCGTGTCAACCAAACCGTGTCAACCGGCAGAAAAGACTTTGAAAACAATCCATAGGCGCTCTATGATTACTTTTTACTTTTTCTTTGATTTCTTGGTTGACATGGTTGACAAAGGGGAGAAATGCCCCAAATATCAGGCTTTTCTCCGTCAACCGGCTGTCAACCGAAGCGTCAACCAAACTGTCAACCGGTGGCTTTTCAGAATGGCAGTTCCATTTGCCGGGCTTCTTCTTCCGTGATTTCCTGAAAACCGTCCCCCTCCGGCGGGGCTTGGTTGACACGCTCCCAGCCTTTTTGAGAACCGTATTTCTTATACCGCTTCGGGCTTTTGTAGGCTGCCCAGCCCTGTATGATGCCGCCCGCAATGCCGGTATTCATAATCTCACAGATTGCCCGTGTCTCCCAGTCTGCCGGGGAATTTAAGTTCCCCAGCGCTTCCTCATAAAGCTGCTTGGAGCATACCCTGTCACCGGTGTAGTCCTCCAAATAGGCGTAGATCATGCCAGCCTGTGTGTCTTCCTGCATGAAGTCCTGCTGGTGGGCGTTCAGATATCGGTTCATTTCCATACTGAATGATAGCTTATACTTCCCACTGCGGTAAACCGTCATGGCTTCCGCCCACATCTGTTCGATATACGCCCTCGCCGCCGCTTCATCATCCAGTATGTGAACCTCCGCCCGTTCCGGGTACACCGTCACGGGGAGAAAGCGCCGGTTGCCGGTGCGGTCACGGGGCAAAAAGTCCTGCCGGTTGGTCGTCCCTCCGAATACACATTGCCGCAGCCGGTCTGCCGGGTGTGTCTCATACGGCACTTTGTAGGTTTCTTTCTGGCGGCTTAGGAATGACTTGATTTCCTCAATACTCTTGGCGTTGGCTGTGGCAATCATCTCCGACATCTCGATAATCCAATGCCCTTGCAGCTTGCGGTACACATTTTCATCGTCCAGCTTTTTCAAATCGTCTGAAAACCATTCGTCCCTGCCTGTCAGCAGCCGGAAAAAGGTAGATTTCCCGGCTCCCTGACCACCAACCAGACAGAGCATGACCTCAAACTTGCTCCCCGGTCTGAATACCCGCCGGATGGCTCCCATCAGGAACAGTTTCAAGGCTTCATAGGTGTATTCGTCCGTATCGGCTCCCAGAAAGTGATGCAGGGCGTAACGGATGCGCTCTGTGCCGTCCCATTGCAGGTTGTTCAGGTAATCCCTGACCGGATGGTAGCGGTTTTCATTGGCAACAATCTTGATGGCGCTCTGCACCTTTTTCTCGCTGGTAAGCCCGTAGTTTTCTTCCAGATACAAAAGCAGGTAGTTCATGTCCATGTCGGTCAGCGTGGTACTGGTGCGCTCCCAGCCCAGCGGCTTCACAATGTCAATCTGCTCCGTCAAAAGGTTCAGACGCAGCGCCCCACGAAACAGCGGGTCACGCTGGAACACCGTCAGGCAGTTTCGGATGCTGTTCTTCACGCCGCCTTTCTGCGTCCCCTCTAATGTTTCCCGGATTTCTGCTGGTGTTTGCGCCGGTTCCATTGTATCCATCGTCCTTTTGACCGTTTCCTGCATTTCTGGCGGCAAGCTCTGAAATTCGCTGTTCAAGCCGCAGCACCTCCTTTCCCTGTGCGGCGATCAATGCCGCTTTTTCTTCTATTTCTCCGTATAACAAAATATCCAAAAGGTATTCTGTGTAGCTTATCCTCTGCAACGCTTCCACAAAAAGAGGATGCCAGATGGCATCCTGCGGCTGTGGGGCGTATGCTGTTTTCCAATGCTCCAGCAGGCGCAGATAATCGCATAGCACCCGGAAACAATACCGTTCCGTTTCCTGAAATCTCTGCTCCGCTGATTTTTGTCGGGGCTGTGACCTGTTGTGACGCTTCCTATCTGGCGGTGCATTGCCGGATTTCTCATAGGAAACGCCGAAGTCCTCCGCAAGCCTGACCGCAGCTTCCCGTTTCCCCAATCCATGCAGCAAAGCGGGAAAGTCGATCACCTCCCCGGAAGCCCCGCAGCCGAAGCAGTAAAAGCGGCTGTCCACTTTCATGCTGGGCGTGCAGTCATTGTGGAATGGACAGCAGACCATGCCGTTTCTTCACACCCGGATTCCATAGAATGAAGCAGCCTGCCGGGTGGTAACAGACTGTTTCACCGCTTCAAATACATTCAAATGCTCCCTCCATAAAAATACCGGCAGCGGTAAAGCTGCCGGTTATATCATAGCTCCATCTCATGTTTCTTTCTCTGTACTTCCTGTGGTTGCTCCCTCCGGCGCAGTGCGGTATCTACGGCGTTCTGCACCTGCCGCAGCCGTATGACTTCCTCCCGGAGTGGCTTGTGCTGCGGAGACAGTTCGGCATACTCTGTTTTTAACTGTGCATATTCCTGTTTCCATGCTTTCAGGGCAATGGGTTTTCCGTCCAGTTTTTCTTTCAGAATACGGCGGGCGGCATAAAACAGCCGTAACTCCGCATCGTGTGATGTTTCAAATTTCCCCCTCTGTTTCTTAAACTTGATATTGTTCAATTCCGTATGAACAGGTTTTAGCCGCTGGTAATTCTCGCCCTCCCGTATCAATTCCTGCAATTCCTTTATCCGGGCGGATTTCTTTTTCATGGAGCCGCTTAATGCTTCAAATTCTTCACTGACAGAGGAAAGACGATCCTGCAAATCCTCTAATGTGAGCAGCTTGTTTTCCGTCAGATAATTGACGGCTCCGGCAAACTGTTTTAAGTTTCCGGTTCTGGCTTTATTGCTCCATGCCCCTGCGTTGCGCTGGTTGTAATAAGCGATCAGCAGGTCGGCAAGGCTCGGTGTCTGGGGTTTGGAAAGTTCTTCTTTTACCTCTGCCATCCAGACAAACAGGGCTTTGATCTTCTTCCTCACATCCTGCATGAGCCGGTTGGTAGCTTTAATCCAGCGGTTCAGTTCCCCTTTCTCGGTGCGGATGCCCTTTGCTTCCATCTGCCGGACATTAGCTCCCTCGTGGACAGTAGGTATCAGGTCAAGTCCCTGCCGCACATAGGAACGGTGGTCGATACGCACATCCAGCCCTTTTTCCTCAAATTTTGTATTAACGGCAGCCGCCCACTGCTCCCGCCA
>NZ_KI271117.1:21070-32080 GCF_000469345.1 Eubacterium ramulus ATCC 29099
AATCGCCGTTTTTATCCCGGATTCGGTTTCCATCTTCATCAAGAAGATATTCCCGACGCTGTTTTTGTCCCCATGTGCCATCCGGGTTCAAAGAGCGCATGGTTGTCATCACATGAAAATGCGGGTTAGGGATGCCGCCGTCCTCTTTCTCCGGGCTGTGAAAAGCGAGGTCAGCAATCATGCCTTTTGCCACAAACTGCTCCTGCACGAACTTCCTCGCCAGCTCCATGTTTTCTTCCAGCGTCAATTCATTCTGCATGGCAATATCAAAAGAATAGGCAAGCTGTGCTTTTGGATGTTTCTCGCAGTTCTCCACAGCATTCCAGAGGGTCGCCCGGTCAAGATATATTTCCGGTGCATGGGGCGGCAGCATGATTTCCGAAGCGATTACGCCGCCCTTTTTGGTGTAGTCGCTGACTTCTCCATAGTAGCTGCTGTAAAGACGCTCCCCGGCTCGGTAGGCTGCGCTGGCAATGGCGCTCTGACCGGCGCTGCGCTTGATCTGTGCGATTGAAAAATGATAAAGTGCTATCCTTAGTCACCGCCTTTCTCCTGCCCGGAAATACGGGCGTGGTTCTCTGCGGCAGACCGGATGAAATGCTCCGCCTGCGGCAGATTCAAAATGTTTTCCATGAGGGAATAAAATTCCGTTTCGGTCAGCTCCTTTGTCTGTGGCGCAATGCTTTCAATAGCTGCCCCACGGGTAATCAGCCGGTGCGTCCTCTGTTTCCGGGAACCGCTTTCCAGATACGCCTGCCGGTTTTTCAAACGCTGCATTTTCCGTTTTTCCCGTTCCAGCAGGACAGTGGTTTTTTCATATTCCTGCCTCAACTGTTCCAAAGATTTTTCCATGTTCTCACATCCCTTACTTATAAGATAATAGGGTTGAGCAAAACTCCGATTTGATCATGAGTCCATACAATAAATAGTGCCATCCAACTTGTTTGAAACCTATATATTGTGACTAGACTTTGCAAAACTCACGTTTTGCTCAACCCTATATAAGATAAAGAAAGACCATCCGCAGACAGTCCGTGTGTCAGTGCTTCTATAAAACCCGATGAAAAGGGAAAACCGCAGAGCGGATTTCTCTTTGCGGCGGGTATACAGGGGATAGCCGCTTTAGCGGCGCAAGGGGGTGCGGCCACCTTGTCGGAGCGAAGCGAACGCAGACCTCGGATTGCTGATTTTATCAGCGGCAGAGGTAAGCTCCGCAGGACGCACGATACATGGTCTTTAGACTATGTATAGAAGTGCGCCCTTAGTTCCTAAGGGATTTTGCCGTTTCCGGCAGTTTTGTCCTTTTTCTTGGAACGCTTGGAAAGGTACTTTGGGCAGTCAACCACAACCGCCCGGAAGCTCTGTTTACATTCGTGCTGGCATTTCCGGCACAGTTCGTTGTAAGTGATACGGCTGCGGTCATTTAAGAAGAAAGACCATTCCAGCCGCCGCTTGTTGCTCATTCTTGCCATAACCGGCTCCTTTCTCCGTTTCTATCTGATGTACGCAGATAGGCTGTTTTGGTGTAGCGTCTCGGTATCATTTTTAAGGTTTTTTCTCTCTGTATGCCCCTTTGGAAAGTGCGGCAGTATTGCAGTCAGGGAATGATACCTCACGCTTATTTGTCGCTTCTCGGTACGGTTTCGGAGCCTTTTGCCATCCATTCAAAGAAAGCAATTTTGCTGACCTTGATAAGCCTGCCCCTGCGGAACGCCGGAAAGCCGGGTGTGTGTACCAGCTCATAGGCGCTCGCTCTTGAAATTCCCATAATCCGCTGAATGTCCGCCACATCCAGAACCAGCGGTAAATCCTCGTAGCTGTTCAATCTCTTTTTATCGTTCATTCTGTTCCTCCCATAAATCAAATAGGTTAAAATGCTTCCTGTTGCCGTTCTCCCCAAAAGCCGTTTTCCTGCCCCATTCCTGCGGTGTTTCCCTGCATTGGTGCGCCGGATGCGTCACTTCTCCTGCCGGTCATATCCCTTTTGGACGGTCATTCACTTGTCAAGGTACTGTGCGGTACGAAATTACCAACCGCAATCATCATAGCGTACTATCCTTGACAAAACAATGATTCTGCGATACCATGAGTGTAACTGATATAACTGAATTATATAATTACCATAAACAAAGGCAGGGGATAGGGATGGAGAATCAGTTTATACGGCATGAGCCATGTTTTGAGAGGATTTTGTTTGTCCTGACGCTGGACAGGAAGAAAATGAAAGAGCGGATTTTGATTGGGGAAGAACAGCAGATCCACTTCCGGCTGAACGGGAGCCAAAACGCAGAGGTGCTTTGTGATATGACACGCCCGCTGGGAACTTTTTTGATAAACTTTGAGCGTGACACGGACAGAGATTGGAACTTATACGGGCTTTCTCCGCTGCGGCAAGCCCTCCACTCCAACCGACGGAAACAGCCGGAGCTGGAGCAGACGGCAAGCGAATTTCTCTGGGGAAAATATCTTAGCAATGACCCTCTGAAAATGTATGTGGCGTTCCGTATCTGGAACAGCTATCTGCTTGCCAGAGAACCACGTGACCGTAACGCTGCCTGTGACCGCTTCATGGATAAAATGAGCAGACTGACCGGGGTATTCCAAAACGAAACCATGAGCTTTGACAGGGAGACAGGAAAACCGAAACATTTTCAAGCTGGCAGCCTTTATTTCAAAGGCGCACCGTCAGAAGATACCCGGCTTGACCTCTGGTTCCCGGACAACCGGCGCACAGAAGAATGTGTGTCTGCCTATGCGTCCCTCTACCCGTTGATTACCTATTATCTGAACAGGCTGAATGACTGGGGGCTTTGCTTCCGGCAGTGCAAGGTCTGCGGGAAATATTTTCTAGCAAAGAGCCAGCGGTATGAGCTGTGCAGTGACAAATGCCGAAAAGCACAGGCGCTTCAAAACAAGCGGGAATTTGACGAGAGGGCAAGAGAAAATAACTATGACCTGCTTTATAAAAATGAATGCCAGAACTGGCGCAACAAAATAAACCGGGTAAAAAATACCGCAGGCTTTCCGGCTGACTGTCTGGAAAAAATACAGGCTGCCTTTTCCGACTTTAAGAAAGAAGCCTTACAGAGAAAAAAGGCTGTAAAAACAGGAACAGCCAGCCCGAAAGAATTTACGGACTGGCTGTATCTGCAAAGTAATGTAATTGTGAGGCTGACTGAATACTAAATTTTTTTCTCGTTGTGAGGTTTCTGTGACATTTGCCTGATGGCAGTATCGAAATTGCAGTAATTACTCATGCAAAATGCTTCTTCGTTTTATACACTATACCTATATGGTGGAGCACCAAATGAAAGGAGCAAAAAATATGTCTGAGATTCAAAATGCGATTGAAGTAAAGAACTTAAAAAAAGGTTTTGGTGGCAGAGTTTTGTTTGAAAATTTTAGCCTGAATGTAAAAGCAAATACAATCCATGCGATTATTGGTCCGAACGGTTCTGGAAAGACAACACTGCTACGCTTGATTACAGGGGTATACCAGCCAAATGCAGGGACAATCAACATTGCAGGGAAATATGCAATGCAGCTTGAAAATGACTATCTGTATGAAGAACAGACTGGTCTTGAAAATTTGAGAATTTTTGGGAAATACTTTGGATTTGAAATAAATGATCGTTCAGACAGTTATTGTACGCAATTAGGATTGACCGAGCATTTAGGAAAGCGTGTTAGCACTTATTCTAAAGGAATGAAAAGAAAACTGTCCCTTTTGATTGTGATTATGATAGGACGGGATATTCTGCTCATGGATGAACCAACATCGGGTGTAGACCCCATATCCAGAGTAGAAATCCGTAGTTTGATAGAAGCTCTAAAAGCTGACGGAAAAACGGTTATTATCACTTCACATGACCTTAGCGAGATTGAAAAGTGCGCTGATGATGTATCTATGATTAAAAATGGCAGATTGCTGTTTGATAAGGGTATTCAAGAAATGCAAGGACAATCATTGGAAGAAATCTTTATTAAGGAGGGCAATCGGCATGAGTAACATGGGAAAAGGCGCAGGCTACTATCTTACCAGAAGTAAAAGCCTCCTAATTGATACTGCGATTGTTGCCATTCTGGCGATTTTTATGAGCTTTGCAATGCAGATGGACGCCTTGCAGTCAAAGGGAGAAGATTATTTAGTCCTAATGCTCTATGCGGTTATTTTTGGTCTTACCTCCCTGCAATCCGGTGCTATGATTGTAGATTTGACAGCAAAGGATAAGTTAAGCCGGAGAGTTGAATTTTTTGCAGCTTCTGGAATTGCGGTAAAAGAGATTATAAAACAGTATTCGATACAGATTTTCCGATTTTCTGGTATTATCCCGTTCTTTGTTTTTATGAGTTGCTATTACTTTACCGACTGGACAATGAGCTTTGGGCGGATCGTATGCGTTTATCTTAGTATTCTTGTACTTAGTTTTTGTGAGATTGTCGCTTTGAATATCATTGTACTGGATGTAAAACGAGTAAAACTGTTCAAAAATGTTCTGTTCTTTGGTAATTTTGCACTGGTTTATTTGATTGCGATGTCGGCAGAACGAATTACAGAGTTTGTGAATCAACATCATATAGGAATTGACTATTTGATTATTGTGGTTGATGTTGCACTTTGCATGATGTTTGTACTATTAAGTTTCTTTAAGGCTCGGCACATGAGCAACGAAACAGTTATCAGGAGGGATGGCGAATGGGTTTGATAACATTAAACCTTAAAAGGGTATTGAACTGGAATTTTATATTTATGAGTGCGGTAGCAGCTATCTTCGGCATGATCTCTCTGATGAACTTTGGGGATATTTCAGAAAACATTGTATTTGGCGTTGATATAAAGTATTTTATGCTTGATGGATACCTGTGCTTATTTATCTTTTTTGCCGGAGAAATAAGCAAGGATATGTTGCAGCAAGAAAAAATCACAAAGAGAATAGAATGGAAACTTGCTAATGGTATTAAAATCTCAAGTATTGTTAAGGAGAATCTGCTATCACTATGGATTGGAACGCTGATCCTTTTGTTTCCTCTACTTTTGATAATTTCCATTCGCCTGCCAAACCTTATCTTGTTATTAGGCACCTATTTTCTGATCCTTAGCATATTGTATTCGGCATTTATAAATGTTTTGATTCTCTGGATTAGAAATATGAACTGGTTTAAGAGTATTCCTATCTTTGCAACACTGCTTCATATTTTGCTGGTTGTCTTAAAATGTGGGATATTTATGAAAACGAATAATGTGTGGGTGTTGCTACTATTTTCTCCAGTGAGTATAATAGTTTTGACTGCGTGTGGTTTATGTCTGATGACTAAAGAACGGATCGTATCATCATATTACTAACATAATGAATTTTAGCTGAAAGGAGGGGGGTCTATGCAGGATAAACGCTTCTATCCGTATCTGTTTCTTCATGCGGGTATTGTGACTTTATGGGTTATATTGGATAGAATACATAAAGGGATTGCGAATGATGGAGTCATCAACTTATTGTCGATTGCCGTCTTGCTTTGTTATTTCAATCTGCTCTATCTTCATGTAATGACATCACGGCGAGAAGCAACAATATCCGAATGTGGCTGGAACCTGCTTTCTGTTTCCTTTATTGCGGCGCTGATGTATGATGGATTTTCCACCTTATACACGGGTGCATTTCTGGTTTTTGCATTGATTATCGGAATAATGCTGGTAAGAACTGACGCAAGCCGGGGAAAAATGGTTCGCTTGCTGTTTGGAATTGCGTCTATCATACTGTCGTTTTTCAATTTCCGAATTCTACCTGCGATAACTATGTTAATTGGAATGTTCGTGGGAATTTTCCTTGATTATAAATATATAAATTTGAAACAGGTTAATATTCTTCCGATTGCCCAGAGGAAAGCAAGATATGTCCTCGCTCTTATGATTCCCTTGTTTACAGTCGTACTTTATTGCTTTGATTTGTCCACCCTACAAGTCAATGTATTTTTTCAGCTTATAATGCTTTTATTTGAGGCTTTTGCTGTCATTCATCTTGGCGACATGGAGGCCCGTTACAAGGAGTTGACAAAGTATTATGAATTAACGAACTATATTGCAAATGAGAGGGAAGATTTCTCAAGACTGCTTCATAACGATGTGCTTCAAGACATTGGAGGTGCCAAAAATCTCCTGTCGCTTCGCTCACCAGATGTTGATGAAACAAAAAGGATATTGTCTGATTTGGAATTGCGGGTAAGAAATATGATGAATTTCTATTCCTCTAATATCTTTTCGGGGTATGCTTCATGGGAACATATCGGATATATGCTTGACGCGATTAAGAAGCTGTACCCAAAGAAGAATATACTTGTAGATTTCACGATTGACAGCGAAGCAAGGATTGCTTTGAAAAAAGATAACAGTTTGGAACAGACTATGCAGATAATCAAAGAACTTGTCAACAATGTTTATAAACACGCTGCCGCTACTTTTATTCATTTGGAAATCGCGCTAAATGAAGAAAGTAGACTCGTAATTACCTGTCAAAATGATGGAGCGAAACCAAATGACATTGAAAATATTCTTTCTTCCAAAGGTGGTATGCTGTTCTTGACGGTGTTGATAAATGGGAATGGTGGTAACATTCAGTATTTAGAGAAAGATGGTATTTTAACTGCAACGGCAGTTTTGGGGAGAAAAAATGAAGATATTACTATTTGATGATCACAGGATATTTGGAGAGAGTTTAAGCAAACTTCTGGAAGATTGGGATGAAATCTCTATCTGTCGCTATGTAAGTAATGAAACAGAGTTTTGGAATATTCTTTCCGTAGACGAATGGGACATTGTATTACTTGATGTCAACCTAAGAGAGCAGTCAAAAAGTTCTGGCATTGATCTGATAGAAACGATATATAGTAAAAAGCCAAAAATAAAGGTGGTTATGCTATCCTCTTATGATATGCCAGTTTATAGACAGGAGGCACTTAAAAAAGGCGCCGTAAGTTATATTGATAAGTCTGCTTCTGCTGACGAGTTGGTAAAAAAACTCACAGCTATTAGTAAAGGTCACAAGTCCACTACGCCCCCTTTATTAGATCCCCTGACAGATCGTGAAGCGGAAATTATTAAGGCGATTGGAACAGGGAAAACAAAGCATGAAATAGCGCAAGAACTGTATATCAGTGAACGGACACTTTACAACCATATCCAAAGCATCTATGATAAGCTGGGGGCTAAAAATGCTATCGAAGCCTATAACAAGGCTATTGCACTTGGATATATCACACCCTTAATATGAGTTTAGGCAATAAGAGGGACAGATATATCAGAACACAAGTGACAAGTATGCACATTATGTAAGCAGATAGCAAAAACAAGTATCATTGAACGACTTCATCAAAACAATAAAGAAAAGCCGGGAGCAAAATTAAGCCTGCTTCCAGCTTTTTTGTATTTGTTATTGTATGTGGTTGACTAAGGAATATTGTTTAAGCGTGAGTTTGTGATATTGGGTGTGGTATCTTTAACTATGGGAAACTCCACGCTCCCAGCGGGATACTGCTTTATCTGTCACATGGATTTTCTCTGCCAGATTTGCCTGAGTCATACCAAGTTCTTTTCGACGTGCTGCAATGTAGTTTCCAAATATTTTTGCATCCATATCCGTTTCACCTCTCTGTTACTTTTGATTTTTCCAAAACTTAATCCTTTTTATATTTATCTATTCCGATCTTTGTTTTTTCTAAAGTAACATTTCTATGTAAAAATGGCAATCGACGTTACGTTTACCTCCCAAAAACATTGACATTCTTTATCGTTTTACTCTTACAACCCCGAAAAACGTTCAACACCTCTTTTTCGCAACCACAGGTTGAACCACACGGATAGAAACACATTTACAATACCTTCGTGTTCCCAATAAATTTCCTGTATGCGGTGATACCAAGCGAAGTGACCAGCTGCTTGGTTTCATGCGCTTCAACAACCCAATGCTGCCGTCGTTTCTGGCTTGCCTGCAGCATTTATCCGAGTAAAATTTTACGCTAACGATACTATATTATACACCGTCACTTTTAATACTCTATTATGATATGAGAAAAATAATTTGATATATCGTATTAAATCTGTTAGAATCCTGTACAGGAACAATCGTGTTACCGGGTGGCTGACCTCTGTTTTATTTTACATAGAATTGGGGTGGTGCTAATGAACAATAATCATTTTGATTTCAAAGACCTTATGGCTTTTGGCATGTTCATTTTTGCATTGCTGACATTCGTTTTTACGTTTATCAGATAATGTTTTTCTAGCATAGAAAAAACCACCCTCTTTAACTTTGGCGAGTTAGGGTGGCATTTTCTATGTTCATTCTTATTAACTGGTCAACCACTTGTGGCGGTTGTTCCTTATTTACAATCTAAATGTATCACAACCTGCCGCAAATTTCAAGAACACCGTTACAAAATGACGTATCATTCTGTAACGTTATCATCTTTTGGCAATGCTTTCAGTTTTGATAATTTTTCTATCTCTGATCTATCATGCAATTTCCCGTCTTTTCCTAATATCGGTAATTCTTCCGCTGTTAATACTTTGCGTTCTGCTTCCTCTGTCTCTGGTTTTAATTTAAACTCTGACGAATTAACATACCCGGAATTATTTGTTAAATCAAAAATGCCGATTACTGCCGGAATCTTCTGTCTGAAAATCAACTGTTTCTTGGCAGCAGTACATTATTATTACTCATTGTAACCTCTTTCTGCTCTATCTGAGCCATTATTATACAATTTACGTGTTTCTATACCCTTTTTTCGTGTAAAGCCATCTGCATCGAACTTAGTTCTTTATGCTCTTTTGCAATTGTAGTAATTATGTGTTTTCTTATAACAAGAACCGCATAACGTACATATATCTGTCAAAACATTTTCATTTCCTAAGTTTTTGTATGTGATATGATGCACCTGTACACTCTTGATTTTGTCTAAAGGCCTGCCACACATACAACACCCTTTGTCTATTGCTATCCGTTCTTGCTTTTTTGCTTTCCACTGCTCACTCCGCATATAATCCTTATACTTATATTGTTTTAGGTGTATTGACCAATTAAAAATTATAGGTGAAGCACTTGAACTTTTTGATGAGACTATGACAGTCATTTGTCAACTAAATTTGTGTGCTACCGTCAAAAACCGACCACTTTTCAGCAACTTTTCCCAAAACGCAAACATAAGAAAAACCCTTGTAAACACTGGGTTTGCAAGGGTTTTGGTAATCTCTTTGAAATTGTGAAAACTATCGTTTGCTGAACTGTGGTGCACGACGAGCAGATTTGAGACCGTACTTTTTACGCTCTTTCATTCTCGGATCACGTGTTAAGTATCCAGCTTTCTTCAGAACTGGTCTGTAGTCAGCATCTACTGTAAGTAATGCACGTGCGATACCATGTCTGATAGCACCAGCCTGTCCTGTGTAACCGCCACCTTTAACGTTTACCAGTACATCAAATTTATCAACGTTCTCTGTAGCTACTAACGGCTGACGAACGATAACTTTTAATGTCTCAAGACCAAGATACTCATCAATATCTCTTTTATTGATTGTGATTTTACCTGTACCCGGTACAAGGTAAACTCTTGCGATAGATTTTTTTCTTCTTCCTGTTCCGTAATATTTAGTATTAGCCATGATTATTTACCTCCTTCACCGATTAAAATGTCAGAACTTCTGGTTTCTGAGCTGCATGTTTGTGATCCGGTCCAGCGTATACAAATAATTTTTTGTACATCTGACGTCCAAGAGGTCCTTTCGGAAGCATGCCTTTCACAGCGTACTCTATAACTCTTTCCGGATGTTTAGCCAGCATCTCTTTTAATGTAGTCTCTTTCATTCCGCCTACATAATCAGAGTGGTGATAGTAAATCTTCTGATCTAATTTTTTACCTGTTACTTTAATCTTCTCAGCGTTTACAACGATTACATAATCACCTGTATCGATGTGCGGTGTGAAGACAGCTTTGTTTTTACCTCTTAAAATCTTAGCGATTTCAGAAGATAAACGTCCTAATGTATATCCTGTAGCATCAACTACATACCATTTTCTTTCAACTTTGTCCGGGTTGGCCATGAATGTGTTATTCATTGATTTTTCCTCCTTGAATAAATTTGCGGCTTCCACAAATGTGAATGTCCGGACACATCTGCTTCCTGCCTGTTATTTTTGAATAATGTGTCTGCATTATCCGGGTATCGTTTTCTCTGACTTGTGGAGAATCATCAAAAACTCTGCCCTGCGGTCGGGTCCCAACCGACTGCATATATATGAAATGCTTTTTTGCACACAAAAAACACTCTTTGTCAGACTTGTATATTATAGTACAGCAGACAGCCTGTGTCAACGATTTTTTCCTGCAAAAGTATACAAAAAATGTGCTGCCACACATTTTCAATAAACGCTGTGACAGCACATTTCTTTTTAAGTCACGCAGATATTTGCAATCCGTTCACGCTGTTTGCTTAGAACCGGATGCTGCCAAACATAACCTGGCCACTTTTTACATTATAATCCGTACCATACCATGTTACAGTTCCTGTATAGGCAAAATCTACCTGACCGTTTTCTACATACCACCAGCCATGTCCATTGTGAGCTAGACCGGTATATCCAAAGTCTACCTGACCACGTTTCACATACCACCAGCCGTATGCATTCGCTGCAAGTCCAGTATAGTCAAAGTCGATCTGTCCGTTTTCTACATACCACCAGCCGTATGCATTCTGCGCAAGTCCGGTGTAAGCAAAATCAATCTGTCCCTTCACTACATACCACCAGCCATATGCATTCGCTACAAGTCCGGTATAAGTATCATCTACTCGGCCGCCGCTTACATACCACCAGCCATATGCACTGTTTACCAGTCCGTTACAGTTAAAATCTACCTGACCGTCACTTACATACCACCAGCCGTATTCATTGGCTGCAAGTCCGGTATAGGTGAAATCTACCTGACCGCCACTTACATACCACCAGCCATACTCATTTGCTACAA
>NZ_KI271117.1:32180-47868 GCF_000469345.1 Eubacterium ramulus ATCC 29099
AAATCTACCTGACCGTCACTTACATACCACCATCCGTTCTCGTTCTGACCGAATCCGGTATAAGATAAATCAAGTACGCCGCCTTTTACATACCACCAGCCATATTCATTGGCAGTAACGCCGGTATAAGATCTGTCTACTTCACCTTTTACGTTCGCATAATACCATCCGGTCTGCTCGCCGACTGTGATATATCGCAATGCATAGGTACGATTCAGATCCGGATCATCCTGTCCGCAGTTTGTGCAGGTTCCGTTTACATAATTATGACCTTTGGCTGCGATCACTTCACCTTTTCTGACAACTTCATCACATACGGTACAAATTTCATCTCCTGTGTAACCTTCTTCTGTGCAGGTTGCCTCTGCTGCACCACGTACTTCCGTCTTGTGACCAGCTGCCTTGATTACTTCACCTTTTTCGATGGTCTGACCGCATGCGGTACAAACTTTATCTCCTGTATAGCCATCCTCAGTACAGGTTGCTTCTGCTGCCCCCTGCACTTCTGTCTGATGTTCCAGTGTCTTGATGGCTTCACCCTTTGCAACGACTTCACCGCAGTTAATACATACTTCATCTCCGGTATAACCTTCCTCTGCGCAGGTTGGCTCTTTTGTATCAACCACAACAGTGGAAGCATGGTCACATACAATACCTTCTTCTTTGACTGCTACAAAGTAAATCACATCTCCGACTTTTACAGAGGTACTTCCATTTGCCACTCCGGTAAATGTAATGGTAGAACTTGCTGTCGCTGCCGGATTTACATAAGTTTCATCGGAAACTTTTGCCACATGCTTGTAGTTGATGCTTTCCAACGTCGGGTTCATGATATAGTAATTTCCACTGACTTTTGAAGTGATCAGATATTCGCCGCCATCCTCGACTCCGGATATACCATTGACGAGTTCATATCCCGGGATTGGAGAATCTGTCGGGGCATTTGCAGACGGTTTATACAGTTCAAATTCACAGGTCAGTGCAGCCAGTGTGGAGTTTCTGTCATAGTATAATCTGGATGCATCGTGCCAGAAGTACAGATAACGCTGGCTTGTAATGCCATAAAATCCAATGGTCTGATTACTTCCTGACTGCAGTTCAATGATTTCACTCACATTCCGGTTCGGAATTCTTGGTGTTCCGATATTTAAGAATGTGGTGCTTCCATCGGTTGTATGTCCGGAAATAACATAGCGGTTTTCATCTACTTTTTTAAATGTATACAGATTATCGGAAATTGCTTTCTTATTCTCTGTAGTAAATGTTGCCACATCGGATGCAGCTAAAACTGCCTGTTCACTGGATGAAACTGTTTCTGTGACTAATTTTGCCACATGATCATATTTTTCCGTCCCGGTGGAAGGAACCAGCACATACCGGCTGCCATTCGCATCTGCTTTTGTAACGATCAGATAGTTTCCGCCCGCTTTCAGTTCTGCAGTACTTTTTACTTTTTTATAACCGTTGATCAGTTCATAATCAGACGCTGAATCAGACGGCATATAGATTTCAAAGTAGCAGTTTGCATCTGCTGTATTCTGTCTGTCAAAATGAAGCTTGGATGCATCTGTATGGTGGAAATACAGATATTTTCCTGCCCCTCCTGTGGAATTATCCATCAGGCTGAATGTATCATCAGAAGCGTTTTTTGTAAATGTGATCAGCGGCTGACTTGCTGTTACATTTGGAAGTCCGGATTTGCTGGAAGCTTTCGGACCCAGATAAATTGCCGTACCGTCTGCACCCATTGCTTTTACTTTATAAGTATCTGTGCCGCTTCCTGCCTCCAGTGTATACAGGCATTTATTCAGATTTACTCTCTGCCCGTTGAAAACTGCAATGGCTGTGCCAAGCTGTGCACTTGTTTTTTCAATGGTCTCTTTTATATCTGTTCCATCGATGGTCACATTTGCAACTTTACTATCTACGGAAGAAAGATCTGTATCTGCATAATTTACACCTTTGATATCAACTGTTTTTGTCTCGCCTTTTTCAAGATCAATGACTTTGTAATTTTCAGCATCTGTTACAGTGACATTCATAACCACAGATTCATCTTCTGATGTGACAGTTACTTTTACCTGTTTTAAACCTGTGACATTAGATCTTGCTTTCAGTGTCAGTTTTCCATCCTTATAAGTTGCGCCCACAACCGCTCTGTTGGATGATGAAACCTGTACGTCAGCATCTTCTTTTGATGTATTTACCTTATAAGATACTGTTTGATCCGGTTTCATTACCGCAGATTTCACGACTTTGTCATTCTCATCGGTAACCCATACTCTGTCGGTTGACACATTCGGTGCCACATCCTCAAATGCAAGTTTTTCAAACTGCAGTTTGTTATCATCATACTCATACAGAAGTCCCAGGTCACCATTTTTCAGTTCTGTAATGCAGGAGTATGCATAATGAGAACCGTTGGTCACTACATATGGATCGGACTGCCACTGGATACTGCCATTCTCCTGCACCAAGCCCAGCCAGATCCTGCCGGAATTGCGCGCACTTGTATCGGATGGTCCAGCAAACAGGATTGCTGTCTTTCCATTGACTTTCTTGGAATAAGTGATGGCTGTCAGCTGGCAGTTATTATTGTAACTGATGCCCATGGATTTCGGCCCAGACCATGTCGTTCCGTTATCCTCTGATACATAGTAAACATTCTGTCTGCGGACAAACATATAGACTCTTCCGTCTGCCTCTGTCATAACTGCCTCAGAACTGATCGCAGACATAGACGCTCCACGATGCCAGGTCGCACCATTGTCATCCGAATAAATTATTGAACTGTTCTTGTCTCCGCCGGTAAACTCATAACAGGTAAACATGATTCTTCCGGTGGATGTCACAATACCACGTCCCGGTCCAACCAGAAGTGTCTGCTCACTTTCCTTCTTTACATTTGTGAGCTGTGGTGCAGACCATGTGGCTCCGTTATCTGTTGATTTTACGATATAAATAAAATCCGTCGGATATGGGAAATATGGAGAATCGCCGCAGAACAGGTTTGTATCTACTGCATTTTCTCCCTCTATGCTCTTAATATTGAAATGATCATCGATCACATATCCTGCAACTGTGTTACCCTCATTGTCTTTGATCTCATAATAAGAATCTGCTGTTGCATCTGATTTTTTCTCCAGATGATAGCTGAAACTTGCCACGGAACGCAGAGCAGAGTTTGATACTCCATTCACGTTTTCTGTAACTGCTGCCAGAAGCAAATTTCCATTCGCATCATATCCGGTGCTTCCGGTCTTTGGCGCATAAGCCGCACTGTTCAGCCCGATGGCTGCCGGATACAGATCACAGGCCATATAGATGGCATCTCCTTTGGTAACCAGAGCCGCATCGATAAATGCGCTGGAATAATAGTTGAACTTGTTTCCATTATCTCCCAGATAATTTGCCACGGTGTAGGACCAGTTTTCTCCATCATCTGTAGATCTGGAAACAACCGTATCAATTCCGCCGCCATCGCCGCATTTATCCCAGCGGATATCTGTCGCTGCCACCAGTGTGCCATCCGCTGCGGTGGTCAACGCCGGAATACGGAATCTGGTATAACCGTTTGTGGAATTGTGCTCTCCCAGAAATAATTTTTCCGGAAACGGCTGAGACACGGTTGTGCCATTTGCCGGTCTCGCTCCGTCTCTTACATTGTTTGCCGCACTTGCAGTAATCGGTAATCCCCCAAATGCAAGAACGCCTGCCAGTAAAAGTGCCAGGATTCTTTTCTTGTTTCTCATATGCTCTCCCTTTCTGTTCAAGACCTGTCCGCAAATGCTGTGGTATTCTTCCTTTTCATACAATCATTACAACTTTTTTTGCATGACAGTTCTATCAATTTAGTTACTATAATTTCTATTGTATCTTAAACAGAAAAAAACTGCTTGGAATTACTTGCGTTCTCTTCAGCAGTTTTTATATAATTTGGAACTTATTCCTCTATTTCTCAGTTAATTTCCCACCTGGCCTCATCAGGGTCTCCGGCCGAATCTCATATTCCAATCCAATCATAGTGAGACCGTGAGCCGGTGCAGTCGGTCCTGCCGCTTTCCGATCCTTTTTCTCTAATATCGCTGGAATATCCTCCGGTGCAATTTTACCGATTCCCACATCAAAAAGCGTTCCTGCAATGATCCTCACCATATTATAAAGGAATCCGCTTCCGGTGATTCGAATCGTCAATACTTCACCATCCTGTTTTAATTCGCAGGAATAAATCGTGCGGGTCGTATCTTCCACAGCCGTATTTACCGAACAAAAACTTTTAAAATCATGTGTTCCCTTGAACCGTCTTGCTGCCTCACACATTGCCGGAATGTTCAGTTTTCGATAAACAAACCATGTATCCAGCCGTCGCTGAGGCATCGGGAATTCGCGATTCAAAATGCGGTACTCATATGTTTTACGGCTGTTACAATGACGCGGATGCCAGTCCGGTGGTACCTCGCAGGAATTCTGCACTACAATATCCTCCGGCAGCCGCTGATTTAACGCATAGGAAATCTTTTCTGCCGGCATACGGGCATTCGTATCAAAAACTGCCACATTTCCATAAGAATGTACGCCGGAATCTGTACGGCTCGCACCGATCACCACAATATCTTCCTTCAATAATTTACTTAATTCCCTGTTCAGAACACCCTCTATCGTAATTCCGTTTGGCTGCACCTGCCACCCACAATAATTGGTGCCATCATAGGCCACCACAAGTTTCACTCGTTTCACACTCATCTTTATCCGTCTCTTATGTTATTATATAGAAATTCTAATCACAATAACCACTGCCAGATACAGTACCATCACCACATACGCTTTGTAATCCACAGAAATATAATGCAACGGTTTCATCTTTGTCCGTCCTTCACCACCATGATAGCAGCGTGCTTCCATCGCTGTCGCCAGATCATTTGCTCTACGGAACGCTGACACAAACAACGGTACCAGGATCGGTACCATCGCTTTTGCTTTTTGAATGATATTACCCTCTTCAAAGTTCGCTCCTCTTGCCATCTGCGCTTTTTTGATCTTGTCCGCTTCCTCTGCCAGGATTGGGATAAAACGCATGGCAATGGACATCATCATGGCAATCTCATGCACCGGAACACCGATCTTAGAAAGTGGTTTCAGTCCTTCTTCCAAGCCGTCTGTCAGCTTATTCGGTGTGGTAGTCAGCGTCATTACCGAGGTTCCCACAACCAGATACACCAGACGGATCGTAAAATAGACCGCATTGCTGACACCGGTATCTGTAATATGAATAAATTTCCAGGCGAAATAAGTCTGCACTCCCTGTGTGAAAAACAGGTTACACACCGCAGTGATGACCACCAGTAGCCAGATTGCCCGCACACCTTTCAACATAAAGGAAAACGGTACATGTGACATCCGAATAATGGCTATCAAAAACAATGTCACCACGATAAATCCCACAAAATCATGAAACAGAAACAGAGACACAATGTACATCAGTGTCGCCACCAGTTTCACCCGGGGATCCAGCCGGTGAATGACTGATTCCGTCGGATAATATTGTCCAAGTGTAATATCCTTTAACATAACTTTATAATCTCTTTCTTTGCTTCCTCGATCGTTGTCACTGTCGTATCCACAGGAAATCCGGCTTTTTCCAGATCTTTCATCAGATAAGTCACCTGCGGGGCCGCCAATGACACCTGTTCCAGCTCTTGCACATGGGAAAATACTTCTGAAGGTGTTCCGTCCAACATCAATGTTCCATGATTTAAAACTACGATCCGCTGTACATAATTTGCCATATCTTCCATACTGTGTGATACCAGAAGCACCGTCATGTCCATCTTTTCATGTAATTCCCGGATCAGGTCAAACAGTTCATCCCGCCCCTTCGGATCCAGACCGGCCGTTGGTTCATCCAGGATCAATACCTTCGGATTCATGGCAATGACTCCGGCAATGGCGGCACGCCGTTTCTGTCCGCCGGACAATTCAAAGGGAGACATTTCCCAGTATTTCTCAGGAAGTTTTACCCGCACCAGAGCCTCTCTGGCTTTTTCCAATGCCTCTTCCTCAGAAAATCCCTGATTCTGCGGGCCGTATGCCGCATCCTTCAACACGGTCGTCTCAAAAAGCTGATACTCCGGATATTGGAACACCAGACCGACACGTCCCCGCAGGGATCGCAGAGAATAGCCCGGTGCATAAATATCTTCCCCGTCATAATAAATATGTCCTTCATCTGCTTTAATCAGGCCGTCCAGCAGCTGGATCAGTGTAGATTTTCCTGAACCGGTATGACCAATAATGCCAATAAATTCACCGTCGTGAATCTCAAGGCTCAGATTTTTTAACGCATGTATTTCATATGCACTGCCTTGTGCATAAGTATAACTCAGGTTTTCGATTTTAATTGACATATTGCCTCCACCAGTTCCTGTCTGCTCAAGATTCCATCCGGAAGCGGCAGACCTTCCTGCTTCAGTTCCCAGGCCAACCGGGTAATCTGCGGAACATCCAGTCCGTATTCCAACAATGTATCCACCTGTGAAAATATATCACGGGGCATGCCCTGCATCACTACATGTCCATCATCCATGACAAACACATAATCCGCATCAATGACTTCTTCCATATAGTGCGTGATCAGAATGACTGTCACACCTTTTTGCCGGTTCAGACGATGCACCGTGTTCAATACTTCTTTCCGTCCATTTGGATCCAGCATGGCGGTAGGCTCATCCATAATAATGCACTTCGGCTCCATCGCCACGACACCGGCAATCGCCACACGCTGCTTCTGTCCGCCGGACAGACGGTTTGGGGAATGATAGCGATATGCTGTCATGCCGACTGCCTCCAGGCTCTTTCCGACACGCTCCCAGATTTCCTCCGTCGGAACACCGATATTTTCCGGCCCAAAGGCCACATCTTCTTCCACGACTCCGGCCACGATCTGATTATCCGGATTTTGAAAGATCATACCGGCTTCCTTGCGGATATCCAGAATGTTCTCCTCTTTTGACGTATCTTTTCCATCTACCCAGACAGTACCTTCGCTCGGTGTCAGCAATGCATTCAGATGTTTTGCAAAAGTAGATTTACCGGAACCATTATGCCCCAGAACGGCAATAAACTGCCCTTCTTCTACTTCAATATTCACATCATCCAGCGCCAGCGTCACATCTTCTATTTCTCCCTGTTCATCCCGGCGTACAAATTTATGTTTTAACTTTTCTGCCTTAATAAATGCCATGTGTAAGAATCCTCTTTCACGCTTATCTTCTCATTTTCTGTGAATCATTACATTTTCACACAAAATAGCTTAAGCACATTATTCTATATAATCGTCAAACTTTGTCAGATGTCCCATCAGCTGCATCTGAGAAAAATCATTCTGGCGCAGTGCTTCGTACAGCACAACGGCCACCGAATTAGACAGATTCAGGGAGCGGATTTCACTCAACATCGGAATCCGCACGCATCTGTCTTTGTTATGTGCCAGAATCTCTTCCGGAATTCCGGCGCTCTCTTTGCCAAACATAATGTAACAGTCTTCCTCATAGGACACTTCTGTATACACATTCTGTCCTTTTGTGGTTGCCATATAAATCTTTGCACCCGGATTTTTCTCCAGAAATTCCTGATAATTCACATAAGTGGTCACATCCAGATCTTTCCAGTAATCCATTCCCGCACGCTTGATCTGCTTCTCATTCAAACGAAATCCCAGAGGTTCAATCAGATGCAGGCGGGTACCTGTTGCCACACAGGTACGCCCGATATTTCCGGTATTTGCCGGAATCTCCGGCTCATACAGCACGATATTTAACTTTGCCATAATCTATGCTTCCTTTTTCTCTGCACGAAGCTTCTGTACAAAACGCTCCATGCGGTCTAATGCTTCTTTCAACGCTTCCAGTGAATATGCATAGGAAATTCGCAGAAATCCTTCGCCGCATGCGCCGAAAGCGGTTCCGGGAACGACTGCAACTTTTTCTTCCTGCAAAAATCTGGTGGCAAACTCATCAGAAGTCATACCAAATTCCTTAATACACGGAAATGCATAAAATGCACCAAACGGCTCAAAACACTCAAGTCCCATCTCTTTAAAACGATGCACAAGATAACGACGGCGGCCGTTGTATTCGTCACGCATATGTGCCACATCCTCATCCCCGTTTTTCAGTGCGGAAACACCTGCATACTGGCTGGTTGTCGGTGCACACATAATAGCAAACTGATGGATCTTCAGCATCTGCTTTAAGATTACCTGCGGTCCGCAAGCATATCCGATACGCCATCCTGTCATCGCATGGGATTTGGACAGACCATTGATATAAATGGTACGGTCCCTCATTCCGGGCATTGCAGCAATGGACACATGACCTTCCTCTGTATAAGTCAGTTCAGAGTAGATTTCATCCGTAATAACATACAGATCGTTTGCAACAATGACATCCACCAATTCTTCCAGATCACTGCGCTCCATAACCGCACCTGTCGGATTATTCGGAAATGGAAGTACAAGAATCTTTGTCTTCGGTGTGATCGCTGCTTCCAGTTCATCTCTGGTCAGTCGGAACTGATTTTCTGCTTTCAGTTCAATGACCACCGGAACACCGCCTGCCAGTCTTGCACATGGCAGATACGATACATAGCTTGGCTGTGGAATCAATACTTCATCCCCCGGATCCAGCATGGCACGCATTGCAATATCAATGGCCTCGCTTCCGCCGACAGTAACCATGATCTCATGGTTATAATCATAATCCAGACCGTATTTCCGGTTCAGGAAATTGGAAATCTCAATTTTTAATTCTTTTAAACCTGCATTTGATGTATAGAAAGTTCTACCTTTTTCCAACGAATAGATACCCTCATCACGAATATGCCATGGTGTGTCAAAATCCGGCTCACCAACACCAAGAGAAATTGCATCCTTCATTTCACTTACAATGTCAAAAAACTTACGGATACCGGATGGTTCAATTTCTGTAATTACTTTTGATAATGGGTTTCTCATGGTGTCATCAGCATCCTTTCATCTTTTTCTTTTTCTGCCATAATGGTTCCGTGGTCTTTGTACTTTTTCAAAATAAAGTTTGTCTTTGTACTAAGCACGGACTCCAGCGGTGAAAGTTTGTCTGACACGAACTGTGCTGCTTCACGCAGAGTACGTCCTTCAATAGTTACCAGCAGGTCGTAGCTTCCGGAAATCAGGTAAACTGCATTTACCTCCGGATAGTTGTAAATACGCTCTGCAATCTTGTCAAATCCCTGCCCTCTCTGTGGGGTAACACTTACCTCGATCAGAGCAGTTACTTTTTCAATATCAGTCTTATCCCAATTGATCAGCGTATGATAGCCGCAAATGACATGATCTGCTTCCATCGCAGCCAGCTCATTTGCCACACTAAGCTCATCCTCGCCGAGAATAATTGCCAGTTCTTTGATATCAATACGACTGTTTTTTTCTATAAATGTTAAAATTTTTTCACGCATTGTCAGTTCTCCTTCACATTTCTCAACATTTTATAACCACTGGTTCTGAAGAATACCAGCATTCGACGGTTCTATATCTTGAACTCCATACCGTATACCTGAACCCCCGCCCGCAGCGGTTCTAAAAATCTGCGTTCGTCCTCGTTGATCACAACCCGGTCATTGTCCGCTGTGGCTTTTCCGATCACAACAGCCGGAATCCCCTGCTGCTTCAGATCCAATACCAGACGATTGCCATCCGGCGCAGCCAGCAACAGGCTCCCGGTGGAACCCAGCTGATATGGATTCAGATCAAAAAACTCACAGATTTCTACGGTTTCCTGCCGAATCGGTATCTTCTTTAATTCGATTTCCAGTCCGACGCCAGAAGCTTCTGCCAGTTCCCACAATGCACCGAAAATGCCTCCTGTGGTCACATCATGCATGGCTCTCACGCCAGACTTCACGGCGGTAGCAGCCTCCGGAATCACTGAAAAATACTGTTGAAACCGTTCTGCATCATCCAGAAGATGCCGTGGATATCTGGAGAGTAATGCCTCTCTGCGGCTGCGGGCAAGTTTTGCCGTCGCCTCCAGTGCGATCCATTTCGTCACAACAATGTCGTCCCCCGGCTTTGCACCTGTGGTAGTGGAAAGCATTCCCTTCTTTGCTTTTCCTACCGCCGCAATAGAAACAACCGGGCGCTTCACTGCATCAGTCACTTCTGTATGTCCGCCCAGGATCTGTACCTGCAATGGTTCACATTCCTGTGCAATCATCTGAACCATCTGACGCATCTGCGCTTCCTCAATCTCAGGCGGAAGCAGTGCTGTCAGCATCAATCCCACAGGTTCCGCACCTCCGGCAGCCAGATCATTCAGATTCGCATGCACGGCACACCGTCCATCCAAAGAATCTTCCCAGATTACCGGGTCGGCAGAGATCACTGCTACTTCATCCTCTGCCACCGCAAAAGCTGCACAATCCTCTCCGATACCCGCTGCCAGCAGTACATCCGGACGTTTCAGATGCAATTGTTTGAAAATGGAACGTTTCAATACGCTCTCTGCTATTTTTCCCTGTTTCATAATTTATGTTCCCTTATTATTTCCGAATATTCTGTCAGACCTACTGTGCTGTCTGTGCCGGAACAGTTGTCTGCTGTGTCTGATCCTGTGTCTGTCCCTGCTGTGCAGAATCTGCCGGCTGCTGTGTCATATCTGTTGTTGTATCTGCTGCCGGCTGCTGCACTGCATTTTTCCACTGTGCCGCTGCTGCCCGGATCGTTGCCTCATTCTGGCTTGCAATCGCTGCTTTCATCGCCGAAACAGCTTCCGGATTGGCAGATGACGTACCTACGGCATAGATCTTCGGTGAGGCTTTGTATGTCGTCTTATTAAATATTTCCCGGCTCTGCTCCACACCGTCCACAGTGACCACCTTCCACAAACGGGCCGATTTTCCCACATGCGCACTCTGTGTCTGCGTGATTGTTCCTACTGCATCTGAAGAAGCCTCGAATTTCACACCCGGATCGGTAGTACTTAATGTCTCACTGACAAAAGAAACTTTCCGGTTTGCAGCTCGGGTCTCCTGTCCGTAAATGGTAAAAGATACATTTGATCCGCTGGCAGATCCTTCTATATAAATCGGTGCTTCAGTATTATTTTTAAACTTAAAATCTTTATACTCTCCGGCAATCGCCGCATCTGCGGAAGGATCGACATAACCGACGATCATGGAATGACCGGAACGCTCCGTCACTTCCAATTCTGCACGGATGACTGCATTATACAGGGTAGTAGATACCTGACAGATTCCACCACCATATGCATCCACAGTGGTACCGTTTTCATAGGCGCCTGCCAGCTTATAGCCATTATCCGCATTAAACGGTGCCACAGTCTGATATACGGAAAATTCTTCTCCCGGATAAATCACACTGCCATTGATCTTCTTACTTCCGTTGGCAATATTTGCCTTTCTTCCGGCTGCAGAAGATGCATAATTCGTGCTGAAAGTTCCCAGTACATCTTTTACTTTTGACAGTTCCTCCTCCGAACCCTGCGGTTTTGTCACCTCTGCCGCCAGTTCCACGGTATTGTCATCCTTCCAGCCTTCTTTCAGGCTATCATCAATGGCATCCACGGATTTTTTCACATCCACAACGATTCCATCCTGCCCTTCGATGATCTTGAATGCTCCATTTTCACGGGTCAGACCGAAATCAACGGCTTCCCGGTTCAGTTCTGATGTATGATCCTCCAGATATGCGGTTGTCTTTTCTGCATCCACCATCAGCGGAAGTTTGAATACTTTATCCTCATGTTCCAGATCTTTGCCCGCTTTATAACGTGCGATCAGGTTGCCGCTTTTTCCGTAAGCCACAGCCTCTTTCACACTCTCCTGATCTTCCCAGGTAAGTCCCAGTTCCTCTGCTGTTGCCTCCACAGAAACATTATTGATGGTAAGTGTAATAGTTTTATCCCCCAGATCCTGTACATAATCCTGTACCGCATCCACAGCTTCTTCCTTTGTCATACCGCCTACTGCAACATCCCCGATAAAGATCCGGTCCGCGATCACCGGATGTTCTCCTTTTTTTGCCTGTGCCGTCTGATGACCGAATCCCACTGTCAGCAACACGGCTGCCCCGAGAACCGGTAATACTCTGATCCATTTTTTCATGTTCTGTTCACCTTTCCAAATCATATCAGAAATGCAGATAAAATGCCGGTTACTACCATTGCCACCAGCACGATCAATACTACAATTGACGCTAACAGTCTTTTTTTCTTTGACCTTTTATACATTGTCCGAACCCTCCTGTTCCGGAATTCTTCCATACTGCGCATAAATCTTGTCAATCATACGCGAAGCCTCACTTTTTGTCAGGCTGTCAAGTTCAATATTAAACTCTATTCTATGATAAATCATCAAATGATTCAAGTCTCTTTTTTGTGCCGGAGTCAGCGGTCCCTGCTTTTTCACCTTGTAATGCAGCGGCTTTGGTACAAACAGTCCCGGCTCCTGCTGCTGATACTTCTGTTGCAGCATTAAAAACAGTTCTGCCGTTGCTTTTGCATCGTCCACCGCCCGGTGCGCATGTTCCCGGTCAATCTGAAAATATCCGCACAGTGCCTCCAGCGATTTTTTCTCCGGCTCCTTCAGTACTTTTCTGGCAATCTTCAACGTATCCAGGGCACTCCGCTCCAACGATATCTTATGATTGACTGCACATTGTTTCAAAAAACTGTAATCAAAGATCACGTTATGTCCAAGAAATGGCGCCTCTCCCGCAAACTCCAGAAATTTTCGCAAAGCCTCCTCTGCCTCCGGAGCATCCTCCACCATCTCCGGCCGGATTCCTGTCAGTTCCGTAATCCGTGCATCAATCCTGCGATGCGGATTCACAAATGTCTGAAACGTGTCCCGCAACTGTCCGTTCACCAGACGCACCGCACCAATCTCCAGGATCCGGTCTGTTTTAACCTGCAGTCCGGTCATCTCCAGATCCACCGCAATCAGTTCTCTGATCGGTTCCATGTGGTATCTCCCTCCATTTCTGCTTCGCTGATTTCGGTAAATGCTGCTTCATTTGTTAACGGATCACGTACTTCATAGGCAAACAATAACCACATCGGCTGTTCCTTCTGCCTCAGAGTTCCCCGTGCATCCAGCCAGTTAAATTTCTCCAGATGACAGTATTTTTTTTCCAGTCCATGTGCCCGCAGATAAGCGGATGTTTTCTTTTTCTCTAATGCCAGGTCCCGTGCCCATATCGGCCGGCTCTTGGATTTTTCAATTTTATACAGGTCAAAAATCAAAGCCTCTTCATAAGCCGCCCGATGTCCGGCATCCACACTCTCTGCAAATTCCAGTACTATTTCGGTCCTGCGCACACGGTTATGGCTGCAATCCAGATACCCATGACTTCTATAAAAATGTCCCATATCAAGAAACATTTGAAAAGCACTTGCATACCGTTGCTCCAGAACAGCCAGATATGTCAGAAACTGGCCACTATTATAATGAAGTTCCAACATTTCTTCCACCAGGCGGATTTCCAGCATCTCATCATAGGAAACCCATTTGCTGGCCAGCACTTCATACGGCGGTTTTGTCCGGTAGATCAGTCCATATTCGGATGCATGCTCATACATATAGGAACCTTTCAGCACTTTCAGAAATCCCAGCTGCAGCTGCTGCGGATGCAACGCATAAATGTCATCAAAAGACTGCTGAAATCTCTCATAATCTTCAAACGGAAGTCCTGCGATCAGATCCAGGTGCTGATGTATATTTTTCCCTGCTTTCACCCGGTTCACAGCCCGATACACGTCCTCTAACCGCATAGTACGGTGAATCTCACGGATTGTAGATCCGTTCGTAGACTGTACACCAATCTCAAGCTGAATCAGCCCCGGCCGCATATCAGAAATCAGTTCCAGTTCATCCTCGCGGAGCAGATCTGCGGATATTTCAAAATGAAAATTCGTAATACCGTTGTCATGTTCCTTGATATAATTCCAGATTCCCATAGCATGCTCATGCCGGCAGTTAAAGGTACGGTCCACAAATTTCACCTGTGGCACTTTTGCATCAATAAAAAACTGCAGTTCCCTGTATACAAGCGGAAGACTGCGAAACCGCAGCTTCTTGTCTACCGAAGACAGGCAGTAACTGCAGGAAAACGGGCAGCCACGGCTGGATTCGTAATAAATGATCCGGTGTTCAAAATCCTGCAGATTCGCATAACAAAATGGAAGTTCGTCCATGGGAAGCAGGCTGCGCAGGGGTTGGACCGCCACCGTTCCATCCCCTCGCCGATAGGAAATACCGTCGATTTTTTCCAATGAGCTTTCCTGTTCAAAACTGGTACACAGTTCGGTCAGTGTCTGTTCCCCTTCCCCCATCATAATTCCGGTAATCGCAGGATTTTCCTTCAGAAAACGTTCCGTCTCAAACGAAACCTCAGGACCACCAACCCAGATTGGCACCTCCGGCCGCAGCTTGTGAAATTCTGCCGCCAGTTCCCTTACATATTCAATGTTCCAGATATAGCAGGAAAAAATCAACACATCCGGTTTCTGGCAATAGATTTTTTCCAGAATATCATCCAGCTGATTATTAATGGTATATTCCGCCCGTTCTATCTTATGTCCCTGTGCTTCTGCATACGCCTGCAAAGAATAAACGGCCAAATTTGAATGGATATATTTTGCATTAATCGCGGTCAGTAAAATCTTCATCTAAAATCTTTCATCTCTTTTCTCTCTTTATGATCCGCATTCACCGATCATGTATCTTATTCATCTCAGTCTGAGTCAAATAAATCTGACTTGAACTTTTCATAAGTATTTCATACGATACCACAAACCCCAAAAAAAGTGAAGCGAAAAGGAATACAAAAAAATCTGCATTTCTCTCAGTCTGAGATGAATATGTCAGTTTACGCTGACCAGAATCACGCACCAGATTTCACGGGCGTTCGACTTGAACTATGCTTGCACATTTTCCCTGCAAAAGTTAAAATAATTTGTAACTATTCAAGAATTTTGAAAGGACGATTCTCATGATTGAAAGAACAGATATTTTTAACATTAACTTCTATAAAAAAGAGCGGTTTCACGGCAGCTACAAAGGCATGCACTACCGCATTGAAAAATATGAACCGGAAGAAGGGGACACTGTGCTTCGGGTGACTGTATGGCCGGGACCTTATAATTTTGATACCACGCCGGATGAACAAAAAAACTGCGCCAGCTATCCATTTACCGAGGATGGTCTGACGCAGGTATGTGATCATTTGAACGAATTTTATGCGGCACATTTTTGTAACTGAATCAATTCTTGTTTGTCTTGTTGTTGGCTGAAATTTAATTTTTAATACGAAAACGAAGCATCCTGTCAGGACGCTAGACGCTCACTACCCTCGTTTCACGTCGTTTTCATCGCGCTCGTTCCCACGCCTGAAAAAGAGGTCGTTTCCACTCGCGCAAAAACTCGTGAAACTCGGTCGTTTGCTTAATCGCTTTCCCTGACAGGATGCTTCATTTTCTGTATTTACACAGTGAAATAATCAGCCATTCACACGACGCACTGCGTGCCACACATGCATATAAGCTGATAGCATAGTCTCTGTTGACTTTAGCTTCCGTGTCATTCTTTGCTCTATATAAATTTGTGCATGCGACATAACGAATATTATGTCATCAGC
>NZ_KI271117.1:47968-52853 GCF_000469345.1 Eubacterium ramulus ATCC 29099
ATCATCCGTGTCTGTCTGGATTTCTGCTTCCGAATTTGCCCTTTACACAGACAAACCAGAATTGAGATTTCATGTATTCCAAGGGATTTAATAATTGTTATATTTTATTATCAAATATCTCTCAAGCCTTTGAAAACACTAAGTTTGGCGCAGGTGAGCTTTCCCTTATTGTTTCCCTTGTGTTATAGCGTCCCGTAAGTGTTTACGAACTCTGATAAGGGCAAATACAAGGGCAAAAAAACTGATAACACATTATAGCACAAAATGAAAATGACATGGTGAACTGATTGAAACGCTTCTGATTTTTGTAAGAAATGATTGATTGAATGATAAGGAGATTTGATACAATGAGAACAATATTTGCAGAATACAATCCACAACGTAATAGTGTTGATGTTTATACCTCTGCGAGCTATATGCTCCGCATTGACTGTTGGGAAGCAGAAAAGAATTTAAAAACTACGCCTGGCTCAGATTGTGCATTAAATGCACTTGCAATTGATGAACCGCTTGAATATGTACGATTATATCTGGATGGGAATATGCAGATGTGGGTAGATGCGGAAGATTCATTGGAAATCTTTTAAAATAATCCAAACTTACGTCAGCTACCACATACATGTAAGTTGTCATCTGTTTGTGTAATCACTAAAAACATTGACTTTAAAAATCAAAGCCGCCGTTATATAAATACATGAAATTGAATCTGCTTTGCGACGGCTTTTTCTTTTACCATTTGTAAAAATAGAAATAATCAATATAGTTCAGGCACTTTTCTTTTAAAGATAAGTAGTGTAGCAATGACGGTAACAATAGCAACTAAGATAACTTGCATTATGGACTCCTGATTGGTTGTGTTTTTGGTGATAATAACTTGCCGTAACACAATAACAATCAAAGAAGTAACGATTGTTGCAGGAACAGATTTTCTGATCATGCCAATAATAAATGACCACAGAGACAGCACCATACATATAATCACAGTGGTTATTGCCATTGGTATCCATGTTCGGAGCATTGATGGTTGAAATGTTCCCTCCAGCATATTAAAGGATTTATCCGCAAATATAATATAACTGCTACAACAGATATATCCAATCGTCATTGAAATCGCTGTATAAACCATGATTATAGTTAATTTGCTGGCAATCAATTTTATTCTGTTTAAAGGATAAGAAAACATAATCGTAATTGTTCGATGATTATATTCTCCAATAACCAGCTTTGCCGTTAAGACCGACGAGTACACAAGAAAAATGAATGACATCAATAAGCCAATGACAAGGTATGTGCTTTCAAATGTGTCTTTGACCTGTTTGGGGTCTGTCATGCTATCCCATAAAGATATTGTAATGAAAAGGATGCTGAAAAGAATTGCGGCAAACATAAAGATAATATTTTGTGCAATACCAAATTTTTTCAGTTCCAGTTTGATCAAATGTGTCATCTCATTTTTCCTCCTCTGTAAGCTGGAAAAAGAAATCTTCCAGTGTGTCTTGCTTGCGTCCCATGCTCTCCAAACCAATCCCGTTCTCAATGATGGCTTTTGACAGAGCTTTACCTGAAATATCAGAATCATAAATGTGGATAAATTCTTTATCTAATACACTAAAATTCGTGATTCTCATGTTTTCAAGCAGTGCAGCAACACGAGTCACATCGTCAACCTGCAAGCTGATATAATCTGTTTGATGCTTATGGATTTCTTCGATAGGTAATTCTGTTAAGAGTTTTCCGTGTTGAATAATTCCAATCGTATCAGCAAGAAGATCCACTTCGGATAGAATGTGGCTGGATATAAAAATAGTTGTTCCATCTTCTTGATTTAGCCGTTGAAAAAGGGTTCGCATTTCACGAATACCCTCAGGGTCTAAAGCATTGATCGGTTCGTCTAAAATCAAAAATTCTGGCTTTGCCAGAATAGCTCTTGCAATAGCAAGTCGTTGTTTCATACCCAACGAGTAATGACAAACTTGTTTTTTCTCGACATTCTGCAAGTCCACCAAATGCAAAACCTCATCGATTCGTTCCTTGTTGGGAAATCCCATATACTCACAGTGCAGCTCTAAGTTTTGTCTGGCAGTCATTTTATCGTAAAAGTATGGATTCTCAATAATAGAACCAACCTTTTTGAATATTTCATAACTGTGACTGGTAACTTTTTCGCCTAAAAGCTGAACCTCTCCAGCATCTGGCTGGATAAGACTCAAAATCATTTTCATAACCGTGCTTTTTCCTGCACCGTTTGGACCAACAAAGCCATATATTGCCCCTTTAGATATATGCATATTTACATCGTCTACAACAATATTATCTTTGTAGGCTTTTCGCAAACCTACGGTTTCCATAATATAATCCATTTTGTGTGCCTCCTTTATAGCTGCCATTATACAAAATGGACTTCTCTTTTCTCTGTCATAAATCTAACGATTTTCTAACTTTTTCAAGATGATTGAGAAAATAGTTTGCTCATTTTGTACACTATAAACTTCTAAGTCTGCCCCAATTTGTTCAGCAAGACATTTTGAAATTGAAAGCCCCAAACCACTGCCGGAAGTTTTTCGGGCTGTTGTATAATTCCTTTCAAAGATCTGTTTTTGCTGCTGTGGTGATATCCCATCTCCTCGATCTTCTATTTCAATAATGTTTTTTCCATTTGATGTGATGAGCCTTAAAGAAATATACTTACCATCACCACCATGTCGGATGGCATTGTCTATCAGATTTTTTAAAATGCGTTGTAACGCCTCGTTATCTGTATAGGCAAAAATCGGTGTATCCGGTATCTGAATATTGACTTCAAATTGTTTCTGTTCAAGAAGGTCATAGTAGTCCAAAATTGTATCTTGGCAAATCCTTGATATATTTTCCTTTTTCATTTTAATAGAAAAATCTCCAGAAGTTATTTTAGACATTGTAAAATAGTCGTTAATTGTTGAGATTAAATCATCAGCCTTTTGGTCTATTTTAACAGCCATAGCATGAACATTTTCAGATGCAGAGTAAGTGTTTGTTATATTGGAAAGCATTTCACTATTTCCTTTTAGAACAGTGAGTGGAGTTCGGATGTCGTGAGAGATGTTTGTAAGGACTTTCGCCATTGCCTGTTTACTCTGCTCAAATTGTGACTTTTTTGTATAAAAATCCTGAAGCAGCTTATTAAGTGCAGCGCTTAATTTCTTGATACTATCATTATCTGTAGGTATAAGTACAAAGCCATTTTCAGAAATGACAGAAATAGTATCAAGCCTACTTGTAATATAATCAATTTCTCGTACTAATTTTTTATGCTGTATCTGTTGCCAGATCAATATAAAAACCATAACAAATGAAAGAACCACAAATAAAATCATCATCTATTTCTCCTCCATCTTATATCCAATGCCCCATAAAGTTTTAACATAGGCTGTACTGTCTTCTGCATTGCTCTTCAATTTCAAGCGAAGACGATTGATGTGTGTATTCAACACATTTTCATTTCCAAAATATGGTTCTTTCCAAATCAGTTCATATAGCCTTTCCTTTGAATAAGCCTGCCCCGGATGGCTTGCTAAAATGTATAAAATTTGAAATTCAATTGGCGTTAAATCTATGGTTACTCCTTTGCGCTGAACCATGTGACTATGAGGGTCGATTTCTATATCTTTAATTTTGATAATTGAATTATTCGGTAACGCCTGGTAGGTTCTTGCTCGTCTGATGTTAGCCTTTATTCTAGCAGTAAGCTCAATGAGTGAAAAAGGTTTTACCACATAATCATCAGCACCCAAATTCAATCCTAATGATTTGTCTATATCATTGTCTTTAGCAGTAATAATAATAATTGGTATCTTGCTGACTTTACGAATTATCTTAATAATCTCCATCCCGCTTATATCCGGTAACATAAGATCAATAAGCGCAAGCGCATATTCATCATAGCTTGTAATTTTCTGGATAGCTGACATACCATCATTAAAAGCTGTCACTTCAAATTCTCCTGATAAATAATCGTTTATCATTCCTCTTATTTCTTTATCATCTTCAATCAATATTATCTTGTTTTCTATCATGATTACTCCTTGATTTTTTATTCTTCCGTCAATAGGTTTTTCTGCATCTTTTTTTCTCAACCAAATGGTTGTCTTTTTTACTTCTACCAAAACATTATAGTTCCCTTGCTCGGACAAAACAAGTTATCCACTTTCATTCATTCACAGAATCTGTATATCGACATAATCAGTCTTTTTATCTTGCATCATGAAATGACCAATTATGCCGATTTATTGTTTAACAGTTTTAGGCATGGTATAGTATGTTTTAGTAATATCCCCTTGTTTCCCGCCAGCCTTTCACATACCATCTTATCACGACATATATTACCTGTACCAATAACAATAGAAACAGTAGATTGACTGGTAATATTGTCCTTATCCAATCTGCGAAATAGATTGCTATTGCCATACTTACGAGTATCACCATTATGGTAATCATATCCCAACAGTATTTCTTATATAGCCCTGCAATCTTTATTTCGATGAATGCCAAAAGTATTCCCACACCCACCAGACATCCACCGGAAATCAGTATTCTTATCATCCAGTATATAATTCCGACAACGACAGGATTGGATATTCCATTGCTAACCTGTGCCACATTCTTCCCTGCCAGTATAGTCAATCCTGCAATGTTCTGTATAAAAGTGGCGATTGTATCAAAGAATACCACGCAATCAGAAATAAATATTTTTGACCGTATCATCTGAAAAAGAGTAGTTGATACGGAATACCATATCAGCAGAAACATCAATGCTTCATATATAGCTGTTTTTGCTTTATATCTGCCTGCCAGTTTTTCTCTCTGTGTATCATACCTTTCCTTAGCTTTCAGATAAGCTGTCTGTTTA
>NZ_KI271117.1:52953-54239 GCF_000469345.1 Eubacterium ramulus ATCC 29099
TCCTCAAGTCGTTCTTTAAGGCTTGAATGTTCTCTGTTTTGTTCTCGCTGTTTAACTTCTCGTTCAAGGTCAGCGATTCGTCGAGCTGCACTTTCAGTTCCCTGATAGTCCGGTCTTTCTGGTCGAGTTCTTCCTGCATCTGCTCTGTCAGCAGAAGCAACTCTTCCAGTTGATCGTCGCTCTTTGAGTTTCTTAATTCGTTCATCAATCAACCTTCCTTTCTCTAATTGCTGTTCAAGTTCAGTAATTCGCTGTTCTGTTTCTGCAATAGCCGGTTCTCGCTGTTTAATTTCTGTGCCAATTCCTGCCATTGCTGATTTTCGTCTGTGAGTTTCTGTATCTGGTCTGTCTTTTCTTCCAGAAGCATCAACAGTTCTTCTGTATCCGGTAAGATTTGTAGCAGCTCTGACAATTCTTTCTCTAATTGCTGCAATCGTTCTTCCTGCTCCTGAAAGCACATCAGCTTCTCGTCCTTTTCCTGTATCTCCTGAAGCATCTCTGCCATGATATTCTGCTGTTCCTCTATCTGTGTAATCATTGCTTCCATCATGGGAATTACTTCTTTGCTTTCTTCTAATGTCATTCAACCACTCCCTCCACATCGACAATGCACCGGATACCTTACCAAAGGTTGCAATTACCTTTTGCAGCAGTGCATTTTGTTTTTTAATCATCCGGTTTTCCTCAACCTTCCATGAACCTTTCCTTATCTGTCCGGTGAGATATTTTTCCTCAATCTTTCTTGCATCCGCACCCTCATGAATCGTAGGGACTTTTAATTTGCCCTGTCTTTCATAAGAGCGGTGGTCAATCTGATTGTCTATGGATAAATGCCGGTTACACATCCCAGCCCATTCGCTTCGCCATAACTCACAATTCTTTGGATTATTCCAGCCGGTAGCATCGGTCAGAACCCGTTTCCATTGTTTTCGGTTTCTTGCCCCGACTTTCTGTACTCCGTTTTCATCAAGTACCGGAATACGGATTCCATGACGGTCTGGATTTTTCTTATCCTGCCACCAGTCCGGGTGGGATTCATCAACCACGATATTTCCGTCAGTATCTCTGACAAAATCCCAGTCCTTGACTTCCTTGTTGCCCCATGAGTGGTCTGGATTGAATGGTCGCATGGTTACAAGTAAATGCACATGTGGATTTCCATCGTTCTTATCGTGTATGCTCCAATCGGCACACATTCCCTTATCCACGAAAGTCTTTTGGATATATTCGGTTGTATAATCAATCTGTTCCTGTCTGCTCCATTCTTTCGGCAGGGAAAATTCAAA
>NZ_KI271118.1 GCF_000469345.1 Eubacterium ramulus ATCC 29099
AGAGGTTTACACAGAATAATTTACACTACCAAAATCTTATTAAACAGTGAGGTACTTGAATATCTGAATCAGGTACGTATCCGATCAGCATGCGACCTTCTGTGCAATACGGATCGCAGTATCTCCGACATTGCTTTCGATACCGGATTTCATAACCTTTCAAATTTCAATCGACAGTTTCGCACCAAGGTAGGATGTTCTCCTCAGACTTACCGAAAAGAATCCGTTCTTTCCTGATAGATCCAGTAAGTGATCATCAACATGATCCAGGCGCCGATCCAGGCAGATACTTCTGCCAGAGCAACACCACGAAAAGCCAGATATGGAGTCAGCAGCTTTACCATGACCACTCGAAGAGACACTTCCAGGACTCCTGAAAGCATCGGAACAAACGTATGTCCCATGCCCTGACACCCGTTGCGGAACACAAACAGCCATCCCAGAGGAAACAGACAGATGCCTGTAACCGCCAGAAAATCTCTTGTGTAAGAAATAATCGACGTATCATTCAACATGAAAGAAGTCAGAAACTCAGGAATACACAGCAACATCAAAGCCAGTGGAATATTTATCAGGATCGTCAGGATAACTCCTTCCCGGATACCGGTACGTATCCGCTCCTTTTTTCCGGCACCATAATTCTGTCCCACAAAAGTAAGAAGTGCCAGGCCCACTGTATTTGCCGGCTGTTCAAAAAGACTGAGGATCTTGGTGCATGCCGCATAGGCAGCCACATAGCTTGTTCCCATATTGTTGACAAATGTCTGCAATACCATTCCACCCACTGCAGTGACAGAATTCATAACGGCAACAGGCAGACCTTTCAATGTCAGTCTTTTGATGATTACACTCTGTGGTTTCCAGTCCGTTTTTTTCGGGATCAGATTTTTTTCCCTTCCTATGTAGTAACAGCAGTAAAGCGCAGACAGAACCTGTGCCAGAACAGTGGCTAACGCTGCGCCAAAAACACCCATATGCAGCGGAAAAACGAATAACAGATCCATCAGAACATTAGCAATGGCGGAAATTATCATTGCAACCAGAGGCACCCGGCTGTTTCCGACGGAACGCAGAAGTGTCATGGCAAAATTATTAAAAATTGTAATGGTGGTTCCCGCAAGAATTGTTCCGAAATATTGCAGTGTTTCCGTCATCAGATCTTCCGGTGTATGGAGAAATGTAAATAATTGCCGCATGAAGGCCAGACTTACCACTGTGATCACAATCCCAATAGCCAGACAGATCCAGACAGACATTGCCAGCTCCTTACGAAGTTTTTCATAATTGCCACTTCCAAAAGACTGAGAAATACAGATTCCCAATCCTCCTGTCAGCCCAATTGCGAAACCAATGATCAGAAAATGTACGGAACTGGTATTTCCGACTGCTGCAAGTGCCGTATCGCCAATTCCTTTTCCCACCACCATAGAGTCTGCAAAGCTGTATAACTGCTGAAACAGATTTCCTGCCAGGATCGGCAGAAAAAACTGTACCAGTAAACGCATGCAGTTTCCCTGCGTCATATCATTTGTCGTGTTCTTACCCATTATGTTACCTCCTGATGTCTAAACGGTACTCTCCAAATACTGTCTGCTTTTAGCCAGTATTTTACTACTGAAATACTTCCTGTACCCTTTCCTCAAAACGGGAAGAACGTTCTCGTGCAATTTCCTGCACCTGCGCTAAAAGACGGTCAAAACGATCTTTTACAACCTCTTCCGGCACCTGATTCTCTTTTGCCGCTGCAGGTGTTCCGCTTCTTTTGGAATAAATAAAGGTAAATGCGCTGTCATATCCCACTTTTCCGACTACATCCATGGTCTCTAGAAAGTCTTCTCGGGTGCAAGATGACCTACATTGGAGCTTTCTTTTTTTGTTTTCTACTAGTACTTCTCCGAAAGCACGCATATGTTCGCCTCATTTCTTTTTGATTTTTCTATATGCATTATAACCCGAATAAAATCAAAAACCAAGAAAAATCTCCATATCGGAGATAATACGACCAAGATGTCGCTTAACTATCTCCAATGCGAAGATATATACTAAGCATACAGAAATTGATAAGACAATTAACAAAACAGAGAGAAGGTGGTGGAGTTAATGGGAGACAGGACAATTCTTCACAGCGATATGAATTCATTTTATGCAAGTGTGGAAATGCTGCATCATCCGGAATTTGCCGGAATGCCCCTTGCAGTTGGCGGTGATCCGGAAGCCAGGCATGGAATTGTGTTGACAGCAAATTATATTGCAAAGCAAAAAGGTGTAAAGACCGGAATGGCATTATGGCAGGCAAAACAGATTTGTCCGGAAATCATTTTTGTGCCACCACGAATGGACTTGTATTTGAGATTTTCACAGATGGCAAGGCATAGATAACTGAATACAATAAAGAGATGAAAGGCTGGAAGTTGATCCGGAAGCTGCAAAAGTTGTGAAAATGATTTTTCAGATGGCAGTAGAGGGAACAAGTTTTGCAGATATTACAAGGGAATTGAACAGACAGGCGATTGCCACTTGTGATGAGCAGAAATTATCAAGAGGGGATCAGGTGCAGTTCCAGAGGTTTGACACGATCAAAAAGAAACACTGGAGTGCTACGACAGTAGCGGCAATTGTCCGGGATGAGATTTATATTGGAACCAGAATCTGGGGCAAAACACGTTGCAGCAACGTTTAAAGTATGGCGAGAAAGACTTGATTTTGTAGGATTTTCTAGATAGAAACAAATAATTTACACCTTATTTATACCTTTGGAAGATCGAATCGGAATAATTAAAAAAGTTGTCATAATTCAGTTGGTCAAAAAATAATACTACACTCAAAATCAATTAAAAAATCAATCGTAAAAAAATACGATTGATTTTTGGCGCATTTTTGCATATAATATAATCATTATGGTTGGAAAGGGAACGATTACTATGCGTGAAACAAGAATATTAGAATTCAAGGAAACGATTACGAATACTTTTTTGAAAACAGTTAGTGCCTTTTCGAATTACAATGGTGGAACAATTCTTTTTGGGGTTGATGATAATGGAAAAGTGAAAGGATTGCCAGATGTAAAACAGGCCTGTCTGGATATCGAAAATAAAATCAATGACAGTATATTACCTCAACCAAACTATACACTTGAAATACAGAACAATGACCAGACGATAAAACTTACTGTAAAAAGTGGTCTTCAAAAACCGTATTTATATAAATCAAAAGCATACAAACGAAATGATACAGCAACGATAGAGGTAGATACATTGGAATTTTCAAGGCTTGTATTAGATGGAAAAAATATTAGCTTCGAAGAATTACCTTGTAAAGAGCAGGAGCTATCTTTTGAAATTTTACAGTGTAAACTGAAAGAAAATATTTACATTGAAACTTTCAATCAAGATACTTTAAAGACATTGAACCTGTATGACAATATAAATGGTTATAATAATGCAGCGGGACTTTTGGCAGATAAAAATCATTTTTCAGGAATTGATATTGTTAAGTTCGGTGAGAATATCAGTATTATTCAAAAAAGAGTAACGTTTGAACATATATCGGTTTTAGAAATATATGAAAAAGCACTTGCTGTATTTAGAGATTATTACCAATATGAAGTAATACAGGGGGCTGACAGAAAGATGGTAGAGAAAATACCGGAAGCAGCTTTCAGAGAAGCAATTGCAAATGCTTTGATTCATAGGGTATGGGATATTAATTCACACATCAGAGTTTCTATGTTTGATGATAGAATAGAAGTGGTGTCTCCTGGTGGATTGCCGGCTGGAATAACGGCAGAAGAATATTTATCAGGTAAACTATCTATTTTAAGAAATAGAAATCTTGCAAATGTATTTTACAGATTGGGATTAGTAGAGATATTTGGAACAGGAATTACACGAATCAAACAACTATATGCAGAGAGTTTGATAAAACCAGAATTTGAAGTGTCAGAAAATGCTATAAAAATTGTACTACCGATATTTGAAACGAATGTCAATTTAACCGAAGACGAAAAAGTGATTTACAAATTTTTAAGTAAGACGATGCTGAAACCAATAAGTGAAATTGCACCATATGTCCCATTTGGCAAATCAAAAACAACACAATTACTGAAAGCTATGGAGAAAAAGGGTGTGATTGCAGTTGAAGGAAAAGGCAGAGGAACAAAATATATCATTAAGTGATTGAGAACATAGCGGGTTCAAATCACACAATCTTTCAATAACACAAGGAGAAAATCATATGATAAAAATTTTATTTTTATGCCACGGCAGTGTTTAAGGGACGGGGCAAAAGTCTTGATTTTATTGGGGTTCTTGGATGGAAACGTAGAATTTACACCTTATTTACACCTTTGGAAGATCGGATCGGTATAGTTAGAATAGGAAGGCGTGAGATGAATCTTACGTCTTTTTTCTTGGAGTTTATGTAAGCATATATTACTTGAAAAATCAAATAATATATGATAAATTATAAATGTGACGTAAAAAGAGTCACGCTTATAAAAAGGTGATTAATATGAAAGAATTTTTGGAAAAAACATTACGGCAAAATGTAATAATGACGGAGAATAAAGAGGTGTATAAAAAGCTCCCGTTAGCATATCGTGGAAGATATGATATTTTTACGGTAGAGACGAATGGTGTATTATGGATGGCTATTCATCCCAAAGATAATGTCGGACTTGTTATGTTACGTAGAGACAGAGCTGGCGTGGAAAAAATGACAGGATTAAATTGTGCAATATTTCTTGATCGAACAACATTTTATATAAAAGAAAAGATGATGGAAGAAGGAATTCCTTTTGTAATAGAAGGAAAGCAGGTATTTCTTCCATTTATTGGATATTTGTTGAGTAAGGAAAATGAAAGAGAATTGGCACCAGTTTATCTGATTTCATTTTTGACGCAAAAAATGCTTCTGATGGCTATTTATGAACGATGGAATGAAGTGAAAGTATCTGATGCAGCAAAACGAATAGGAGTGTCAACAAAATCTGCAAGCCGGTGTTTTGATGAACTGGAATATTTAAATATTGATGTGTTGGGCATGAAAGGTAAATCAAGAGTAATAAATATTCCGAATGACCGAAAACAAGTATGGCAGCAAATTGAAAATGTATTAAGAAATCCGGTGATTCGAAGATTTGTTCTGAGAGAAGATATGAAACTAGAAAAGAAAGCAGGTATTTCTGCTTTGTGTGAGTATTCTCTTTTGTCAGATAATGTTTATCCTACTTATGCAGTAACAAAGAAAGAGTTGAAAGATAGTGCAGTGAAAGTGGAAAAACAAGTGAGTGAATTGGAAGAAATTGGCTGTGTTGTTTTGGAACTGGGATATTTTATTGATTTTTTAGGAAAAGGATTTCAAGATCCTTTGAGCGTAGTATTGTCACTTACAGGAGAAGAGCAAGAAGAGGAACGGGTAGATATTTCTATTAATGAGATGTTGGAGGAATATGTATGGTCAAAGGATTAGATACATTTCAGAAGTACTTTGCAGATTATGAAGAACAGTATGTTTTAATAGGTGGCGCAGCCTGTGATATTCTATTTGAAAGCAAGTTAAAAAGCTTGGTGGCTTGTGTGAGAAGTGGAATTCCGGTTCATCGGGCTGGCCCGACCGACTTGTTTTATTACCTGATGGGAAATTTGGGTTGGTGGAAGTGAAGGCGTCAGGAAAGAAACCAAGAGTTTTACAGGAGCACAGGCATGACCAACTAAGGTCTCTTGGATATAAAGTATTCGTCTTGGATGATGCAGGACAGATTGGAGGGATTCTTGATGGAATACAAACCGCATGATTATCAGCAGTTTGCAATCAATTATATATTAGAACACCCGATAGCAGCCGTGATACTTGGGATGGGACTTGGTAAGACCAGTATTACGTTGACAGCTATTGAACAGCTTATTTATGACAGCTTTGAAGTAAGTAAGGTTTTGGTGGTGGCGCCACTTCGAGTTGCAAGAAATACCTGGAGTGATGAGATTCATAAGTGGAATCATCTGAAACACCTGAGATATTCCATTGTTCTTGGTTCAGCAGCAGAGCGGAAAAAGGCTTTGGAGGCGGATGCAGATATTTACATTATTAACCGTGAAAATCTGCAGTGGTTGATTGAACAAAGTGGAGTGAATTTTTTCTGGGATATGGTAGTTCTGGATGAGCTATCCAGCTTTAAGAATTGGAACTGTAAACGCTTTAAGGCATTTATGAAGGTTCGGCCAAATGTGAAAAGGGTAATCGGGCTCACTGGTACACCTTCCAGCAATGGACTGATGGATCTGTTTGCAGAATTCAAATGTCTGGATATGGGAGAAAGACTTGGAAGATTTATCAGCCAGTATCGTGTGAATTATTTTGTGCCAGACAGGATGAATGGTCCGATTGTTTATTCTTATAAGGTAAGAAATGGAGCTGAGGAACAGATTTATGAGAAGATTTCCGATATCACGATTTCTATGAAAGCCTTGGATCATTTACAGATGCCGGAGTTTATCAGTAATGAATATCCGGTTTATATGAATGATGAGGAAGCGAAGCTTTATGCGGACATGGAAGAGGATTTATTTATTCCTTTGAAAAAGGGAGAGATTACAGCAGCAAATGCAGCGGCTCTTTCCGGGAAGCTTCTTCAGATGGCAAATGGCGCTGTGTATTCCGATGATGGCGATGAGATTGTAATCCATGATCAGAAGCTGGATGCCCTTGAAGATATGATTGAAGCAGCAAATGGCAGACCTGTTATGGTGGCTTACTGGTTCAAACATGATTTATCAAGGATTATGCGAAGACTTACTGAGAAAAAGATTCCTTTTGAAAAATTGGATTCTGAGGAAAGCATCAGAAAATGGAATCGCGGGGAGCTGCAGGTGGCGTTAATACATCCAGCTTCTGCCGGGCATGGTTTGAATCTGCAATCAGGTGGAAATATGCTGATTTGGTTTGGACTTACCTGGAGTCTGGAACTATATCAACAGACGGTGGCAAGGCTTTGGAGACAAGGACAGACTTCGGAGACGGTGGTGGTTCAGCATATTATTACTGCTGGAACAATAGATGAGGATGTTATGAAGGCTTTAGCAAGTAAGGATATGACACAAAATAGATTGATTGCTGCAGTAAAAGCGAGGGTAACACATGGCAGGTAAGAACCAATTTGAAGACCCATATGAAAGACTTGCGAATGCGATTATCCTGAGTGCGGTTGCTGATTACAGAGCCGCACTCAAAAAGGTAAAGCGCAATCCAAAAAGCAAGGCGGCAATAGATGAAGCGTTACAGATTGAGAAGTTTTTCAGAAGTTCGTGGTATCAACAGCTGACTTCGGTTGCTGGAGAATTCTTAATCCGTAAGCTTCAGGACGAAATAAGACAATCAGAGTAAATCCGAGGGAAATAACTTTTCGGAGGTGGCTTATGACAGCTAAAGAGTATTTGAAGCAGGCATATCTGTTGGATAAGCAGATACAGGTTGAGGTTAAGGAACTGGAACAGCTTCGTGAGATGAGAGGTACAATTCAGGGATGTTCTTATGGAGAAAAGATTGGTACCAATCCGAATAGAAATCTGGAAGCGCCGTTTATAAAGACCATTGAAAAGATATGGGATTATGAGCAGAGGATTGATGCACAGATAAACAGATTGGTAGACCTACGTTCAGAAATCAATGCGGCGATTGAAAGTATGGAGAACCCAGAGGAAAGACTTCTTTTGAAATATCGTTATCTGAAAAACGAGAGTTGGGAAGATATTTCCTACGAGCTTAATGTGTCATACAGAACTGTGCATCGTATTCATGCATCGTCACTAAATAATTTTGTTGTACCGGAATAAGGTTGGCACACTTTGTCCCAACATGGCATAAGCATATATGTTAATATGATAGTGTCGAAAGTAGGACAAAACGAAGAGCCTTGAGGGAGCAATCCTTCAGGGTTCAAATTAGTAGGAGGTGCGTATGCCAAGAAGACCGAACATACCGTGTAAACATCCTGGCTGTGCAGCACTTATTCCGCATGGTCAGATGTATTGCGAGGAACATAAGCCTTTACACACAAAGGACAGAGCCCATGCAGCAGAGCGTGGTTATGGTGCTAAGTGGCAGCGTGAGAGAAGGAAGTTCTTAGAGAGCAATCCATTCTGTGTGAAGTGTTATGAGGAAGGTCATATTACTATGGCTACCGTCGTGGATCATATCGTTCCGCATCGTGGAGACCAGAAACTCTTCTGGGATCGTGGGAACTGGCAGCCTTTATGTGAGCATCATCATAATGTAAAGACAATGACGGAAGATAGATATGTGGAATACAAGTTTTGAGAGTGAGGGTAGGGGGTATTTGAATCTCTACAGCCCTTATGCTCCAAGACCGGCGCCCCCTTTTCTGTACAAAATCGCGAAATGGAAGAGGGGGGGTATCGTAGAATTGCAGTAACTGAAATGGAAACTAAATGAATAAAATGATATAAAATGGTAACTATAATATTGACTTTAATTCGTGTGTGACATATAATAAGCATGAGGTAGAATGACTTTTGTTGATTGGAGGAAGTTAATATGTTTGATGTGAATTCCATGATAGCTGCAAATATTGTAGCAATTCTTAAAAAACAGAATAGAAAACAAATAGATTTGGCAGGGGCATTGCAGACAAATAAACAGACAATAAGTAAGATGCTTAATGGTTCAAGAATGATTAATGCGATAGAACTGAAGCGTATCGCAGAGTTCCTGGGTGTTAAGATGGAAGAACTTACCAAGCTTCAGGGAGATTCTGTTGATACAGATATTGTTCATGCGTTCATGGGAAAAGTTGAATCAGAGGAAGCTAAAGAAGCACTTAATATTGCTGATAAGCTTTCAAACATGATTCTTTTCCATAGTCGAGTTAGAGATAATGGTATGGCTATGATGAAACCTTGGGAGGCATAATGGGAGATACTTTTTTTGAAAACTTGTTTTATAAGCAAGAGAAGCAATTTGAAAAAATAAATGATTTATCAAAGGCTTTTGCTGTAAATTACTGTGGAAATACCATTATTAGAGAATCTATTTTTGGCATAGTTTCAAATTATGCACGTAAGAGGGAACTGGCTCTTGAAGTGCTTCGTTATCCATTTAGGGATGATGAATTATGGGCGTTTACCTTTGTGAAGAAGGGTACGATTTTCTTGTGTGTGAATACAGAACTGCCAATGTGTAAGCAGATTTTTGCAACGGCACATGAGTTATATCATATTCATTGCTATGCAGAGGATATTAATACCAGCACTATTACATCAGGTTCTTTATTGGATTCAAAAACGGTTGATGAAGTAGCAGCTACGCAGGAAGATCTTGAAGCAAATGCTTTTGCAGGGTTGCTTTTGATGCCGGATGCCAGTGTGATAGAACAGTTTAAGATGTTTGGAATCTCAAAAGAGAATATGGGGATTGATGATGTGCTGATTCTTATGGATTTGTTTGCGCTTCCTTACAAAGCAGTTGTATTGCGCTTAGTAGAGAGCGGTGTGATTACAGAAGAGAAGGCCAGAAATCTTTATCAAGAAAAAAGTGAAAGCATTGCAATCAGAATTGAATTGACTGGAAAAGCAGAACAGTGGCAGCAGAATAGTGGAAGTTTACTCCGCTATGGAAGTTTGTTGGATAATCTGGCTTTTAACTCTGAACACGAATTACTTGTGGATAGTAGAGAGGAATCTGATAGGGCATACTTGGAAAAAATCGGAAAGGAATTTCGGAATCGAAAATAAGGTGAGTATATGGCAAATGAAAAATATGCCTTGCTGGATACTGACTTTATATCCAAGATGCATTTGATACGCAAGGATGATCATAATAAATTAATAGACAAAATTATGGCAATGCCAGGTTATTGCTTTTATTGTCATAAACAGATTCAAGTAGAAATCATGCGTCACAATATAGCTGGGGCACCAGAATGGTTTCAGTCGAAAATTGAATCAAAATCAATATGTATGTATGACGATGAAATGATACTGGATGAATTATCAGGAGTCTATGGTGAATGGGCTATCAGCGCATATGCAGGAATGCTTAAAACTGCGTGCGATGCATATAAAGATGGATATTTTGAAGAGAAGTTTGTTCTTGTGTCTCAAATGGACTGCCGCAGTATAAGTAGAGAAGATTTTTTAAAGCAACTGCAAGATGATTGTGACACTATCGGCGAGGGACAAAATCTCGGAGAACTGAAGTCATATGTCTTATTGCAAGTGCTGAATTTGAAGTTCGGTGAACAAATCTATGTCTTTTGTTCTGATGATAAAAATGCCAGAAATGGTGTAATCAGTATAGGCGGAGCTAGATGTATTAGTGTATTGTCATCGTTTGTAAGGCTGAAAAAAGAAATTAGCTTTACGAAAGAGGATGCTATGCCATACATCGATTCTTATATGAATACTTGTTTAGGAAAGGATCAAACAGCATTCAGGGTTCAAGATACTTCAAAAGAGAGGCGAATGTGCAGGATACCATGTGAGCAAGTATTTGAAGAGATATTTGATGGGAAAATAGATGAGTTAATAACTGGAAATTTAAAATACATATAGATATTCATCATGAGGATCGTGTAGAAATACATGGTCCTTTTATTTACACGAGTAGTAAGGAAAATGCCATGCTTGCATGAGCATTTGACGAGCACCGCGATAACCCAAGAAATTGATTTCTTGGGTGTGCAGAAAATTAAGGAAGGAGGGGATTCCAGTGGCAGGAAGAAAGCCAAAGCCTACAGCGGTAAAGAAGCTGGAAGGTAATCCGGGAAAAAGAAAATTGAATACGAAGGAGCCGATTCCGGCAAAGGGAATGGGGCTGAGGTTACTGGTGGAAGTGGTTTGGCTGCAGAGTTTTCTAATGCGGACTGTCCATTCATGGTGAAGGTCAGTATTAATGACTTGAATATCAGAAAGGGCGCCGGGACGAATACGGCGAAGACCGGAAGATATACCGGGAAGGGTGTGTTTACCATGGTATTTAGCTGTATTGGGGGTTAATACCCCGTTTAAATTCGCAGTTTTTGTGCGTGAAGGGGCGGCACCGTTGCCCTGCATAAAAGGTGACAGAGATTCAGACCGCCCCTGGGGGCAAATATCACAGAATCAGAGTAAAAATGACAAAAAAGGAAAAATAGTACAAAGGAGTCAGCTGTGTGACCACCTTGTCGGAAGGAGAGATACTATGAATGCAGAAAGCAATGAAATGCTTCCTGTTAGTGAGAAGTATATGCTCACCATCAAGGAGGCAGCAGCTTATTTTAATATTGGTATAAAGAAACTGAGAAGAATTGCAGAGGATAACCTTGGAACGGTGGCGGTGTACTGTGGAAACCGATTCCTCATTATCCGCCCGAAGTTCGAAGAATTTATTCTTAATTCTTCAGAAATATAGTTCCTTTTATCTGCCGAAAGTAGTTGCTATTACAGGGCATAAGAGCGAACATAGGATGACCCCGAAAACCCTTGAAAACAGCCACTTTTGGCAGAAAGGAAGTACTTTTATGGCAAGACCAAGTTTAGCAGAAAAGGATATTTTGAATCCTTCTGAGGCAATTGAATATTTTGTTCTGAGCCGGAGAAAATTTTATGATTTATTGAATAATACGGATGGAGAAGATTTTCTGGCATAGTACGGAGAACGCAAGCTGATTCTTCGTGTAGCCTTTGAAAGGTATCTGCATAACCATCCAGAACTAAGGAGGCGGGTATAATGGCAAAGGCAGGAAGAGGTCAGACAAGGCGGGATTCCAAACGCAGGGTTCTCAGACCAGGAGAGAGTGTAAGAGCAGATGGAAAATATCAATATAAATATCACATTGATGGAAAACCACACTTTGTATATAGTTGGAAACTGGAACCTACGGACAAACTTCCAAAGGGTAAAAAGCCATGTCTATCGCTTAGGGAACTGGAAAAACAGGTAAACACAGATTTGGATTTGCTTGTAAATATCGTAGACGGACAGATGACGGTCTGTGAACTGGTAGACCGATATTTGAAAACAAAGACCGGAGTAAGGCAAAGTACGAAACAGGGATATGTTACAGTACAGAGATTGCTTGCGAAGGAAACATTTGGCAAAAAGACGATACGAAGTGTGAAAACTTCCGATGCAAAGCTGTTCCTTATAAAATTGCAACAGGAAGATGGGAAAAGCTACAGTTCCATTCATACCATCCGGGGAGTGCTGCGACCAGCCTTTCAGATGGCGGTGGATGATGACATTCTGGTAAAGAATCCATTCGGATTTCAGCTTGCTGGAGTATTGGTAAATGATGCAGTCACAAGAGAGGCAATCACAAAAGACCAGATGAGAAAGTTCCTGAAGTTTGTGCATGACGATGTGGTGTACTGCAAATACTATGAAGTGGTGTACATACTCTTTCATACGGGAATGCGAATATCGGAATTTTGTGGACTGATACTAAAGGACATTGATCTTGAGAACAGAACTGTAAATATCGACCACCAATTGCAGAGAACATCGGATATGCGATACATCATAGAAACTACAAAGACGGATGCCGGAACAAGAGTATTGCCGATTACAGAGGATGTGGCACAGATGTTTCAGGCAATCATCGAGGACAGAAATGCACCGAAAGTAGAGAAATCCATAGACGGCTATAGCGGATTCCTATTCTATGATGATAATGGAATGCCACTTGTGGCAATGCACTGGCAACATCGTTTCAATCATATGGTCGGCAGATACAATGACATCTACCGGGTGCAGATGCCAAACATTACGCCTCATGTATGCCGACACACCTATTGCTCGAATATGGCAAAATCAGGAATGAATCCAAAGACACTGCAGTACCTCATGGGGCATTCGGATATATCGGTCACAATGAATGTGTACACGCATATCGGATTCGATGATGCTGAGGAAGAATTGAAGCGGATGGAAGAGTTTAGGAAGGCACAGGCGGAGGTTGAGCAGACGAAGGAGAAAACGATGTCGCAGAAGATGTTTAAAGTAGTTTAAAATAGAAAAATGGTGACACTCTGGCTTTATGGCTGGGACGTTATTTTTTCAGCTAGTAATAATTGGTATTGATGTAATACTGAAATAATGCTATAGTTAGGGGGGGGTAATAATTAGTATTTATATAACACCGCATAGGAGGGCTTATGGAAAATTTGATTAACATAAAAAGTAATTGGAAGCATTGTACACTCGAATATTTGATAAAAAAATATGATGCATCGCAGGATATGTCTAGAGCTGCAGTTTTCGAAAGGGAGGTTTATGCTGCTAAAGAAGTAAGTGACTGGAAGTGTATTCATAGAATACTTTTTGATTTGAGAAAAGAGGAAGATGCACCTATTTTTACAGGCATGCAAGCGAAGTATAGTGATGATACTGCGCAGATGCTTGAAACGGTGAAAGAAGACATCTTAGTTCAGTTAAAAGATTCTATAAAGATACTGCAAACACAGTATTTAATTCAACTTTTACAAGCAAATTATCTAGAAAAATTGAAACAAAAAAGAATAAAGATTGAAAATGATACAACTTTAGAGGAAGAGAATGTTGATTTGCCAGGAATGGCAAGTATATTTACAGAATTAATGCTTACTAATAAGGAGAGTGATGAATTAAAAAATATAAGAAAAATATTGGTTGATTGGAAGAATTCGATAACAAAGTCAAAATACAGGTATAAAGTAATGGAATGGAATATTAATCAAGCAACCAATAAAAATGGAACAAATAAACTTCCGAACTTGTTAATGAAAGAGATTATAATCCAAAATCCTGATATACTTATTCTTACAGAATTTTCATTTTGTGAAAATGCATCGGAGTTTTTTAAAAAAGTATTTGATGAGAGAAATTACGATTACTATCCTAAAGAAAAGACAAAAAACACAAAAAATAAGCAGAATGAGATACTAATAGCATGGCGAAGAGAATTATTTGATCTGTGCCTTGACAAGTGTATGTATTCTGTTGTCACTTTCGAAAATAACAAACCCAATTTTTTGTTGGTGGATTTAATTGAAAAGAAAACCAGACAGGAATTAGTTGTTGCTGGCGTTAGAATTACAATGGCGGAGAATATTCCTGTAAAAGGAACGGAAGACGAAAAAAAGAAAGCATATCAGAAACAAGCAAATAAGAGATATAAACAAATGCAATATGTATACAAACAATTGGAAAAGTTTGCTAGAGTAATTATGGGCGGTGATTTTAATAATTATCGAAGAAGAACAGAGTTAAAAGACTGGAATATTGGTAGAATATTATGTGATAATCAAGAATATAAAATTTATACTCCTAAAGGTCAAAGTATTAAAGAAAAAAAATCAATAAGAGGAGAAGAATATGAATTTGCAGAAGATCATTTTGTGACAAAAAATTGTGAAATAGATAATGAAGTCTATGATAGGTGTTTCGTGTTTAGGGATGAAAAGTATATAAATGGAGAAGACTTGTCGGATTGGAATTATTTATCGGGATATCCTGATCATGCAATTCTTATAGCAGATTTGCTATTATGATTGTCATAAAATTCTTTAGTAGTAACCCCATCCCGTTTTACTACCATTTCTACTACTAACAGGTAGTAATAACTTGCAAAACTATGCTCTGATTTGCCACAGTCTGCATTTTACGAGCAAATTACAAAACACCCGAAAACCCTTGCAAAACAGGGCATTTCAGGGCAAATCAAGGAGAATTATAACTATGATTAAAGTACTTTTTGTTTGCCACGGCAGTGTTTAAGAGCCGGGGAAAAAGCCTTGATTTTATTGGGTTTCTTGAGTGGAAGGTAAGCGTCAAATAAAACAGTGTATAGAAAAA
>NZ_KI271119.1:0-2426 GCF_000469345.1 Eubacterium ramulus ATCC 29099
CAGTAAAACGCGGCATACGCAGCCATAAGCTGAAACCCTACCGGGCAGCGGCAGCAGCCGAGAAAAAGGCAGCAAAGGCAAACGCCGATTTCCTCTATCAAAAGGCGCTGCATGATAACCCCGCCCTTGCGCACTCCAACCCGATTTCCCGTTTTTGGCAAAAACAGCGCATTAAAAAGCAGTATGCAAAGGCGTTGAAAACGGGCGGCAAGGTGAAAAAGACCGCCGAAGCCACCGCAAAGGCGGCGAAGAAAACGGCGCAGGAAACCAAACGGGCGACGTTCTTTGTTGTCCGGCACTGGAAAGGCTGCTTGATTGTGGGCGGGATTGCCTTTATCGTGCTGCTGCTTTTTGGCGGGCTGTCCTCTTGCTCCCTCTTTGGCGGCAACAGCGGCAGCGGCTTGATTGCGTCGTCCTATCTCTCCGAGGACGCGGATATTACGGGCGCGGAAAGCGCGTATGCCGCTATGGAAGCCGAGTTACAAGATATGCTGGACAATATCGAAAGCGAATACCCCGGCTACGACGAATACCGGGTAAACGCGGACGAGATCGAGCATGACCCCTATGTGCTAATTTCTATCCTTTCCGCGTGGCATGAGGGCGTGTTTACCCTTGACGAAGCGCAAAGTACCCTTGAAATGCTTTTTGAAAAACAGTATATCTTGACCGTCGAAGAAGAAGTACAGGTACGCTACCGCACCGAAACGAGGACGGACAGCGAGGGCAACGAATACGAAGTTGAAGTACCCTATAACTATTACATTCTTCATGTGGATTTGGAAAACTTCAACCTCTCCCATGTTCCCGTCTACATCATGGGCGAAGAACAGCTATCCATGTACGCTATGTATATGTCGTCGCTGGGAAACAGACCCGATTTGTTCCCGCAATCCGGCTATGTGTCAAAATACTATGAAAACCCGCCCGCAGATTACGAAGTCCCCGCCGCGCTGCTGGGTTCCGATGAAAAGTTTGCGCGGCTCATGGAGGAAGCGGATAAATATGTCGGCTTTCCCTATGTGTGGGGCGGCAGCACCCCGGAAACCTCTTTTGATTGCAGCGGCTTTGTGAGTTATGTGTTGACGAACAGCGGCCTATACAATACGGGCAGACTTGGGGCGCAAGGGCTTTACAACATCTCAACCCCTGTTTCTAACCCGCAGCCGGGGGATTTGGTTTTCTTTACGGGTACATACGATACCCCCGGCGTTTCCCATGTGGGGATTTATGTGGGCGAGGACGGGGACGGAAGCCCTGTCATGCTGCATTGTGGCGACCCGATACAATACACAAAACTTGATACAAGCTATTGGCAATCCCATTTCTATGCCTACGGGCGGTTAAATTACAACTGATTTGAAAGGAGTAAACGACTATGGCGAACACGAAACTTGACCGTATCGAAAGGGATATTGAGAAAACGAGGGCGAAAATCCTTGAACAGCAAAAGAAGCTGAAAGACCTTGAAGCGCAGAAAACCGAGGAAGAAAACGCGCAGATCGTGCAAATGGTTAAGGCGGTACACCTTGACGGGACGCAGCTTGCCGCGTTCCTTTCCGCTTACGCCAGCGGCGAAATCACCTTGCCGCAGCCGGAAGCGGCCTACCCCACCGAACAGGAGGACAGCGACGATGAAGAATAAAAATCTAATCCGAAAGTTTACCGTACTGCTTGCCGCGCTGGTTGTCATGTGCGGCTTTTCTGTTACCGCATACGCGGGCGGCGGCGATGAAAGCGACTTGCCGCCTACCCCCGTAACCGAGGAAACGCCCCCGCCGGAAACCGAGCCGGAGGAAACGACGGGCGGCTATGAGCCGCAGCCCCTTACCCCGGACGGTAATATGTCCCTTGTGGACGATATTACGGGCGAAGCGTCCGGCGACAAGCAGTTTATCACCGTCGTTACCAAAAGCGGCAACTATTTTTACATTATCATTGACCGCGCCGAGGACGGGGAAAACACCGTCCATTTCCTTAACCAGGTGGACGAAGCGGATTTAACCGCCCTTATGGAGGACGGGCAGACCGAAGCCCCCGTTTGTAGCTGCACCGAAAAATGTATTGCCGGGAGCGTCAACACCGATTGCCCGGTTTGCAGCGTCAACATGGGCGAGTGCGCGGGCGTGGAAGCCGAGCCGGAGCCGGAAGAAACCGAGCAGCCGCAGGAAGAAGAAAAAGGCGGCGGCATGGGTATTCTGCTTGCCGTGCTGCTTGTTGCCGCAGCGGGCGGCGGCGCGTTCTACTATTTTAAGATTTTGAAGCCGAAAAAGGACGCGGCAAAAGGAAGCAGTAACCTTGACGACCTTGATTTTGACGAGGACGACGAGGAAACGGAAGTAGTCGAAACCGAACAGACCGAGCAGGAGGACGAACATCTATGAAACTTGTAATTGCAGAAAAACCGAGCGTCGGGGCGGCGATTG
>NZ_KI271119.1:2526-3688 GCF_000469345.1 Eubacterium ramulus ATCC 29099
GGCGATTGCCGCCGTACTTGGCGCGAATGAAAAGCGCAGCGGATATTTTGAGGGCGGCGGCTATCTTGTGTCGTGGTGTATCGGGCATTTGATTAGCCTTGCGGACGCGGCGACCTACAACGAGCAGTACCGAAAATGGAAGTACGACGATCTCCCCATTGTCCCGCAGAAGTGGCAGTTTGTGATTGCCAGCGGCAAGGAGCAGCAGTTTTCCATTCTCAAAGACCTTATGCACCGCAGCGACGTTACCGAGATTGTCAACGCTTGCGACAGCGGGCGCGAGGGAGAACTCATTTTCCGCTTTGTCTATGAACAGGCGAATTGCAAAAAGCCCTTTTCCCGCCTTTGGATTAGCAGCATGGAAGCAAGTGCAATCCGCGAGGGCTTTTCAAACCTCAAAGACGGGCGCGGCTATGATAACCTCTATCAATCCGCGCTTTGCAGAGCAAAGGCCGATTGGCTCATTGGCATTAACGCGACCCGCCTTTTTTCTATCCTCTATCACAAAACGCTGAATGTCGGCAGAGTGCAAACGCCTACCCTTGCTATGTTGGTAAACCGCGACTATGCAATCAGCAGCTTTAAGAAAGAGAAATATCATGTCGTCCGGCTGGACGTTGGCGGCGTTGCCGCCCTTTCCGAAAGGCAGGACGACGAAGCGGCGGCGCGGCAGATGAAAGCGGCTTGCGAGAAATCGCAGGCCGTTTGCACTTTTCTTAAAAAAGAGAAAAAGACCGCAGCCCCGCCGAAGCTGTTTGACCTCACCGCCTTGCAGCGGGAAGCAAACCGCTTATATGGGTTTACGGCGAAACAGACCCTTGACTATGCGCAAGCCCTCTATGAAAAGCGGATTTTGACCTATCCCCGCACCGACAGTAAATATATCACTTCCGATATGGAGGGCAGCACAAAAGAACTCATTACCGGGCTTTGTTCTCTGCTTCCCTTTATGCAGGGCGTGAAGCTGCAAGCCGACCTTACAAGGATTTGCGACAACAGCAAAGTAACCGACCATCACGCCATTTTGCCGACAGCGGAGTTTTTGAAAAACGGTTTTGCGCCCCTTGCCGAGAGCGAGAAAAAGCTAATGACCCTTGTATGCGCAAAACTGCTTTGCGCCGTTGCCGCGCCCTATACCTATGAAGCAGTTACGGCGGTTTTC
>NZ_KI271120.1 GCF_000469345.1 Eubacterium ramulus ATCC 29099
TGATAATTAACTTCCTAATTATCATACAAGAAGTTATGAAAAAAACACACAACGGAAAACAGGTTCCTTTCTTTCATATATTTAATAAACTGTCTGATTCTATCAATTTTACGCAACGGCTGTTTTTGTCATTTATTTTTATTGCCGTCCCTGTAATGGCTGCGCTGTTTATCGGCTCATTTCTGTTTCTGCAAAGCAGCATCCATCAAAGTATTGAACAGACGCAGGCTATTGAAGTACAGAAGCTAAATACACAATTATTAGCCATGTTCAACGATATAGAAAATATTTCCCGGGAAATGGTTTATAATTCTGATATCCAGAAATTTATGCAGGATGCAGCCGCCGGAGACCCTTATCCGGAAGACCACAGCACTGCCTACTATGTCAATGCCTTCGTTGCAAACCGTGACTACATCAACAGTATGGTACTCACCGGTATGAATCACACCCTTTTTTCCACAGAACATGCCTACACGGATGTTTCTTCTTTTCAAAACATCCAGGACAAATGGTGGTTTCCTTCTCTGCAAAAATCTGATACTTCCTATCAGTGGTTTCCTTATGCCTTTTTAAGTGCAAAAACCTATCAGTCACAGGAAAACAAAGAAATTCCAAATCAAATTAATACACTGATGCTCGCACGGCCGGTTTTCAGTACCGCAGACTATCAGACACAGCTTGGCTATCTGATGATCTATCTGGATGACGAATATATTCAGAACCTGTGGCATCAGATTTCTTTTGGGAACAGCACCAATGCATTTCTGATGGATGCGAATAACAATGTCATTATTTCCAATGTCAGCATGAAAGATTATTCCGGGATTCTGGACGAACATCTTGTACCGGAAAAAAGTGGGATTATTTCCTGGAAAAAGGAACAGTACGTTGTCACCTGCAGCAATCTGAACCACAACCGCTGGAAATCATGCATGATCACTCCATACAAGGAAGTTAATCACAACGCTTCTGTACTTATGGGCGAACTGGTGCTGATGATCGCCGTAATCATCCTGATTCTGTTTCTCATATCCCGCTACAGTGCCAATAATATGGCCCGGCCAATCATCAGCCTATCCAGATTAATGGATACTTACCACGGATTTGATGATAAAACCATCGATACCCGTCAGATTTCTGCTTACAAAATCCGCACGGACGAAATTGGCCAAATGTACCGTTCTTATGAACAGTTAGAGGATCGTTTAAATACACTGATCCAGGAAAACTATGTAAAAAACATTGAAAAAAAAGATGCTGAACTTGCTCTGCTGCAAAGTCAGATCAATCCGCATTTTTTGTACAATACCTTAGACTCCATCAACTGGATTGCTCTGACAAACGGGCAGGATGAAATCAGTGAAATGATCACTGCTCTTTCTGATACCTTCCGGCTGAGTCTGATGAAAAATAACAGTCCGTTCACAGAACTGAATCAGGAAATCCGCTATATCCAAAGCTATCTGGTACTGCAGAAATTCCGTTATGAAGACCGGCTCACCTATGACTTTGATCTGCCGGAACCGCTTCCCCTCATTTTTATCCCACGTTTCATCCTGCAGCCCATCATTGAAAACGCCCTAAAACATGGCATCAGTCAGTTAGAACATGGTGGACGACTGGGAATATCCATCTCGGTGGATGACTTCACACACATCATCATCCGCAATGACGGCACTAACATTAATCTGGAAAAAATGCAACGTCTCCTTGCTTTTGATCCAAATGACCCAACACTGCTGAATTTTGAAAATGAAGGTTACGGTGTCCAGAACATCAATCGCAGGATCAAGCTGATCTGCGGAGCGAACTATGGCCTTACATACAAAAGAACCGACAGTCAGACGATATGTACCATCCTTCTACCGGTTCGCACCAGTGGAGTATAATTTTAGTCTGCACTCCGTTTCGGTCAGCGTTGAGCTTCCCACTGAGATTACTTTTTCTTGCGATAACTGGAGAGTGTCTTTCCGGTATGTTTTTTGAAAATCTGTGAGAAATATGCATAGTCGTTATAACCGACAGCGTTGGAAACCTCATACATTTTCATATCCGTACCGGTCAGATACTCTTTCGCTTTCTCAATGCGAAGATTTGTCACATAATTGATAAAGGTAACTCCAAGTTCTTTCTTAAAAATATCACACAGATAATTTTTACTGATATTGATATTCTCCGCCACATCCATCAGAGAAATATTTTCATGAAAATGTTCATTAATATAATCCAATGCTGCACGAATCATCTTGGACGGTGCTGCCATTTCCTGTACCGCAATCTGTTCGGCCACAGTCAGAAGCTTCTTTTCCACCAGATTTCTCTGAATTTCCATAGATGGATATTCCCGTTTCAACACACGCAGATCCAGTTCCCTGTGTGAAACAATCTGCTGATCCAGACCAAATTTAAACTGCAACTGGTAAACACGAAGCAGGATCAGAAATGTAACACTGCAACTGTAATCAAGCAGCAGGATCGGAATATTATCCTCCGGCAGTTCATAAATTTTCCGCAAAATATATGGCAATCCCTCCATCTCTCCGGTGGTGATCATATGGAACAATGTCTCAATTTCCTCATACGGCATATGAACATTGATTTCATCCGTCTGAATCGGGTTTGCCGCAGAATGTTCATCAATATTTGCTCTCTGCATAAAAATCCGTCGGATACAGTCATTCCTTGCCCGAAACAATTCCCGAATTCCGTGATACATATGACTGATGCCACACACAAGCTGGATTCCTTTCTGTCGTTTTTCTTCAACAAGAAGCCTTGTCTCCTGACGAATCATCTCCTCATCGGACGCTTTCATGTTATAGACGTAAAAATACAGACTCTCATCGGACAAAAATGCTTCCACAAAACCAAAATCTGCAAATTTTCCTTCACTGTCCTGAATCAATTTTCCAATCTCTGACATATAGTCTCCGTGCAGATAAGCCTGATCAAAATCAACCTTTACCAGCAAAAAATCTGTATCAAACACATCCATTGTATGGTGTTTTTGCAATGTCTGATACAATTTTTCGTCAAACACATTGTCTTCTGCCAGAGATAAGAAAAAGCGGTTTTTCAGTTCTGTATAGCTATTTTGCAAAAGCAGTGCCATATTATCTGCCTGCTGTTTCTGTGTTTTCTTTTCCTCCAGTTTTGCATGCATTGTATCCAGCATCTGCTGAAAATCATCTTTTTTGATCGGTTTAAGCAGATAATCACTAACACCGATTTTTACCGCACTCTGGGCAAAACCAAAATCTCCATATCCGGACAAAATAACAATTTCGCTTTCCGGCAGCAGTTGCTTCGCTTCTGCGGCGAAATCCAATCCGCTCATCTGCGGCATTTTGATATCTGTGATCATCAGATCCGGTTGCAATCCCGGCAGAGACTCCAGTGCTTTCTGTGGATTCTGGAACACTCCTACCACCTGAAACCCGGATTTTTCAAGATCAAAAACTTTCTGTATTCCCCGCGTTACAATTTCTTCATCATCCAGTAATAATAATCGATACATAACTTCCCCTATTTTATCCAAACGAAAAAATATGTAACGATCCAGAGACAAAGGCGATTTTCTTAAATATGTTCATTTACCCAAATGCGAATCACATATTTAATGAAAATCACCCTGCTTCTGAATTGTTACATATATTTTTTCTTTGCTTTGCTTAATTGTGTCAGGAACCACACGATTCCCACCCCAAATACTGCAATTCCTATGGCTTTGGCCATCTGCATTTTCAGAAACGCCTCTACAGCTAATTCATATAAGCCATAACCGGCGCAAATAAATCCAAAGATCATGGTCTTTGGTGCCATCTGTTCACAGAACTCTTTTGGCTGACGAATCCGCACCAGATCCTGCTGCGACACAAGCCACTGCGGCACCTGATGATCCTGTCGCATTTTCCGTGCAGTCGTAATGGAATAAATGCCATACACAATCAGAATAAAATCAAATATGGTCATAATTCCGGTATTCCCCATAGCTGCTGCTACCATATTAAATGATTCTCCTATCTTATCTCAAGAAATTCTTTCACAATGTTCGGCATCTCATCCACTTCGCATACTGTCTTATGAAGTACCGCTGCACTGCGGATATCTTCGATAGCCTGCGGAACTTTCACATTTGCGATCTTGGAAAGTTCATCCACGAGTTCAAAATCTGTCATGGAATCATATTTCTCATCAATGGCATCCATAACGCTTCTTGTGAATTTGAACGGACTTGCCGTAGATGCGATAACTGTTTTGGTCTCATCTTTTGTCTCTGCTTTATATTTTCCATATACACCGGCTGCTACTGCAGTATGTGTATCGATGACATAACCGGTCTTCTCATATAATGCGGAGATCACCTCAGCAGTCTCTTTCTCTGTGGTGTAATTTCCGTAGAAGTTCTCTAACTGAGCTTTCATCTCGTCTGTGATGGTATATTTTCCATCTGTGGATAATGCTGCCATCAGTTTTGCATTTTCCTCCGCATTCTCGCCAGCAATACGGTAGATCAAACGCTCCAGGTTGCTGGAGATCAGGATATCCATAGACGGAGAAGAAGTCAGGATAAATTCACGGTTTCTGTCATACTCACCGGTACGGAAGAAATCATATAAGACTTTGTTCTCATTAGAGGCACAAATTAATTTCGCAATCGGAAGTCCCATATTTTTTGCATAAAAAGCTGCTAAAATATTTCCAAAGTTTCCGGTCGGAACTACCACATTGATTGGTTCCCCTGCTGCGATTCTGCCGTTCGCATACATTTTTGCATATGCATATACATAGTAAACAATCTGTGGAACGAGGCGTCCGATGTTGATGGAATTTGCAGAAGAAAAACGATAGCCTGCCTGAAGCAGTTCCGCTTTCATCTCCGGATCAGAAAACATCTGTTTTACACCGGTCTGTGCCTGGTCAAAGTTTCCATGAATTCCTACAACGAATGTATTGTCACCCTTCTGGGTCACCATCTGTTTTTCCTGGATCGGGCTGACACCATTCTTCGGGTAAAATACAATAATCTTGGTTCCTTCTACATCTGCAAAGCCTGCCAGTGCTGCTTTTCCGGTATCTCCGGAAGTTGCAGTCAGAATAACGATATCCTCTTTCACTTCATTTTTGCGGGCTGCTGTGATCAGCAAATGCGGAAGAATGGATAATGCCATATCTTTGAATGCAATGGTTGCGCCATGGAACAGCTCCAGATAATAAGCGCCATCTGCTTCTACTAACGGTGCAATCTCCGGTGTGTCAAATTTGGAATCATAAGCACGATCGATACAGTTTTTCAGTTCTTCCTCTGTAAAATCTGTCAGGAATCTGCTCATAACTGCGTATGCAGTCTCCTGATAACTCATTTTTGCCAGTTCCTCTACCGGAATATCCAGTTTCGGGATTTCTGTCGGCACATACAATCCTCCATGCTTTGCCAGTCCGTTTAAAATTGCCTGGGAGGCAGTTACTTTCTCTGATGCATCTCTGGTATTTGCATATAAAATTGCCATAATTTCTTCCTTTCTCTGCTGTCGCATTTTCACTTTTTTTACAATTCATAACACAATAATTTGTATTTCATCACTTTAATGTAATAATTTAAATTATTGAACAGTATTTTATCATACACATTTTTAAAATACAAGTAGAAAGAGTCTGAACTTTAGCGGATATTCGCAATTCGCTCGCTGCTTGCTCATGAACGCAGTCGCTTTGCGGCCTGCGTTCAAAAAAAATCAGAGAAAACTGTGTATACACAATTCTCTCTGATTCTCCTTTTGCTTCTGATCCAGTTTCTGTCAGTCAGCCATTTTTATTTTCGTTTGCTGTTAATGTAGTTTACCAGGCCCTCACTGTCAATGATTTTCTGCATAAACGGTGGAAAAGCCTGTCCCTGGTATTCCGTTCCTTTTGTACGGTCATAGATTTTACCGCTGTCGAAATCGATTTCTACCTCATCACCTTCTTCAATCTCACGGGATGCTTCCGGACACTCAATGATCGGAAGTCCAATATTGATGGCATTACGATAAAAAATACGTGCAAATGTCTCTGCGATGATGCAGCTGACACCTGCGGTCTTTAAGCATAACGGTGCATGTTCTCTGGAAGAACCGCATCCGAAGTTTTTTCTTGCCACGATGATGTCACCCGGCTGTACACGCTGTGTAAAAGTCGGATCGATGTCAACCATTGCGTGAGTTGCCAGCTCCTGAGCGTCAAATGAATTCAGATATCTTGCCGGAATGATTACGTCGGTATCTACGTTGTCACCATATTTAAATACATGTCCTTTTGCTGCTTTCATTATTTATCACCTACTTTCTCAGGATTTGCGATATAACCTGCAATCGCACTTGCTGCTGCCACCTCTGGGGAAGCCAGATAGATCAGAGACTCTACATCTCCCATTCTTCCGACAAAGTTACGGTTTGTGGTAGATACACATTTCTCACCCGGAGCCATAACACCCATATGACCACCCATACATGGACCGCAGCTCGGTGTATTGAATGCACAGCCTGCATCGATAAAGATATCAACGAGACCTTCTTTGATACATTCTTTGTATACTTCCTGAGTAGCCGGAACAACCATAACACGTACATCCGGATGAACCGTATGTCCTTTTAAGATGGCTGCTGCTTTTCTCATATCGGAGATACGTCCGTTTGTACAGGATCCGATGACTACCTGATCAATCTTGATCGGCTCCATGGCCTCTACTTCATCGATTGTTTTTGCATTACCCGGAAGATGCGGGAATGCAACCGTCGGACGAACTTCAGACAGGTCGATCTCAACAATCTGATCGTACTGGGCATCTTCATCCGGCTCGTAAGCAGTATACTGTTTATCAGAATGAGCGTCCATGTAAGCTCTTGTCTGATCATCTACGATAAAAATACCATTTTTTGCACCTGCTTCGATGGCCATGTTTGCCATAGTGAAACGATCATCCATGGTCAGGTTTGCGATACCATCACCGACAAACTCCATGGATTTGTATAATGCACCATCTACACCGATCTTGCCAATGATGTGGATGATCACGTCTTTTCCGCTGACATACGGACCCGGTTTTCCGGTCAGTACGAACTTGATCGCGGACGGAACTTTGAACCAGAGTTCTCCGGTCGCCATACCGGTTGCGATATCTGTGGTACCTACACCGGTTGAAAAAGCACCAAGTGCGCCGTATGTACAAGTATGAGAATCCGCACCGATGATACATTCACCGGCTACTACAATACCGTACTCCGGTAAGATTGCATGCTCTACACCACATTTTCCCTGTACCAGATACCATTTCAGTCCCTGCTCTTTTGCAAAATCCTGAATGGATCTGGAGTTGATCGCAGATTTGATATCCTTATTCGGTGTAAAATGATCCGGTACCAGCACTACTTTATCCTTATCAAATACTTTATCTGCCATCTGTCGGAAAATTGGCAGGGCCATCGGACCTGTAATATCGTTTGCCATAACAACGTCCAGTTTTGCTTCAATTAACTGACCGGCTGTCACGGAATCAAGTCCTGCATGGGCAGCAAGAATTTTCTGTGTCATAGTCATTCCCATTGTCTTTTCCTCCTTTATTACACAGCAAAGTGCAATTTATCACTTCACAGTGGTAATTCAACTCATCAAACTATATTCTATCATACACATTTTCAGAATACAAGGTAAAAAAAAGAGGCTTCATCAGCCTCTTTTTTTCAGTTCACCCGTTTCATTTGCGAAACGTAACAATTAGTTATTGATTAACTTATCTTCGCCATTCCAGCTGTAAAGTTTACGGATTTCAGCACCAACAGCCTCAGACTGATGCTCTGCTGCTAATTTACGCATAGCTTTGAAGTGAACCTGACGTCCTGCAGGAGACATATCCAGTAAGAACTCTTTTGCAAATGTACCATCCTGAATATCAGAAAGGATTTTCTTCATTGCTTTCTTTGTATCTTCTGTAACAATCTTCGGTCCTGTAATGTAATCGCCATACTCAGCTGTATTGGAGATAGAATATCTCATTCCTGCGAAACCTGACTGGTAGATTAAATCTACGATCAGTTTCATCTCATGGATACACTCAAAGTAAGCATTTCTCGGATCATATCCAGCCTCAACCAGAGTCTCGAAACCTGCCTGCATTAATGCACAAACACCACCGCAAAGTACTGCCTGCTCACCAAAGAGATCTGTCTCTGTCTCTGTACGGAATGTTGTCTCAAGAACGCCGGCTCTTGCTCCACCGATTGCCAGTGAATAAGCAAGTGCAAGATCCATAGCTTTTCCTGTTGCATCCTGCTCTACAGCTACCAGACACGGTACACCTTTGCCTGCCTGATACTCGCTTCTTACTGTATGACCCGGTCCTTTCGGAGCGATCATTGTTACGTCAACGTCTGCTGGCGGTTTGATACATCCGAAATGAATATTGAAACCATGAGCGAACATCAGCATATTACCTGCCTCAAGGTTCGGCTCAATGTCTTTTTTGTACATATCTGCCTGAAGTTCATCATTGATCAGGATCATGATAATATCAGCTTTTTTTGCAGCTTCTGCTGCTGTATATACTTCGAAGCCCTGTGCTTCTGCTTTTGCCCAGGATTTGCTACCTTTGTAAAGACCAATGATGACATTACATCCGGACTCCTTTGCATTTAATGCATGTGCATGTCCCTGGCTGCCATAGCCAATCACTGCAATTGTTTTACCCTCTAAAAGAGAAAGGTTACAATCTTCCTGGTAATAAATCTTTGCGTTTGCCATTGTCTTATCCTCCATTTGCAAATGATTATTTAATCTATAATAGTAACATTCGAAGAACCTCTGCTCAGTCCGGTAATTCCGGTACGAGCCAGCTCAAGAATGTCATATCCTCTCAACAAATCCAAAAAAGCATCAAGCTTACTTTGGCCACCGGTCAATTCAATCACCATGGAGTCATTAGAGACATCCACGATCTTTGCCCGGAAAATATTAGCAACAGAAAGTACTGCCTGACGCTGTGTATCATTGATCTTTATCTTTACAAGGATCAGTTCACGGCATACGGACTCTCCATCCTGAAGTTTTTTAATGTCAATTACATCTTCCAGCTTCGCCAGCTGTTTCTCAATCTGTTCCAGAATCTGTTCATCTCCACTGGAAACTACTGTAATTCTGGTAAATCTCGGATCTGCTGTCACGCCTGCGGAAAAACTGTCTATATTATATCCACGTCGGCTGAACAGTCCGGAAATATGGCTTAAAACACCGGAAGTATTCTCAACTAACAGAGATAACACTTGTTTTCTCATGTGAAAACCACCTTTCTACGTTACTGCACATTCTAGCAACATCTATTTTTTTTGTCAAGGGCAGGAACCCCTTTGTGGAACCATTTTTTTCCACTTTTTGTATATTTTTTTATTCAACAGGCATATTTCTAAGTGCCCCAAAAGTGTCCAACTTTCGATGCAGTAACTTCCCGGTTGCTTTATCTGGTTGTGTCAGATCCGGTATCATGATGACGCGGCAGCCCGCATCATGTGCAGAGCGGACTCCGTTTGGGGAATCTTCTACGGCATAGCATTCCTCCGGTGTTACGCCAAGTGTATGACAGGCATATGCATAAACATCCGGCGCAGGTTTCCCCCGCTCCACCATAGTCGCGCAGATTACCGCATCAAAGTACTGGCGGATTCCGGCAGTACACAGATTATGCTCTGCCTGTTCCGGTCCGGTCGCTGTCACAACCGCAAGACGGTATCCCTGTGCTTTTAAAAACCGCAACGTCTCCGGAACTGCCGGTTTCAATGGAATCTGTCCTGACAAAAAGTCTTTCATCAATTCTTTGCGATGTTCCCGGATTGCCAGGTAATCCACCTCCGGTCCAAACCAGCGTTGAAACTGTTCCAACGCGAAGGGACGCCCAAGACTGCGAAGTTTTAATACTTCCTCCTCCGGAAGTTCATATCCCGAATCGGAAATTGCCTGTTTCCAGGCGCGGTTATAATATTTTTCCGTATCAAACAGAGTTCCATCCATATCAAACAAAAACGTTGTCATATTTTTTCCTTATTTTTCCTTATCTTTTTTCAAAACAATTCACAAGTTCCATAAAGCAGACATTTGCAATTCGCTTTCGCCGCTTGCTCATGAACGCATTACTGTTACCCGTTACCCACTGATTTTTTCAATCTCCATATTTTTTGGCAAAATCAGGCTGAGAATAATTGCTACAACAAATACGACAGCCACGCAGTTTGCAGAAAATACGTCTTTGACGATCTGCGGAAAAATATTCCAGATTTCCACTTCACTGGTGGAGGTAAATCCGATACCGACAGCAAGTGATAATGCTGCGATGGTTACGTTTCTCTGGGAAAAACCTGTTTTTGCCAGCATCTGGATACCACTGATCATAATCGTACCAAACATCATAATGGTACATCCGCCCAGCACGGACTGCGGCAGACTTGCAAAAAAATTACCGATTGGCGGAAACAGACCTGCAAGAATCATAAATACAGCACCTGTCATAATAGTAAAACGGTTGACCACTTTTGTCATATTGACCAGGCCGACGTTCTGGCTGAAGGAAGTAACCGGCGGACATCCAAATAATCCGGAAATGGAACTTGCGAAACCATCGCAGGCCAAAGCACCGGAAATCTCTTTCTCTGTAATCTCACGACCAAGTCCTCCGGCCACAAGAGCAGTGGAATCACCGATCGTTTCCGCTGCGGATACCATAAAAATAATTACAACTGAAATAATCGCACTCAGATTAAATTCCGGACGATATGGAAGCAGGTGCGGCAGAGAAATCAGACCGCCGTCCAGCATACCGGACAGGTCTACCTGTCCAAGGCATAACGCAATGATGTATCCTACGATCAGTCCGGCCAGCACGGACAGCTGTTTTAAATATCCTTTTGCCACGGCATTAAAAATCAGGCACACAGCCAGTGTCACCAGTCCAAGCACCAGGTTCTGCACGGAACCGAAATCATCAGTATAACCACCGCCGAAAGAACGGGCCCCTACCGTAAACAGGGAGTATCCGATTGCAGTAACTACGGATGCCGAAACCACCGGTGTGATAAACCGCTTCCAATATTTTGCGAACAGACCAAGGACACCTTCGCAGACACCGCCGACCAACACTGCTCCGATCATCGTTGGGTATCCGTAGGTGCCGCCCACATAACTTAAGATTGTTACAAAGGTAAAACTTACTCCCATAACGATAGGAAGTTTTGCACCGACTTTCCAGACCGGGTACAGCTGGATCAATGTGGCAATACCCGCAACAAACATGGCATTCTGCAGTAAAATCGCCAACTCTTTTCCGCTTAATCCGGAAGCCAGACCAATCATAGTGATCGGTGTCAGATTCGATACAAACATTGCCAGCACATGCTGCAGACCAAATGGGATTGCCTTCAGCAACGGTACCCGCCCATTCAACCGGTATATATTTCCGATTGTTGTATTCTCTTTTGATTTCATTTTCATACCTCTGGTTTTCTATTTTTTTACATGCTGCCTTCCGGCAGGCACAAAGCATTCTCATCATAACATCTATGGTTTTGTTTTGCAATGACGGGCTGTACTTTCTTGCCAATTCTTTGCCACTGTGCTATGATAAATTTTAATACTTCAGAGCCAACACTACATCGATATGTTTCTGAATGATCACACAATTTTTGAATTAATAATGGAGGTTTTTTATGATAGAGAAATGGGATATCACGATTCCGGAACTCACCGGAGATGAGGTGCGGAGTGCATACATCTGTCTGCCAGAGGCATACACTCACGACATAAACCGACGGTTTCCGGTACTGTACATGTTTGACGGACACAACCTCTTTTTTGACAGTCATGCCACCTACGGAAAATCCTGGGGACTGAAAGAATATATGGAATACACCCATACCCCGCTGATCATCGTAGGCATCGAATGCAACCACAGCCCGGATCACGGACGACTGCAGGAATATTCCCCTTATGACTTTACTTTACCGAAGGAAGGCAAAATAACCGGTAAAGGCAAGATTACTATGGACTGGCTGACCCACACCTTCAAGCCATACATTGATACACATTATCGAACACTTTCGGACCGGGAGCATACTTTTATCGCCGGTAGTTCCATGGGCGGGCTGATGAGCATTTATGCACTGCTCTATTATAATCAGTTCTTTTCCCGCGCTGCAGCACTCTCACCGTCCCTGTGGATCGCACCAAATGACTTCATGCAGATGATCCGGCGTTCCCGCCCGCTTCCGGGAAGTATTTTATACATGGATTATGGAAGCCGTGAAATGAAACAGCACCGAAAAATGGACCAGGCTTTTGCTCAGGCGGCGAATCTTCTGCTGGATAAAAATATTTATCTCAACTGCCGTATTGTACCGGATGGTGAACATTGTGAGGCAAGCTGGGAAAGACAGATTCCTTTTTTTATGAATACACTGATGTATAATCTGTAACTATCTTTCCTATCATATTATATAGAAGTAACACAGGAGGACTTTTCCATATGAACATACAATATTTCAAAAATTATAGTCCAGCACTTGGCCGGGATATGGAATGCAAATTGTACGGTCACGGCGGACAGCCAATCCTTTTTATCCCCTGTCAGGACGGACGTTTTTTCGACTTTGAAAACTTCCACATGACAGATGTATGGGCACCATGGATTGACTCCGGGGAAGTCACCATTTTTACGGTGGATACCATTGATGCAGAGACCTGGTCCAATACAAACGGCGACCCGCGCTTTCGCATCTGTCGCCACGAGGACTGGTTCCGCTATCTCACCGATGAGATGGTTCCTTTTATCCATGCAAAGATGAAAGGATATCAGCCTGATTATATAAGCAGAGGAATCATTGCCTTTGGATGCAGCCTCGGTGCTACTCACGCGGCAAATCTGTATTTCCGTCGTCCCGACCTGTTTAACGGATTGCTGGCCTTAAGCGGTATTTACGATGCCTCTTACGGATTTGGTTCTTATATGGACGATCTGGTTTATATGAACTCCCCGGTTCATTATCTGCCAAATCTGCCGTCAGATCACCCTTATATGGAACTTTACCGCCAGCGAAAAGCCATTCTCTGCGTCGGACAGGGTGCATGGGAAGAACCTGCAAGCACCTATCAGCTTCGGGATATCCTGCAGCAGAAACAGATTCCGGCCTGGGTAGATTTCTGGGGATATGACTGTGCTCATGACTGGGACTGGTGGTACAAACAGGTAACTTATTTTGTACCTCATCTGCTGTGTGATCCGGTATAATTTGTAATGAACGAAACGCAATACAATACGACAGAAAGAAAACAATTATGAAAAATGTGATTTTTATTTCTCCGAATTTTCCGGAGAATTACTGGCACTTCTGCCATGAATTAAAAGAAAACGGTATGAATGTCCTCGGTATCGGCGACTGTCCTTATGACGACCTGCGCCCGGAACTTCAGGAAAGCCTGCAGGAATATTATAAAGTAGACAGCCTGGAAAACTATGACGAGGTCTATGGTGCTGTCGGCTACTTTATCTGGCATTACGGTCGCATTGACTGGCTGGAATCCAATAATGAATACTGGCTGGAGCAGGATGCCCGTCTGCGTACAGATTTCAATATTCCGAGCGGTTTTCATAACGAAGACATGCCACGCATCAAATACAAATCCTGCATGAAAGAATATTATCAGCGTGTCGGCATTCCGGTGGCCCGTTACCACATGGTAGACAACTATGAGGGCTGTCTGAATTTCATTCGTGAAGTAGGCTACCCGGTTGTCACAAAACCGGATAACGGTGTCGGTGCTTCCCATACCTTTAAAATTTCTTCTGATGAAGAACTTGGCAATTTCTTTGCCAACAAATGGGATGATACCGTTTATATCATGGAAGAATTTATTAACGCAGAAATCAATTCCTACGATGCGATCATCGATTCTCACGGCAATCCGATTTTTGAAGCGGGAAATGTTACACCGATGTCCATTATGGACATTGTAAATAATGCCGACAACGCACTGTTTTATATTGTGAAAGATCTGGCAGATGACACCCGTTACCTCGGCAGAGAAACGGCAAAAAGCTTTGGCGTGCGCAGCCGTTTTGTGCATTTTGAATTTTTCCGCCTGCTCTCCGATCATGAAGGGCTCGGCAAAAAAGGAGATCTGATGGCACTAGAAGTCAATATGCGTCCTTCCGGCGGCTTCACTCCGGATATGATCAATTTTGCCCGTGAAACCGATGTATACAAAATCTGGGCGGACATGGTTGCATACGATTCCACACAGAAACCAGTCGGCACTCATCATTTCTGCGCCTTTGCAGGACTGCGGGATGGCAAGGATTTCGCCCTGACACCGGATGATATTATCGAAAAATATGATGATCATCTCAAAATGGTAGAACGGATGCCGGATGCGCTGGCAGATGCTATGGGAAATCAGATGTATCTGGCTACCTTTGATACCGAAGAAGAACTCCATACGTTCTTTGCCGATGTAACCAGACAAAAGGAACCTGATGTTTCTGTTACATCTGAAGCAGCTGAAATGGTTGAATCATAACAGAAATCAAAAATCCCCTGCACTTACAAACAGGGGATTTTGATTTCACTGTATTCATTCTTTATGTACACTGATCGGTTGATATTTTTTCAACTCCGCTAAAACCTCATCTATCATCTGCAGTCCATCTGCAATCTGTCCTTCCGTCAGACCACCATATCCCAGTAGTAAAATTGGATACTCACGTTTTGGATTCTGACTGATGTAATATTCTGACAGACCATACACCCGGATCTGTTGTTCTGCACATGCTTCGATCACATCCTGCTCTGAGCAGTCTGTATCCACTTCTACCAGAAGATGCAGTCCGGAATTTTCTCCCATAATTTCCCGCACCCAGGAATACTTTTTTAATTCTGCCAGCATAAAATCATGCTTGCTTTTATAAATTGCACGCATACGATTCAGATTTTTTTCAAAATATCCCTCCTGCATAAACTGACAGATCGCCTGCTGCATCAGATTCGGTACCGTACAGGCATAAAAGCCACAACACTCCTGATACCGTTCCAGCAAATGCTCCGGAAGTACCATATAGCTGACACGAATGGAGGATGCAATACTTTTTGAAAAAGTGCCCAGATAGATCACTCTTCCGGAACGGTCAATTCCCTGTAAGGCCGGAATCGGTTTTCCTTTATATCGAAACTCACTGTCATAGTCATCTTCAATAATATACCGTTCCGGTTCTTCCACCGCCCAGTTCAACAACTCCAGCCTGCGTTTCATTGGCATTACGATGCCAAGTGGGAACTGATGGGACGGCATCACATATGCAATACCGGCATCTGTTTTCCGCAGCAGATCCACCCGCATTCCCGCATCATCCAGTGCCACTTCCCTCACAGAAAGCCCGGCATTTTTAAAGGTCCGGTAAGCACGCAGATACGTGGGGGATTCCATAGCAACACCATGCGACGTACCCAGCATCTGTATCAGCATAAGCTGCAGATATTCATTTCCGGCTCCGATAATGATCTGCTCCGGCGTACACCGTACATTTCGTGCATGATACAGATAGTCGCAGATAGTTTCCTTCAGATTTTTTTCTCCAAAAACACTTCCACTGCTCATAATCTGTTTTCCATGATCCAACAGAAGGTTTTTCATGATCTTACTTAACCCATTATATGGAAAATTATCCATAGAAAGCTCATTCAGAGAAAAGTCGATTTCATATGAGGTCTGCTTTTGGAGGCTGCTTCCAGTTTCCCCATGTAAACCTTCCGCTTCTGCCGTTCCCTGTTGGTTTTCCGTTCGGAACTGTTTCTGCTTCATCTCGCCGGTCCGGATATCCGTCAGATTATATAGTTCCCGCACATCACAGGCAAAATAACCGCGATACGGTTCCGAGTGAATATAACCCTCAGATACCAGCTGATCATAAGCGAGTTCCACCGTACTGCGGCTCACCTGCAGATACTCCGCTTCAAACCGGGTGGAAGGCAATTTTTCCCCTTGTAAAATACGGCCCTGCAAGATTGCTTCCCGCAGGGCTTCGTAAATTTGTTCATATAAGGGTTGTTTTTTTTCTGTATCAAGCGTGATCGCTAATTCTTTCATTTTCTCCTATGCCTGTGTCGGCAGTTTGTATGAGCTCTTTAAGGATACAATACGGTTGAATACCGGATGCTCCGGTGTAGAATCTTTTGCATCGACGCAGAAGAAACCATTTCTTACAAACTGGAAGCTGTCATATTTCTTTGCTTTCAGTAAGGATGGTTCCACATAACAATTATCCAGTACCGTCAGGGAGTTCGGATTCAGGTTCAGACTTCCGTCCTCATTGTATACCCCTTTCTCCTCGTCGATGATATTCTCATACAGACGAACCTGTGCTTTTACTGCATCTGCTGCGGATACCCAGTGAATGGTTCCACGTACTTTTCTTCCGTCCGGGCTGTTTCCGCCGCGGCTCTCCGGATCATACGTACAATGTACCACTGTTACTTTTCCATCTTCGTCTTTCTCAAATCCGGTACAGGTTACGAAATATGCATTCATCAGACGTACTTCGTTGCCCGGATACAGACGACGGTATTTTTTCGGAGGCTCTTCCATGAAGTCCTCACGCTCGATATAAACCTCGCGGCCAAAAGGAACGACACGTTTACCAAGTTCCGGATTTTCCATGTTGTTATCTACTTCCAGCTCCTCAGTCTGTCCTTCCGGATAGTTATCGATCACCAGTTTGATCGGATCAAGTACCGCCATGGCACGGGATGCTTTTAATTTCAGATCCTCACGGATACAATACTCAAGCATTGCATAATCCACAGAGCTGTTGCTCTTTGAAATACCGCACAGTTCTACGAATTTCTTAATGGAGGACGGTGTAAATCCTCTTCTTCTCAGTGCTGCAATGGAAACAAGGCGCGGATCATCCCATCCGTCTACAATGCCGTCTTCCACTAACTTCTTGATATAACGTTTTCCGGTTACCACGTTGGTCAGATACAGTTTTGCAAACTCGATCTGCTTTGGCGGATGCGGATACTCCAGCTCTCTTACTACCCAGTCATACAGAGGACGATGATCCTCAAATTCCAAGGTACAGATGGAATGTGTAACGCCCTCGATGGCATCCTCGATCGGATGAGCAAAGTCATACATCGGATAAATGCACCATTTGTCTCCGGTACGATGATGTGTCATATGAGCGACACGGTAGATAACCGGATCACGCATGTTGATATTCGGAGAAGCCATATCAATTTTGGCACGTAATACTTTCTCTCCATCCTGATACATGCCGTTTTTCATATTCTCAAATAATTCCAGATTTTCTTCCACGCTGCGATCACGGTATGGACTGTTTTTACCAGGCTCTGTCAGTGTTCCACGATACGCACGAATCTCCTCGGCAGACAGATCACAAACAAACGCTTTGCCTTTTTTAATCAGTTTTACAGCTGCCTCATACATCTGGTCAAAATAATCAGATGCAAAAAACAGTCTGTCTTCCCAATCAGCTCCAAGCCACTCAATATCTGCTTTGATCGACTCAACAAACTCTACTTTTTCTTTTGTCGGATTTGTATCGTCAAAACGCATATTGAATTTTCCATGATATTCCTGAGCAAGCCCATAGTTTAAAAGAATGGATTTTGCATGTCCGATATGAAGATATCCATTTGGCTCCGGCGGGAAACGGGTACATACAGTCTCACATTTGCCCTCCTCTATATCCTTGTCAATAATCTGCTCAATAAAATTTCTGGAAATTGTTTCATTTTCCATAATCAAACCTCTCTCTCCTGTATTTTTAAGTAAGAACCTTTTCTGTCGCAGTTCCCATAAATCTGCTGCAAAAATAGAAACGCATTTAACATTTCATTCTGCAGATCAAACATCTTATTTTACATGCTCATGGGTAAACAGATGATCCTGACAATATTCATAATTTCCATTGCATTTGGAGCAAAAACGAAATTCCAGATTCGGATCGTCCAGCTCTGTTCGCCCACAAATGGCACATTTGTGGCGTGTGACACCTTTCGGCTGCTGTACCTGACGGTGATATGTCCGCTTCCTGTGTATTTCCTTCGGTGAAACACTGCGATAATTGCGCGTTGTAAAGAAGAAAATCAGGAAATTCAGGACAGAGGCAATAATGGCAACTCTGCCGCCCCAACTGGAAATGATCATTTCATAAATGATCAATGCCGCATAAATACCTGCCATCCACTTCATCTTGATCGGAATGATAAAATACAGCATAATCCGCATATCCGGATAACACATCGCAAATGCGAGGAAAATTGTCATATTGATATAGTATGTGCTGAAGCTGCCGCCCATGGAAATCGGTGTATTCACACCATAAATCACATACAGAAGCAATGCACCAAGCACCGTAAAGATCATACCACCAAAAATATATACGTTAAACTTAAATGCACCCCAGGTACGTTCCAGGGCAGTACCTAACTGATAATACAGTATGATCATGATAATAGCAAAGAAAAAGTTGCCGGTTGGCGGTGGAATCAATACCCATGACACCAGTCTCCATACCTGTCCATAATGGAATATCAGATACGGTTCCAACGTCAGAAAGCTGTATGCCTGCGGGGCAAGGAATTCGATCAGATATCCCGCCACATAAAAAAGGATAATATACTTCATCAATCCCTGAATCGCAAATCTGCCAAACTTACGTTCCATTTTATTTAAAAAATGCATTCTGTTTCCTACTTTCGTTTTATTTTTAGCTATTTCACGTACTATTTGTAGTAACTTTAATTGTAGCTATCTTTTGATTATATCGGTCAGCTATCACTTTGTCAACGTCGCAAACTTTGAATTTTTCGTGTCCGCTTCACCTGTCATAGCCATTTTTCCAACCGGAATACACAGTTCGTCTCCGATCTGCAGATTATATACATTCACATACGGATTTGCCAGTAATATATCTGTCACACTCACATGATGATATTGTGATATTTTATACAATGTATCACCCTGTTTTACCACATAAATCACTCCCTGACAGCTGTGCATCATACGGGATTCCCTGTATTCGGATTCAAAATAAGGATTCATCTATTTTTCCTTTTTTCTTTTAAGATATGCATATTTTTTCTTTCTGTACCCCAGATCACCTGCACCATTTAAAAAAGTATTCAAAAGATACCCTTTGTTAAAAAAATATAAAAGGATTGTATTTTGCCATTTCCTGTCGTATAATGAAGTTCGCTTGTAATCTGGCAGGCGTTATATATTTAATATGAAACTTCTGAAATCACTTTCCACTGATTTTTACTGGAAATCAATGATTTCAGACAACTCTTAAACATATACAGGTGGTAAAATGAATACTTTAAAATTACACAAACTTGGAATTGATATCGGATCAACTACGGTAAAGATTGCAATTTTGGATGAGCAGAATACCTTAGTTTTTTCCGATTATGAGCGTCATTTCGCAAACATCCGCGAGACACTTACCGATCTGCTTCATAAAGCATACGAAAAACTCGGACAGATCCAACTCTGCCCTATGATTACCGGTTCCGGCGGTCTGACACTGGCCAAACACCTCGATGTTCCTTTTGTACAGGAGGTTATCGCCGTATCTACCGCTCTGCAGGACGCAGCTCCGCAGACCGACGTAGCCATCGAACTTGGTGGTGAGGATGCCAAGATCATCTATTTTGAGGGTGGCAATGTCGAGCAGCGAATGAATGGTATCTGCGCCGGCGGTACCGGTTCCTTCATCGACCAGATGGCTTCCCTGATCCAGACAGACGCCAGCGGTCTGAATGAATATGCCAAGAATTATAAAGCGATCTATCCGATTGCTGCCCGCTGCGGTGTATTTGCAAAGACAGATATCCAGCCGTTGATCAATGAAGGTGCAACCAGAGAAGATTTGTCTGCTTCTATCTTCCAGGCAGTTGTAAACCAAACCATCAGTGGTCTTGCCTGCGGTAAACCAATCCGTGGGCACGTAGCCTTCCTTGGCGGTCCGCTTCATTTCTTATCTGAACTGAAAGAAGCTTTTATCCGCACCTTAAAACTGGATGAAGAGCATACCATCGTTCCGGAAAACTCCCATCTTTTTGCAGCCATCGGTTCTGCCCTGAACTATAAAGAAGAGAATCAGATTTCTCTGGAAGACCTGCTTGGTAAATTAAAAGGGGAAATCCATATGGAATTCGAAGTAGAACGTATGGATCCGCTGTTTGCAGATCAGGCTGCCTACGACGAATTCACCGCACGTCACAATGGTGCATGTGTTAAAAAAGGAGATATTTCTACATATAGCGGCAACTGCTACCTCGGAATTGATGCAGGCTCCACAACAACCAAAGTTGCTCTGGTAGCGGAAGACGGTACGTTACTGTACTCCTTCTACAGCAGCAACAACGGAAGTCCTCTGGCTACTTCCATCATCGCTATCAAAGAAATCTATGAACAGCTTCCGAAAGATGCACATATCGTATCTTCCTGTTCCACCGGTTACGGCGAAGCGCTGGTAAAAGCAGCTCTGATGCTTGATGAAGGTGAAGTTGAGACCGTTGCACACTATACCGCAGCTGCCTTCTTTGATCCAAAGGTTGACTGTATCCTTGACATTGGCGGTCAGGATATGAAATGTATCAAGATCAAAAACAACACTGTTGACAGTGTACAGTTAAATGAGGCATGTTCCTCCGGTTGTGGTTCTTTTATTGAGACATTCGCAAAATCTCTGAACTATTCCGTACAGGATTTCGCAAAAGAAGCATTATTTGCGAAAAATCCAATCGACCTTGGCACACGCTGTACGGTATTTATGAACTCCAAAGTAAAACAGGCGCAGAAAGAAGGCGCATCTGTTGCTGATATTTCCGCTGGTCTGGCTTACTCTGTTATCAAAAATGCATTATTCAAAGTTATCAAGCTGTCCGATCCGACAGAGCTTGGACAAAATATCGTCGTTCAGGGCGGTACCTTCTACAACGATGCTGTCCTGCGAAGCTTTGAGACCATTTCCGGATGCAAAGCGATCCGTCCGGATATCGCCGGTATCATGGGTGCCTTCGGCGCTGCACTGATCGCCCGTGACCGTTATGAAGGCAAACAGACCACTATGCTGTCCATCGAACAGATCAATGATCTGAAATTTGAGACAAAACTGGCCCGCTGTGGTGGATGTACCAATAACTGCCTGCTCACCATCAACAAATTTTCCGGAAATCGTCAATACATTACCGGAAACAGATGTGAAAAAGGTATCGGAAAAGAGAAAAACAAAGAACAGATTCCAAACCTGTTTGAATATAAGCTGCATCGTATCTTTGACTACGAACCTCTGAGTGAGGAAGAAGCAACCCGCGGAACGCTCGGTATGCCAAGAGTCCTGAACATTTACGAGAACTATCCGTTCTGGGCAACATTTTTCAAGGCACTGAAATTCCGTCTCGTACTCTCTCCGGCTTCCACCAGAAAGATTTACGAGCTTGGTATCGAATCCATCCCGAGTGAATCCGAATGTTATCCGGCTAAACTTGCACACGGGCATATTACATGGCTGATCAAAGAAGGTATTAACACAATCTTCTATCCATGTATCCCGTATGAGCGAAAAGAATTTCCGGATGCAAGCAACAACTACAACTGCCCGATCGTCACTTCCTACGCGGAAAATATCAAAAATAACGTAGATGACATCACATCCGGAAACGTAAAATTATACAATCCATTTATGTCTTTCGCAGATGAAGAAACTTTAACCAAACGTCTCGAAGAAGTCATGAAGGAAGATTTTGATATTCCGGCTTCTGAAGTAAAAGCAGCTGTACATGCTGCATGGCAGGAACTTGCCAGCGCCCGCGATGATATGCGCAAAAAAGGTGAAGAAACGATCCAGTGGTTAAAAGACAACCACCGCCGTGGTATCGTCCTTGCCGGTCGTCCATATCATATTGACCCGGAGATCAACCACGGTATTCCGGAGCTGATCACATCCTACGGGTTTGCAGTTCTGACCGAGGATTCCATCTCTCATCTGCATCAGGTGGAACGCCCGCTGATCGTACTTGACCAGTGGATGTACCACTCCAGACTGTATGCAGCTGCAAATTATGTAAAAACGACCGACTTTTTGGATCTGATCCAGTTAAACTCTTTCGGCTGTGGACTGGATGCTGTTACCACCGATCAGGTCAATGATATCCTGACTCACTCCGGCAAGATTTATACCTGTCTGAAGATTGATGAGGTAAACAACCTTGGTGCTGCTCGTATCCGTATCCGTTCTCTCATTGCGGCCATCCGCACAAGAGAGAAAAATCCGAAAGAGCGTAAGATCGTTCCGTCCAGCTACCAGCGTGCCGTCTTTACAGAGGAAATGAGAAAGACCTATACAATCCTGGCTCCACAGATGGCTCCGATCCATTTTGAACTGTTAGAGCCTGCATTTAAGGCTTCCGGATATAATCTGGTCGTTCTCGGAAATGACAACAAAGCTGCTGTCGATGCAGGATTAAAATATGTAAACAATGACGCCTGCTATCCATCCCTGATCACAGTTGGTATGTTCATGGATGCAGTAACTTCCGGTAAATATGATGTCGACCATCTGGCTATCATCATGTCACAGACCGGTGGCGGATGTCGTGCTTCCAACTATGTCGGATTCATCCGTCGTGCACTGGAAAAGGCCGGATATCCGCAGATTCCGGTTATTTCACTGAACCTGAGCAGCCTTGAATCCAATCCGGGATTTAAGCTGAATGCTTCTCTGATCCAGAAAGGTATGTACTGTCTGGTATTCGGTGATATCCTGATGCGTTGTATTTACGCAACCAGACCGTATGAAGCAGTTCCGGGTTCCACAAATGAACTGCACAAGAAATGGGTACAGAAAATTACAGACTTTGTATCTACCGATAAGCTCGTCAGTCATAAAAAGTATAAACAGTACTGTCGTGAAATGGTACATGATTTTGATGTACTGCCAAGACTTGATATTCAGAAACCGAAGGTTGGTATCGTAGGAGAGATTCTGGTTAAATTCATGCCGATGGCTAATAACTACCTTGCTGATCTGCTGGAATCTGAAGGTGCTGAGGCAGTCATTCCGGATCTGCTGGACTTCTTCCTCTACTGCTTCTACAACAACAACTTCAAGACAGACGTCCTCGGATTTAAGAAATCTACCAAGACAAAATCAAATCTTGGTATCTGGGCCATCGAAAAACTGCGTGGAGTTGCGCATAAAGCACTGGAAGAGAGTACACATTTCACACCGCCGGCAAATATTTACGAGACTGCAAAAAATGCAGAATCCATTGTATCTCACGGTAACCAGACCGGTGAGGGATGGTTCCTGACTGGCGAGATGGTGGAACTGATCAACTCCGGTGTCAACAACATTGTATGCTGTCAGCCGTTTGCCTGCCTGCCGAACCATATCGTAGGTAAAGGTGTTATCAAAGAGCTTCGCCATCAGTATCCGATGTCCAATATCGTGGCTATCGACTTTGACCCGGGTGCCAGCGAAGTAAACCAGTTGAACCGTATTAAACTGATGCTGTCTACGGCACAGAAAAATCTGAAAAAATCACAGAAACAGGATGCTTAAAAAGCTTCTTTTGTGAATTTGTTTTAGGTATGAAAAAAATCTCCTGTATTTTGTCTCCGCGGCTAGCAATCGCTCGCTGAGAAAAAATACAGGAGATTTTTAATTTACTATTGTGACATGCTCCCACCACTTAAATCACAGA
>NZ_KI271121.1 GCF_000469345.1 Eubacterium ramulus ATCC 29099
TGGTTCTGTATGAAGTTTTGAAGGTATATATCATATAAATAAAAAATGCTGTATTGACAATTTGGTCGATACAGCATTTTTTGTGCTACCAAATTGGTATAATGCAAAATTTTTGGAAGCTGGGGTTGCCCAAAAACAGATTCATCTCAGTCTGAGTTGAGACTCCCACTTCTGCAAGTGGTGAGTAATAACAAGTCTTTCTCAGTGGGAGTACAATCTCCGACTGAGATAAACGCTCCGCGAGGATGTGCAGTGATTCTGAGAAGAATATGTCAGCTTTCGCTGACCAGATTCACGCACCAAGTCTCACGTGCGTTCGACTTGAACACTATTGATTTTCTTTTGGAAAAATGTTCTGATAGATTGATAATAAAGAAAAAGAGAATTGGATTGATAGAATGACAATGAAAAAGCGTTGTATGTTGAGTTTCTCATACAGCGCTTTTTATCTTTTTTATTCTTAATTCTATTTATTCTACAACTGTTCGCAGATATGTCTGGCAACATATACACCGCTGGCAGATGCATGAGACAGGGAATGTGTCACACCGCTGCCGTCACCGATGATGTAGAGTCCTTTGTGGCAGCTTTCCAGATTTTCATCCAGTTCCACTTCCATATTGTAGAATTTTACCTCAACGCCGTACAGCAAAGTATCATCATTTGCAGTACCCGGAGCAATTTTATCCAATGCATAGATCATTTCGATAATACCATCCAAAATACGTTTCGGAAGTACCAGACTTAAGTCACCCGGTGTAGCGGAGAGGGTAGGACGAACCAGACCTTCTTCAATACGTTTTACAGTACTGCGTCGTCCGCGGACTAAGTCGCCAAAACGCTGTACAATGACACCGCCACCCAACATGTTGGACAGTCTTGCAATGCTCTCACCGTATCCGTTACTGTCTTTGAACGGTTCAGAGAAGTGTTTTGCAACCAGAAGAGCAAAGTTTGTATTTTCAGTCTGCTGTGCCGGATCTTCGTAGCTGTGTCCATTTACAGTAACGATACCGTTTGTATTCTCATTTACAACAATTCCATATGGATTCATGCAGAAGGTACGCACGTTATCCTCGAATTTTTCTGTACGATATACAATTTTGCTTTCATACAACTCATCTGTCAGATCAGAGAAAATAACAGCCGGAAGTTCTACGCGTACACCAAGGTCTACGCGGTTTGAATTTGTCGGGATCTCAAGATCCTTACAGATGCTCTCCATCCATTTGCTGCCGATGCGTCCGACAGAAACAACACACTTAGTACAGTCAGCAAATGTATCATGATAGTGGATACGATAGTTATTATCTCCCAGACGTTCAATTTTGGTTACCGGTGTCTGGAAGTAAAAATCAATCTGATCTTTTAACTCATTATACAGATTTTCTAAAACAACATAATTGATATCGGTACCCAGATGACGAACGGATGCATCCAGAAGTTTTAATTTATTTTGCATGCAGATCTTTTTGAAATGTGTTCCTGCAGTAGAGTACAGTTTCGTTTCAGCACCGCCATGTGTCATGTTGATCTCATCTACATAACGCATCAGATCCAGGGCTTCTTCTTTTCCGATATATTCGTATAATGTGCCGCCAAAGTCATTTGTAATATTGTATTTTCCATCAGAAAATGCTCCGGCACCGCCGAATCCGCTCATGATCGCACAAGTCGGACATTTGATACAGGATGGAACTTTTTTGCCGTCAATCGGGCAATGACGTTTTTTTAACGGGTAGCCTTCCTCGAAAACAGCAATCTTTAAATTTTTATTCTGGTGAATCAGTTCATAAGCGGAAAAAATACCGCCAGGACCGGCACCAATGATCACAACATCATATTTCATAGTGAAATAACCTCCAATAGTAAAATTTCAAGTTGAACGCATGTGAGACTTGGTGCGTGATTCTGATTAGCGTAAGCTGATATATTCCATTCAGAATCACTGCACATCCTGCAAAGCGTTTATCTCAGTTGGATATGAAATTCCGACTGAGACAAAAAATGCAGTGCTACATACTACAACAAAGACAAGAGTGAAAATAGAGTTTCACTTTGAATTTTATGTAACTGGCACTGCTTATAGTTACTATTTATTCTATCGCGGAAATATCTAGCATGTCAATAAAAATTATGTGAAAAATTGGCAACGATATCAGATGTAGCAAAGCTTGCCGGAATGTCTGTTTCTACTGTTTCAAGGGTCATTAATAATAAGCCTCATGTCTTAGCATGCACCATGCAGATGGAATCATTCTTTGTTCGATTGAAAATGAATGGGAAATGTTAAAATCCTATTTAAGCTATGGTAAGTTGATCGCATGCAATGAGTATAATGAAGATCAGAGTGTTTCCATGATTCGGGCAAAGCAGTATGAAGGCTTTTATAAAGCAACGGAATATCTGTTAAGCAAGGAAAAACGCGGCATTGCCTACTGCACCGGAAGAAAAGGTTTTTCTACAAAAGACACATTGGAACTTCTGCGTCTGAAATCCCGTGATAATGCAAGAACTCCGATGCAGTGGAGTACGGAAAAAAATGCCGGATTCTCTGAAGCAGAGCCGTGGATCGCGGTAAATGACAACTACAAAACAATCAATGCAGAGGCATCTGTCAAAGATCCAAAATCCGTTTTTTCTTATTATAAGAAGTTAGTACAGCTGCGCCATGAAGTACCTGTAATTACAGATGGTGTATACAAACTTCTGGACGCGGACAACGAAAAGGTATATACTTATCTCCGAAAAAATGAAGATGAGACATTACTGGTCATCTGTAATTTTACAAAAGAGACCATCGTTTATCCGGTGGGAGATTTTGTAGAAGCATCTCAGGGAACATTGTTCATCTCCAATTATGATGATGCACCGCAGCAGTATGCGGATGCAATCGAACTAAAACCATACGGAGCATATGTATATGAAATCAAATAACAAAATCAAACTTCTGGCACTGGATGTAGATGGAACGCTTTTTGATAACACAGGACACATTCCGGAGCAAAATATCAAAGCAATCAAAAAAGCACAGGAAGCAGGCGTAACTGTGGTAGTGGCTTCCGGCAGAGATTATGACGGAGTGCCGCATGATCAGTTAAAAGAGGTAGCAATGCCATATCTGATTACCACAAACGGAGCAGCCGTTTATCGGACCGCAGACAGAACCTGTCTGGATGAACATTGCCTGCCGGTAGAAAAGCTGCTTTCTATTTTTGAATATATACTTGATAGAGAAGTATATGTGACTGTGTTTATCGACGGACATAACTATACCCCGGTGCAGGTGTATGATTATGTGTGGAGACTCGGACTCCCGGAGCATATCGTAGGTCATTTCCTGGAAGGGCGTCATGAACTTCCGGATCTGCTTGCTTATGCAAAAAGCGGTAACGCCAAGATCCAGAAAGTAACGCTGAATTTTATACCGGCATCCGATGGTACTTTTTTACATCGTGATGAGATTTGGGATATGCTGACTGCCTGCCCGGATATTTGTGTGGTAGACGGCGGGTTCCATAATATTGAGTTCACAGCAGCAAATGTCAATAAAGGGCTGGGGCTTCATTTTCTGGCAAAAGAACTTGGTATTTCCATGGAAGAGACCATGGCAGTAGGCGACAGTGGAAATGATGCGGAAATGCTTAAGGCTGCAGGGCTTGGTGTTGCTATGGGAAATGCATCAAAGGCAATCAAAGATATTTCAGATGTTGTAACACTTACAAACGAAGAATGTGGCGTGGCACATGCCATTGAAACCTATATTCTGAACGCAGAGTAAATAAAATGTTTATAGTCGTAAAAAAGTAGTATATAAAAAGAATAAAATATTGTAGAATGAAGAGGTGAAAGCAATTTCATCTCTTTTTCTAATATACTTTTTGAAAGAGATAGAAAAAGGTATGCATATGGACGGTTATCAATTATCCATTTAATAATAGTTTGTTTTCACGACATATAACTGATAGGAGGACTTGTGATGACAACAGAAGAATTACAGGAGCAGGGAGCAATTTATTTTGATAAAATTACGGATGGGTTCAGGGATTACAAAGATGTCAAACTGGTGATGGATGAAAAACGTGCACTGGCGCATTTTAAAAATCTGAAGAAGGAATATGGAAATAATAATGCCTTTGCCGATTTCTATTATTACAGACTCGATATGGATTCCCGTGAGATGGTCGATGAAGTTCTTACAGATGCAGAGAAGACATATCTGAATTTAATGATGCCGGAAGATCTGGACCAGGACATTATCTTCCCATTGGATGATAAACTTTTAAAAATTATAGTAAAATTAAATGCAGAGGAAATGTTATTTTCTACAATCTATTTTCTGCCGAGTGGAAAAGCAGATGGAAGAGGACGGACAACATGGTGGGGAAACTATGAGAAGGAATATATCTGCTTCTGCGATAAATAAGAATTGTGCAAATAATTTGCACAATTCACGCAATAACGATAAAAAACGGGAGATGACCTACTTCAGAAAAAGCGGCCAAAATGTATTGACTTCTGCCGTGGGCAGTGCTATTATAAGCAAGCTGTCGCTGATG
>NZ_KI271122.1 GCF_000469345.1 Eubacterium ramulus ATCC 29099
GGTATAGTTGAGCTGATATGTATGTTTACAGCCTTTTTTCTCATTTATAACAACATTAGTTGCTATAATTTCACAGAAATTATACAGAGTCATTCTTGACCATATTTCCTGCATAATATATTCTGGTTTCTTTGAATGAAAACGTGTTAGTCCTAAGGCATATTTCAATTCTCGAAAAGAGGTTTCTATTCCCCAACGTTTTGCATATAACCGTTTGATTTCATCAGAATTAAATTTATCTTGTGGCAGATTTGTAATAATGCATTCATAAGAACCTTGAGGTATTGGAAAACGTATCACTCTCATTTTCATTTCGTAAAAATTATTAAAATGCAGATCAAGATAATCAAAAGGCGTTTTCTTATCAATAACTCTGTATTTTTTTGGATTTGCTTTTACTTCATTTGTCTGCTTTTTAGTAAGCGTAACATTAACCCATTCATCAAATTCCCCACTCTCTGGAAGCATTGTAAGTTTTGAAGTTATACCATTACTTGTTATATCTTTGACACGAATTAAATAATACATTCCTTTGTGTTCCACATGGGCAAATATATTATAATTCTCATAACCCCTGTCTGCGATAAAAATAGCTGATGTATCATTGTATCGGTCAATCATTTCACACATTGCACGTCTTTCATTCGCCAAGCGTGAAGGCTGGATAATTGCATCTGTGTATTGGCGGCTGCATAAATCATAAAAAGCATTTAAATGCAATAGGTTGTACCCTTTTCTGTCAGGAAGAGTTTGAAAATAGGTTGTTTCATCTTGGGGATTGTGTGCAATGCACAAATCCGAGCCATCACATGCAATCAGTCTAAGACCATTATATGTAACATTATCCGTAAAAGACTTTGTAAATTCTTGGAATAAAAATTCAAATGCTTCAGGCAATATCTGTGCTCTACGCTGATTGAATGAAGAATTTGATGGTGTAGTATTATCAAATTCAAAATATTCCAACAGTTCATCTCTTAATGCTTTGCCTTCCATTGTAAGCATGAACTTCATAACCTCTTCAAATGACCATTTCTTTTTACGGGAAAAGTCCGTTTTTGGATGCTTTGTAAATAGCCAATAGTAAGAATCCATTTTTGTAATAATTGATAGTAATTTTTGTTTTACCTCTGTAGAATAATTCATCGTGTAATTCTCCTTGCAATCAAGATATTTTCTTAATTACAAGGGTCGTTCTAACTATCTTAAAAAAGATAGTTAGAGCGACCGCACATTTTGATTATCATGTCAAGTGCTTAACATAATTTTACAAAAAAAGAACAGGGTACATATTTCTATATACACTGTTCTTTGTATAATCCTTATCTAAATGACATTGGGA
>NZ_KI271123.1 GCF_000469345.1 Eubacterium ramulus ATCC 29099
TAAGGCTTGACTTTTAATAGTTAGTCTTCCTTCTACATTTTCCAAATCCTCTTCTAAAGTAATCTCATGCTCTTTAATCTTACTTTTATCGTTCATATAGTTAATAGTGGTATTTCTTACTGCACTCTGTAGGTATGCACTAAATTCATCTATAGTAGTTCGTTTTTGTTTATCCATAAATCTCCTCCTGAAATCTGTTTTTAATCTATAATCCGTTTCCAGGCGGAGAGTTTTACTTCTATGTTACTATTACTTGCTTTTAAGTAATAATTACAAAAAAGCTGCTAGAATTCTTCTAACAGCATAATGTTCCTTTACTACTCTAATTATGTTTTTGCATCAAAAGACAGCATAAATAAACTTATATATTTTTTTCATTATGTATATATCTTTCAATCATGCACTCTTCTATTTCCTCCATTCTGTCTGTCGAATTTTCCAACTGATCAAACTCTCCAATTTCCTCTTGGTCCAAAGCATCTTCAATCATTTCTGTTAAATCTTCTTTTTTACATCCAGGTTTGAATATGTGTCCACAATTAGGACAAATCCGATACCAAATAATAATCTCAATTCCACATTTCGGGCAAAACTTTTTTTGATATCTCTTTCTCACTAAAAGAAGAATAAGAACCATTTCCTGCAAAAGTAACAATAATGTCAACAGCAGAAATGCCCATTTCTTTCCATTCCATGCCATCCCCACAAGCAGTCCTTGTAAAATTGTCATTCCTCCTAAAATATACTCTACTCTATTCCGCATTTTTCCTCTCTTTCTAAAGTTCTTCTTTATAGAAACTTTTATTTTCCTCTAATTCCTCTTTCTCCATTTCCTGAAGCAATTCTTTATTTTTCTGTATCATGAGAATATCCTCCTCTTGCAGTGTTGGAAGAAATTCATCTTGTAATTGTACGACTCTGTTTTTCTTTGGTATATCCAGCTTCTTGTCTATCACCGCCTGCTCTTTTGAAAATTTTCCTTCTATGTTTTGATGATATGCAAGAACCGCCTTTACAACAAACTTTGCTTTTCTATGCCCTAACTGGTTTAGTATTCTTGCAACTTCCTGATGATCCGGGTCCTCTTCATCAAATCCCAAGGAAAATCTGTACGGATTTTGTTTTGCCATACGTCCTCCCCTTAATATCCCGCTTTTTCTGCCATATATTGTTTGATAAAGCCTTTTACATTTGCTCTCGGATCATCAACAACATAATATGTTGAATGATATCTTTTCCAAACTTCATCAATAATATCCTTTAAAAGAACCGTTCCACCTCCCACAAAAACAGTCACTGTTGTTCGAAAATCAATACCAAATTCTAAAAAAGAACCTAATAAATCACCCATATATTCTGCAGCAATTTCAAACGTTCTTCGAACAACTAGTTCTGAATACGGTGTTTTCCTTTTAAAAAGAATATTATCGATATCTGCTTCTTCCAGATAAAGATTAAAGCGCTGCCTTATTCCTACCATAATTCTTTTATAAAGCATAATAATCCCTTCCGGAAGGGAATCAATTCTTGTTCTGTCTACTACTCCATACCGGACTAACAGATAATCTACTGTAAATCCTCCAATATCTATCAGCAGAACCTTTGGCTGTTCTTGTAAATAGAGCTGATTTGCTACCAAAATGTACGCAGAATATCCCTGCATATATACATTTACGCTCTCATAGCGTATTCTGTATGGTTTTCCTTTATAGGAAAAATAAACGGCTTTTCCTTGCCGCCAAAAATATTCCCGGAATTTTCGGATCTGTTTTCCGTAATCCCCCGGCGGAAGTCCAACTAATAACTGGATCGGAATGGTTCCCCCTTCATAAATACCAGTTTCTATTCCTTCTTTTTCCAGTTCCTTGGCTACTCCGAGTAATGTCAAAATATAATACCTGTCATCAATGGTTTTATCTTCCAAATAGGAAATCCTCTGATTACTTTCCAAGTAGTTAATCCCTTTAAAAAAAATCCCTTCTTCTCCAGGAAGAATTTTTTGTTCTTTTCTTTTAATTCCCGAATGAAAAATAAAATGGTTGGTTTTCATCATTTTATTTCCCGTATCTATGCTCATAACAACTCCCATGTTTCTCCTTTCCAGCCCTTTGACTATTTTATTTACCTATTCCTGATAATTCTGGTTTACCTGTTTCAATATTTGCTGATTTTTTGTTTCGTATCCCCATAATATATTGCTGACTGCCTCAAAAGCCTTATCTCGCCATCTAAAATAAGTGGCTCTGTGCATTCTTGGTATCCGTGGAAAATGCGGCTCCAGTTTATCCAGAATTTCATCTGTATTCTCTGCTCTATAAGCTGACATATAGGTATAATAAAGTACCCAATAATACTTTTCGCCCTGTGGGTGATATTTCCTCATTAACTCTACCGCCTCATCAATCAGCTTCAGATACTTATTGGCCTGATTGATAGATTCGATCCTCTCCCTCATATCTTCCATATCCAGATTGATATCCATTCCTGCCTGGTAAACACTATCTAAAAATTCATCTACATCGGTGCCATACTCTGTATGAAAGCATTGCTTTACTTGATTGATTTTTATCTGCATTTTCCAATTCACAGATCTGTATATTTTAAATAGAGATATAATATCATGGTAAACTTCATTATCTTTTCCTTTTACATCTTTTGATACCACACCCGATTTTCTCATATAATTCTACCCTCTCTTCTGTTCCTTAAAATATCTTTCTATACTCTCATCTGCTCTCTTGCCTGCTATAACAGACGTACATAAGATGCAAGCAATCATACTGATTGTTATAATACATAAAATGATAACTGCTATTTTAATCATTTTCATTCTCCTTATGTCCCTCATCTTTTAAATCTTCCACCTGGAAATTGATGGATCACTGCTATTATTCTTGACAGAATTAAATTTACTCTATGAAATTATCAAGGTGCTCCTACTATATACCAACTAAAAATTCATGGATTTTCTGTAAAAAAGGGCAAAAAAAAAGTGGTATTAGAAATTTTCTAATCCACTTTTGCAATAAGAACAAAATATTGCTACTCTATGCATAAGTTATGCTCGTACCGAAAAGACAAATGCAAACATTTTATTCTCTTTTAAGTTTTACAGTTATTTTCTGATTTTGGGCACAGTTTACTACTTTCGCCAAACGAGTTTTCTTATTCAGTCGTTGTTGATTTAGGCAGTCCTAAACTCTCTTTGTTTGTTGAAAAATAATATCACTTTCACTAATTAATAATATCTCCACTTTTACATAATTATCCTCTACACCTTTCTATTTGATTTTTTGCTTTTCCTAAAATCATCGATATAATGATAATTCCTAATGTATACACAATGGTAACCAGATATTTTAGTATATTAGCTAGATAAAAAAAACATACAGAAAATGTTATAATTATTAAAGTCTGTCTTATTCTGTTTGAAAATACATTTTTCTCCTTCTCATTCACAGGGCGGTTTATATTTTCTACAGGTTTCATGTAATATAGTATAATAATTTCAAAAACAGAAATTACTAAAGAAAACTCCTTCGATATAGGAAAATACTTAATCATCGAAAGTGTAAAAAACACAACTAAACATGAACAAAGGAAACACACCTTAAAACTATTCATGTGTAACCCGCCGACAAGTGATCGCAAAGAAAAAAATAATAAAAAAAAGGCTGTGCATTCCCAAAACATCTGCATCTTTATAGCTAATATATAACATATAACCATACAGGTTAATAATTCTATCCCTATAAGAAATCCATATTTATATATTTCATAATCTGTTTCAGAGATTGTGTTTTTTTTAACTATGTAGTCGGTTAATAGTTTGGATAGTTTTTCCATATCAATTTTTCTTTAATTTCTGTAAACTATCCGGCATTGGCGGTTGATGATAGATGCACACACATCGGCTATTAATAGCCATTACACTAAATACCATGGCAATACTTGCCATTACACTTGCGTGATTCTTCATAAAAAATTTAATTTTCCTCATTTTATCCTCCTATACTATAAAGTTGACTTTGAGATATTAAAATCATTTTGTTTTAGCTATTATAGAGAAATTTGAAATTAAAATTTTTGTTTTTCAATAACTCATAAAAAATAGCCGATTTCACCACATCGTCCACTTCGATTTAATCTTTAATATTATACTACCATCAACAACTATTTTATTTATCTCGTAATTTTTACGATATTATTTGTAACTTTTACGATAAATCACATAAAATCACTTTAATAGTAAAGACTTTTTGTTTCGTTTCTACCACTACTGAACCGTGATATTTTGTTGCAACTTTTTGAACAGATTCTAAACCTATTCCATGATACCCAGTTTCTGCTTTACTTGTCACAATTTTACCGTTCCGATTTTTAACTAATTTACCATTGTAAGCATTAACAACTGTAATTATCAATACATTCATTTCAAATTTCATAAATAACTTAATATAACGGTTATCTTCTGTCACCTGTAACGATGCTTCAATTGCATTATCAAGAATATTCCCCAATAGGATACTTAAATCAGCACTATAAAAAGGTAGTTGCATTGGTATGTGAATATCCACATTAAACTTTATTTTTTCTTTTAAAGCAATTGCATATTTTGCATTAATCAAAGAATCAACAACTATATTATCTGTTCTTGATATTCCAAGATTGTTTAGTGGTACTATATTAATTAATTTTCTTAAATAATCTATTGCTGACTCATTTTGATTATTATCTAACATTTCAATAAGTACAATAACGTGTTGCTTTATATCATGACGAGCATTCCTGAAGTCCATCATAATATTCTCTTTTTCACGCATATGTTGTGTACATAATTCTAATTGTTGCTCATATACGGCATTATATTTTTCTAGTTCCTTTTCCTTAGACATGACCAGATACAGTTTAAATATGACAATGTTAATTAATAAAATAATTATCAAACTTGTCAGAGATTCTTTGATGTGAACCTTTTTGTTAATATCAACACTCAACATAAAGGTGTTATATACAACGAACATGCTTCCTATTGGTATAAGTAATAATGTAATATTATATTTGTTTGATAAATCTTTAACATTTTCATTTTGGAAAAATTTTTTTAAACAAATAATCATAAATAGTGTGAATAATTTTGAAAACAATGATCCCCAAAATTGCGGAACCATGTAATGTATTCCACATAAAACGAACATATATCCAACTAAAAACTCCGCTAACATCCATATCGTATTAATAAGAACTGAAAATACAATTTTTTGTAGAATTCCTCCCTCATATGTATTTATACAGAGCATACTCACAAGAAAAACATTAATCATGACATTTATATATGCCGGCAATACATTTGTTCTTCCCAATATGAATTGCCACATAAAATAAAATATCCAAAAAAACTCCCCTATAATCCCTCTTTTGTCTTGTTCAAAAAACGTTTCAAAATAAATTTTCAATATCACAATGGATATCAATGTCAGCAATAAGTCTGCACATGCTCCTCCAAAATACCTAAACAATAATATCTTCCCCTTTTAATGCACAATAAAGTTCACTCACATTTTTTCTTCTGTTTTCACTGATTGCTAATGTTGTTCCATCAATTAATTCCATAGAGTCATAAATATATGCAGCTACAAATTTAGGATTAACCAAAAATGATTGGTGCGTTCTATAAAAATATGTGTTAGCTTCATTTAAGCGTTTCTCGATATCATTCAACTTTCCATAACATTTTCTATTTCCTTTTTTTGTAATAATATAAGTGACTCTTCTATCGCTTTGAAAATACATTATCTCATCGATAGGTATCCTGTATGATATTTTGTTATACTGATACTGAAAATATTGAGGGTGATTTAATATCTCATTTTTGGCAGCCAGAAAATATCTTTGAAAAACATCTGGAACAATAGGTTTTGTTATAAATCTAAAGGCAGATACTTCAAATACTTCTTTTGCAAAACTTTCATGACTGGTAACATAAATTATCAAAACTTTTTTATCAATTCTACGTATAATTCTAGCAGCCTCTACACCATTTTGTTTTCGCATTTCTATATCAAGATAAATAATATCATATCTTTTCCCTTTTTTAATATAATCAACTAATGTACTGCCATCATAAAACACATCTATTTCAACCTTAATAGCAACAATAAGTGATAGCTTTTCTAACATCTTTTCAATATCTGCTGCAATTAATATATCATCATCACATACCGCAATTTCTAACATTTTTTCCCCTTCAAGTTATATCTAGTTTTAGTTGTCTACGTCTCGAACTAAATTCAAAGCATGTTTTATCAACTGCTCTATGTCATATCTTTTAGTCCTAGGACATTCCATTAACACTTTATCAAGTGAAAAATCTCCTCTTTTAACCCCCGTTAAAAGATAGTTTATATCAATATCCAACTTTTTATTTACAATTACCAGCTTATCAAGCGATAGCCCATGAATGCCTCTTTCAATTTTTCCATAATAAGCTGAACTCATTTCTAGAATTTCTGCCATTTGTTCTTGTGTATAATTCAATTCAATTCTTAATATCCGAAGTCTTTTTCCCATATCAATGTACAAGGGTTTTTGACTTTTTCGTAAATATGAATTATTACTGCTTGTTTTTATTTTAGACTCCATAAATTCACCTCTGTATAATAACAATATATATATCATACACATGCAAATGTGACTTATTAACACATATATACTTCTTATTTTAGGTATATATATTACCCATTTAGGAGTCTTTTTATGATATACAACCCACTTATATGCAAAATTAAATTATACAGTAAAAAATTAACACTTAATGTATTATGTAAAAATTAAAAGGTTATAAGTAATTTTTTCCTAAACAAAAATGTCTCATCAACGAAACAACTTCTCTAATCAGTATAATTATCGTGTTAGATCATCTTTCCTTTTTTATAATAACCAAATAATTTTATGATATTATATATAAATGTGGTTTACGGGACCCAGTGTCCACCATTCCGTTTTAGAACGGCCGGTTTCCGAGGTAAAACAGTCGTTTTACCTCAGTCTTCAATCCGAGTCAATAGCAAAAGGGTTAAAGCCGGCATAAATGCCCCATTGACAGTAAGCGCAAAATAATTCGATGGATTGCTTTGCCCTAAAATTCAGTCCATAATAATCATTAGAGAATGCAAGCACTTTGCTTCATCTTCTGTTGCTAGAAATGATAGGTGAGAGCCTCTTACTCGATTCGATTTATGGAGGACTGCTCATGAGAAGCAAAAGAATACCTGCAGAAGAACAATACCGTCTCATCATGGAATGCCGTCAAAGTGGATTGACAGATCATCAATGGTGTGTGGAACATGACATCAAACCAGGAACTTTTTACAACTGGGTAAAACGATTACGTCAAAAAAGTTGTATGGATTTACCGGCATCAACCGGACGCAGCCATAGCGCTCCGGAAAGTCAGGAAGTTGTCAGAGTGGATTTTCATGACACCGACACACTTTCCTATGAACAGCCATTAAATATGATCCCGGCATCTACGAAAAGAAACAACATTTCCGTGGCAGAGCCAATGAGGCTGTGCTGAATGAGCCGGAGCGTAATCCGGAAACAGATTCGATGAACAGTTGGAACAACTCGCCCCATGAAGCGAGACTGTGAAAGCTAACTGTCAAAACTAAAATAGAGGAAAACGCTTGCATCTATCATTTTGGTGCAAGCGTAATTTACGAGTAACGTAGCAATATTTTGCGCTTACCATTGACACGATTTCAGGCTGTAGAATACAGTAATCAAGCAGAACAAAGGATTATTCTGCTAAGACCTATTCAATGGCTGTTTTTTTCTTAATTACGTACAATTTTACCAGTCATAGTCTTTTCTATTGCACTGACAAATTCTATTTTTCTAGGATATTTATATGGTGCAGTAGTGGTTTTCACAAAATCTTGTATTTCTTTTTTCAATTCCTCTGTTCCAACCTTTTCTTCCGATAATACAATGTCCGCCTTGATTATATTTCCCCTAATTTCATCGACTACTCCATAGACTTTACACTCTCTTATATAATTTAAATTTGCAAGTACACTTTCTATTTCATAAGGATTAATTTTATATCCCGAAGATTTTATAAGGGTATCATTTCTTCCTATATACCAGTAAGCTCCCATCGCGTCTCTATAAGCCAAGTCATTAGTATGATAATATCCATTTATAATATGACTAGTTTCTTTTTTTTCACTAACCTGCAAATATGATGCCAATCCGATTGGTATTTTTTTGCGACAATCAATTACTATTTCTCCTACCTCACCTATTTCTTCAGAAGTTATAATTTCTCCTGTATTCTTCATTAATTCGATTTTGTATATAGGATTTGGATATCCAATACTTCCAGTATTACATTTTCTTTTTTTAAAATCAGCTATAAGTAACCCTGTTTCTGACTGTCCGTATCCATTTGCAATCTTTATTCCTGTCAATAAATAAAAACGATTTATTATATCCTTTGGAAGTATTTCACCAGCTGAACAAGCACATGTAATTGAAGATAAATCATATTTTTTTATCTCCGAACGCAATAACATTCTATACATTGTCGGTGGCATACATATAGTATTAATTTTATATTTTTCAATCATATGTAATATATCTGAACCTTCAAATTTCCTGAAATCATACACGAAGACACATCCGCCGGATAGCCACGGTCCGAATAACTTCCCCCATAATGCTTTTCCCCATCCTGTATCTGAAATAGTTAAATGCAATTTATCTTGTTCTATATTATTCCAATATTTACCTGTAATATAATGTGCTAGAGGGTACAAATTATCATGTACTACCATTTTAGGTGTTCCTGATGTTCCAGACGTAAATAAAATAAACATTATATCCATCGCATTATAATCTTGAGGTTTCACTAAGTCATTAGAAAACTTCTCATTTTCTTTATCTATATTTATCCAATTTTTATTTCCACCTCGAATAGAGAATCTAAGTATTGTAGTATTAACGCACTCGTTTATCACTTTGTCGGTTTCTTTTTGAAAATCCTCGCCATATAGTGAGATTATTGCCTTTGCGTTAGATATATTTATTCTTGCTTTAATATCTACCTCTCTTAATTGACTTACTACTGGAATTGGTATTGCACCAATTTTTATTAGTCCTAAAAAAATATACCAAAATTGATATGCTCTTCGTAACGCTATCAATACCGCATCTCCTTTTTTTATTCCCTGAGCTGCAAAAAAATTTGCCATTCTATTAGAACAGTTTTTTAATTCCTTATAGTTTATGGATTTTTCTATTTTATTTTCATCAATATGCAATATTGCTATTTTTTTAGGATTTATTTCTGCTATTTTATCTATGATGTCATATGCAAAATGAAACTTTTCGAGATTTTTAAATGATACTTCACTAATCTTATTCTCAATTATTACCGTATTTATATAGTTTTCCACTACATTTTCATCTAAATTCATATGTACTACTCCTCACTGTTAAATATAGTCTAATCATGACCGACATACTTTAACATATAAATTTATAATAATTCTTATCTTTGTAATTATTCAGAACTTATATGTAATATTTTCTGATTTTTTTCTTCTCATGTCAGTTTTATGGGATTAAAAAAGAAGGTTATTTGCACAGTTGTATTAAGTACATTATTTTTCCCAAATAATCTACATTCAACTTAAATATATAATTCAACCTTCTCTTGATTATCATGGTATATCAGAACTACCTGTCCGATAAAGTCAGAACCATGATTCCGCCAACGCAAAGCCACTTTGAGTTTGTCAAGATTAGATCTGCTTTAACGGGGCATTAGCCGTCTTTATAAGCACTGCTCCAGTACGTAATTTATCGAAACAAAATCTGTAGCTTTTACTGACTCTCATTCTCTGGAATGATATCTCTTATAATCCAGTTCGGTGGTTCACAGTACACCAGTATAATCACTCCTCTAAAAAGCTACTAGTTTTTCATACTTTTAAAACACCTCGTATAAACCATAATCAGACAAAACGAGCGTTTTTACGTTTACGCACGATAAACTAAGAATTTCCACAAATAGATATTTTTGTATGATGAAACTACCAGATGTATAATTTGTCCTAACATTACTCAAGAAATACAGACCTCTCTCTTAAATAACAATCATTTTTTTATATAAAAAAATATAACCCCTTCTTTTCAGAGATTATATTCTTTATCATATAAATAATTATTGAGTTATCTGTAATTGCCATTTTGTAAAATAAATAACAGACACATAAGCTATTATTTATAAAGTTGATGATCAAAACGAAGAATCATTGCAATCATCATCACTAGCACTCCTGAACATACTATAATCCATTCTAAAGGAATTATATCTGCCATCGGTCCAAAAATCACCATTCCTATCGGAATAAAGCCAGAATACATAGATCCCATTAATCCGAAAATACGGCCTTGCATTAAGCTTTTCACATTTTCTTGAATCAATGTTGTAATCGAAGTTTGTACTATCGTTAGAGCAACACCGTATAATGCCATTAAAATAAGATATAATATAAATTTTTTTGTCAATCCCATGCCAACAGCCATTATTCCGAAGATAAATAGCCCAAATACAAGAGTATTTATGCGGCTCTTAAAACCTCGCCATAAACTCATCAATAATCCACCCATTATCATTCCAAAAAAACCAATTAATTCTACAGCTGTTAGATACCAATATGTATTGCCATAAACCCTGTTAACTAAAAGACCAGCAAGAAATCCTGCAGGAACACACAAAAAAGTGAATAATCCATAAACTATAAGTAATTTTCTAATCAGTTTATCTGAAAAAGCAAAATGAATTCCCATACGCATATCTTTTATAACTGAAGCTGATTTTTCTATGCTTCTTTGTTTAGGAATCAATACACAGGAAAGTATTCCCACCCCAAATACTGCTGTTAAAATATCAATAATTAATGTGGATTGTAATGTACTAAGTGATAATAACAAACCTGCGGCTGCGGGTGCCGCAAATTGGACAAGTGATTGCATAGTGGCATTAATACCATTAAAACGCATAAGCTGAGACTCTGGCACTAGTTGAGGTATTACAGCGTTAACAGCAGGTGTCTGTATTCCAGCCCCTACTGAGCGAATTATTGACATTACGAGTAAACCTCCAAGTAAAAATTTTTCTTCTCTAATAAAAGGCATTGCTAACATCATAATAAATGTAACTGCTGCAATTGATATATCTGCACCAATAATTAATCTTTTACGGCTATATCTATCGGCCCATACACCACCAATAAAAGACATTAAGAACTGTGGAAGATATGAACAAATACTAAAAGCTGCTACCCACACTCCAGATGAAGTATTAAGCGTTACATACCATACAATTGCCATTTGCACAAGTGTAGATCCAAAAAGTGTAACGCATTGACTTATAAGGAAAAGTACTGTCCTACTTTTCCAATTAACTATTCTCTTTTCAATCACTATTTTTAACCTCCATTATATGATCAGAACGTACAAATCGTTGCGTCGGATAACCGAACTCAATTAATAACTCTCTTTCGGCAAAGCCAAGTTGCATTAATTCATTTCTATATCCTGTATCTGCTCTATCATGCTTACGATATGTTGTCGTACTGATTTCACGATCAGGAATATACTCTTCAATTAATTTATCCAAAAAAAGTTTTTGAATTCCTTTATTACGATATTGAGGATGTATTCCCATAAATTCAATACTTCCAGTATCATAAGAAAACGCCATAACCCCAACTACAGTATTTTGTTTTTCTAAAATAAGTGCATTTCTTTGTTCAATGCACACTTTTAGCTTTTCTATATATTCTAGTTCATTCAAATTGGGATAGCCATCAATCACTAGCCTTACAAGTTCCATCCATGCTGATATATCTTCCATCTTAGCTAATCTAATATCTGATTTTGAAAAATTTATTTTTACATTCTTACTATGCAATGTAACTCTCAATTGTAAGGGATAAAATTCCTGACGTTCACGATATTCTGCTGGTGTTATTTTATACATTGCTTTAAATGCTACTGTGAATGCTGGCTGACTTTCATAACCACAGATAAATGCTATTTCAATTATAGGCTTTGTAGAAAAAACTAACAATTTTGCTGCTTCTGTAAGTTGTCTCCGTACCACGTAATCGTGTATTGTCATGCCAACTGTTTTAGTAAACATTCGATGTATGTAATATTTTGAATAATGAACATAACGTGCGACTGTATCTAATTCTACTTTTCCGTCAAGATTATTCTCAATATAGCTTATAACTGCTTCAATATCAATCACTGATTTTTTTTTCATTTTTGTGTCCTCCTTTCCGTTGAATAGAATAACAGAATCTTAAACCGTTTTTTTTACAATTCTTGCTATGTTATTTAATGAAATAACTTTATATGCAAATATAGCAAAAAATCAATATAATTTATCTGTGAAGAAGATAAAATCAAACCATACTTACGCTTTAAATACGAGTATGGTTTGATTTTTTACTTTATAAATATTTTTTTAATATTTTTACTTTATCCAATTTCTCCCAAGGTAGATTTAAATCTTGGCGTCCAAAATGTCCGTATGAAGATGTTTGTTTATATATAGGTCTTCTCAAATTCAACATTTCTATAATACCAGCAGGTCTTAAATCAAATACTTCTGATACAATCTCTGATAATTTCTTGTCTGAAATTCTACCTGTGCTAAATGTATCTATCATAATTGAAGTTGGCTCAGCTACTCCAATAGCATAAGAAATTTGGATTTCACATTTCTTAGCCAATCCCGCAGCCACAATATTTTTTGCAACATAGCGTGCTGCATATGCTGCTGACCGATCCACTTTTGTACAATCTTTTCCTGAAAAAGCTCCTCCTCCATGACGTGCCATTCCACCATAGGTATCAACAATAATCTTTCTTCCCGTAACACCACTATCCCCATGAGGTCCACCTACAACAAATCTCCCTGTAGGATTAATAAAAATCTTTGTGTTATCATCCACCATTTCAGGAGGTAAAATTGCATCTAAAACGTATTTTTTAATATCTTTCTGCAATTGTTCCTGTGTGATGTCTGGATCATGTTGTGTAGAAATAACAACTGATTCCAAACGTGTCGGCATTCCCTGTGTATCATATTCTACAGAAACTTGACTTTTTCCGTCCGGTCTGAGATATAACAGTTTTTTTTCATTCCGTAACTTTGTCAATTGCAACACAAGTTTATGTGCAAGAATAATTGGATACGGCATCAATTCTTCTGTTTCATCGGTTGCATACCCAAACATCATTCCTTGATCTCCTGCCCCTATTTTTATTTCTTTAAGACTCGAATCTTTTGACTCTAATGCTTGATCTACACCTAATGCAATATCTTTTGATTGTTCATCAATTGCAGTAAGTACAGCACATGTATCAGCGTCAAAACCATAAGATGCATCTGTATAACCAATTTTACGAATTGTATCTCTAACTATTTGAGGGATATCTACATAAGCTTTTGTGCTAATTTCTCCCATTACTAATACAAGTCCTGTAGTAATTGCAGTTTCACATGCAACACGGCTCATGGGGTCCTGTTCAATTAATGCGTCTAAAATAGCATCCGAAATGGCATCGCACATTTTATCAGGATGTCCTTCTGTTACTGATTCTGATGTAAAAAAATAGCTCTCTTTCATTTTCATTTACCTCTATAAATATTTTTCTTCTTCTAATTTCTCATATAATTGACAAAATTCTGTAATACTTAATTGCTGTTGACTATCAGATAACGCCTTTTCTGGAGTTGGATGTACTTCTACCATCAGTTCATCAGCTCCCGCTGCTATAGCAGCGCACGCCATTGGTAATATAATATCTTTCCTTCCTAGAGAATGGCTTAAATCAACCACAACAGAATACGATATTACTTGTTTTAATAGAGCTACACAAGACAAATCTAATGTATTGCGCGTAGCACCTTCCATCGTTCTAATTCCACGTTCACATAACCAAATATTATTATTTCCATTAACATTAATATACTCAGATGCTTCAATGAACTCTTCAAAAGTCGCTGACAAGCCTCTCTTCAACAAAATAGTATTATCCACTTTTCCTAACTCTTTTAACAACGTGTAATTATACATGTTTCTACTCCCCACTTGCAATATATCAATTTTGTCTTTCATAAAATCAATGTCTCTTACATCCATAATCTCAGAGACAGATAACAAATTATATTTTTGAGCAACTTCATGTATAATCTCAATTCCCTCTTTTCCCATTCCCTGAAAAGATTTTGGTGATGTTCTCGGTTTATAAGCTCCTGCGCGCAAATAACGTATTTGATAAAAAGAGAGTATCTTTCCAATTTTTTCCATTTGCTCGTAAGATTCCACAGCGCATGGACCAATGATTAGTTCTACCTTTTTAGGACTCATAAACAACACCCTCATTGTTTATAAATTTTTGAATTTCATCTTCTAGCTTCTGATAGAAAATTCCAATGTGAAGTCCGTCCATTAAAGCATGATGGGCTTGTACATTTACAGGCATTAAAATCCTATTTTCCTGTTTATAATATTTTCCCCATGCAACTCTAGGTATTGAATCAGTCGGGGATATAGATACTGGATGAAGTATATGTGTAAAAGATACCCACGGGACGCAAGAAATAAATATCAAATCATTTCGCTCTTCCTCATGATCCAGATTTATATTCCCCATCAATTTATTTGATTCGGAAATAGCACATTCATAAAATGTATTAAAATCAAGTGTAAATGGCACTGTGCAAAAATTAAACGCATCCTCTTGAACCTTTAAAATGTATGACGGATGTACTATGTCATATTCAACTATTTGATTATTCTCAAAACGATATTTGAACTCTTTAATCGTATTACATACCTTCGAGACCAAATACATAAATACTTTAAAAAAAGAATACTTCTCTTGTTTACAATATATAACAAGCTTAGTTACGTCAACATTTGCAGTAATCCCTACATATGGGTAATCCATCTCCTTAAATAATTTAAATATATTTCTTCTTGACTTTTTTTCAATATCAACAACTTTCATCTAATTGACTCCTTTCTGCAAATCTAAAAAAAGTCATAGTCATTTAAAACAAATCCTAATTTTTTCTTTTCTTCATAATATGGTGATGCCTCAGTTGCCTTACGAATCGACTTCTTCAAATCTCTTAAGAGTCGAATGGTATCTTCCCGTGTCTGATATGGCATATCATGTGTAACTAGTTCTGGATAAAGACCATTTTCACGCCTTTCAGTATTCGAAAACACCTTAAAGTCATGAAAATCATGGAAATATGCCCGTATATCATATAGTTTTCTGTTTTTATATAATTCTGTTTGCGGAAATAATAACATTTGTGAAACTCTTTCAGTTAAAACTCCCATATTAGTTGTTTCAATAATGGCCTTTTCAGTTAGTTTCACATCTTCTTCTGTTTCACCCGGCAAACTGATAAGCCACCATGCAGTTGATACTGTCTTGGTTTTACCTAAAATCTCTACATCTCTGTAAATTTTATCCAAATTATAGTAACGTCCCATATTTCTTGCTACCTTTTCAGAACCTGTTTCAATACCATAATCAACTGCAACTTTTTGTGCTGGAAAAGACTCCAGCACTTTGAATATATCAGAACTTAAATATCCTGGTTCTACAAAAAAGTGCATTGCATCTACAAACAAATTCTCTTGTTTAGCTAGATCCACAAACTTTTCTATTGGTTTATTTCCATTTGCGTAAAAAGAATCCTGAATTAAAATATTAGTTTTTCCTTCTTGTAGATAAAGTTTCATTTGGTCAATCAAATATTCCGGTGAATGAAACGCTCTTTTATTACGTCCAAGTTTACCTAAACCATTTCCTTCTAAACAATGAACACAAGATTGGGGGCATCCACCTCGAACTGTATCAAGAGCTGCTGCATACGGGATAATATCACCAGGAAGTGGATCTATTTTAGGCCATATTCCTTTGTGAGAAAGAAATGGTAGATTATCCAACTCTAATTTTATGTCCCTTCTAGTATATTCTATTTCTCCATTAGAATTTTTCACCATTAAACCCGGTATTGACTTTTCTATAATACCGCTTTCTTCTACTGATTTTACAACATCATATAATGTTTCCTCACCTTCACCCACTATAACTCCATCTATCAATCCAGAATAACTTTCCACTATATCTCTAGAAAAAAAACTGGCATGTTGTCCACCCACAATAATCGGAATATTAGGATAAATTTCTTTTAATAATGTTGCGGTTTCTAACATACCCACACTTTGATGTACCCACATATTTCCAATTCCAAATAAAATAGGCTCTCTTGATTTAATCTTATCAATGACTTGCTGCAAACTATATCCGTTTCTAAACGCCTTGGCTAAATGTAATATCTCTACCTCGTATCCTTTTTCTTTTAAATAGGCTGATAATGACATTAATCCTATACTATCAAATTGATCAAATAAAGCAGGCTGAACATTCATTAATTTAAAAGAAGTATGCGGTTGAATGAGACATACAAAATTTTTTTTATTCATATTTTTCCTTTCATTACTGATTATATTTCTCACAAATTATACCTGCAAGAAATATAATCAGTTTCTTTTATCTAATAGTGTTCGAAATATCCCCAGTATTTCTATAAATTTCTAATAGTTCCTCTTGCCCCTGTTCATTTGGACATATTGTATCAAAACAATGTTTCCAAAATACGTTATCAGCCTCTCTACTTTTCATACACACTTCTTTTCTACAAAAAATTACTGCTTGGGATTTTTCCTCTTTATGAACTAAATAATCATTTGCTTTTAACTGTTCAATAAAATGATTAATTCTTTTAATTTTAATATTTTCATCCACCTGTTCCTCCATTGCCGCTGCTTCCGTTCCATCCTTAGGAGAAAAAATGAACAAGTGTCCCCAATCAATTTTTGTATCTAATACAAACTTAATACTTTCCTCCAATTCAGTATCTGTTTCAGTTGGAAAACCAATAATCACTTCTGTTCCTAATATCAATTGCGGACTAACCTTTTTCAGTTCCAGAAATGCTTTTTTTAGCTGGTTCATGTCTGCTTTTCTACGCATTAATTTTATAATTCTTTCACTTCCAGACTGAATTGCTGATACAATCATGCCCAATGTGTTTTTTTGTGCCGCATCAAGAATACTGTCATAGTACTTTAATAACCATTTCGGATGGAGCGAATCAATTAAGGCACTATATCCATTTTCAACCAATGGTAATTCTTGAATCAGACTTCCAAAAGACTCACCAATATCTAATCCGTACGCACCTACGTTATCGCCATTGATAACAACTTTATCAGCATTACTTTCATTAAACAATTTTATTTCGCTTACACATTTTTCTACTGGTTTACTATGTAATTTTCCAACTGCCCATCGTGTAGCACAATATGAGCAATTTTCTGGACAGCCCCTACTTACCTCTACACAGAAATATTTGCTTCCCCATGCCATATCATGCACATCCGGTATATCTTTTAATTTGTGAAATTTCCCAAAGATGTCGTCAAATTTTTCCAGCTCAGTATTTCTAATAACTATTCCAGAAAAAATAGATTTGAGTTTTTCAATATCTGTATCTGGTACACACCCTGTAACAATAATTTTTGCTGAGTATTTTTTTACTCTCTCAATCTGTTCAAGTGCCATTTTTGTTGTTTCATTTATAAATCCACAACTAGTAACTACAATATAGTCAGCAATCATCTCATCTCTTACTAAATTGTAGCCATTTAACTGCAAATAAACACCCAGTTTAGCCATATCCATTTCACGTCTGCTACAATTTAAATTACATATAATACATACTTTCTCACTCATATTCTTTGCTCAAAAGTCTTATAACTTTTGATTTCCTCCTTATCATTACTATTCTTCTGCAGATATTTCTAATTTTTTATCTATTTTTTACAAAATATTCCTCTAAGTACACTCCTTGTTCCTACGTTTATTTTACTCTCATAGGATACTGTTTCATTATATGGTACTAGTGAAACAGTATTTAAGATATCCAAGATACGTATTGGCGGCAATAACATCATGTCTAACCCATCTGGTGTAACAAATAAAAATTCTTCTCTTTGTTTATTTAATGTTTCATCAACATATGCATTTGAAAATACATTTAGGCAAAGCAACCCTCCTTTTTTTAGAATTCTCGCTGATTCTCTAATTGCCTGTTCAAATTCATCCACTGACGACGTATTATGATATATTCCATTTGAAAGAATTATATCTAAACTTTCTGTTTCATACGGAAGTTTTAGCATATTAGCTTTTTGAATATGAACTTTATTCCGTTTCAAACTATTTAGTTTCTGAATTTTCATCCAGGTAGCTTTAAGCATATTTTCATGTAAATCGCAAGCCTCCACCCTAAATCCTAATTCAGCCAACATATATGTATTCCGCCCTCCACCACAGCCTAAATCCAAAACAGTTAAACTTTCTGGATATTTGATAGTTTCAAAAAAACTTCTCCAATAAATAGGTTCTTTGGCTTCTGTAAACTCGTCAACAATTGTTCTGCTATTCCAATAGAATTTAGCTATTTCATTCCTATTATATTTATCCATTTTAATCCCTCCTTTCATAGAAATATTTTTCTAAGAATTCTAAAATTGACGTGCCACCGTTATATTCTAAATATATATCTGCATACTTAGATAAACTATTAGGTATATTTCCAACTCCAACTCCAATGTCAGCTTCTTTTAACATTTCTACATCATTTTCTCCATTTCCAAAAGCAATAACTGTTGTATCATCAGTATATTGACAAATTTTTTTTATTCGCTCTATTGCAACTCCTTTAGATGAATATAGAGATACAATATCAAGAATTTTTATCATCTTATTATTAGGATCATTATATAAATTTATTTTTACTCCCAATAATTTCTTTTCCAATATTTTCTTATGTATATTTAAAACTTCTTTTTCATTACTAACTATTGAACATGAAAATACATCTCTAATTTTATTCTTTTTAGCTTTTTCAAGTATTATTTTGGAACCTTTTTGGACTCTATCATTATTTTTATAATTAAAATTCACCTTCAACTGATGCTCATTTGCAATGTTGACAATTTCCCAAAAACTTTCTATAGGAATATAATCTCCTTCCAAAATCTTATGACTTTGAAAATCAACAACTGCAGCCCCGTTAAATACAGCTACTGGTAAATTAATTTCTATACCCTTTACAATTTTATATGCGCTATTCCAATCTCTTGCGGTAATGAACGAAAACTGTAACCCTTCATGTATCATATGATTTATTCTTTCTCTAATCTCATCCGAAACCATAGCTTTCATATTTAAAAAGGTATCATCTAAATCAGTTATAAATAAGTAACTCTTTATTTTACTACCTCCTTTATAATTGATAACTTTCAATAATTTCTTTCAGAATATCGTATAGTTTTTTAAATCTAATTTCATCACTCGGAATTGTAAAGCGCACAATATTTTTATCTTCTACACCTTTCTCAGTTCCAATTGAAAATGTAATTACATTTTTTTCTGTTAGAATTTTCCAAAAATCAATTTTCATCTTCTTACATTTAATAACTAATACATTAGTTTCAGATGCCAAAAAAGACAAATACCGTGAGCACTCTATTAATCTTTGAATTTTTAACCTATGATTGCAAATTTGACTTTTAATCATTGCTTGAAATGAATTATCATTCATAAGCTTTTTTGCAATTAGAATTGTAAAGCCACTCACTGGAAAAACTGCAGTATTACACAACATATACGTCAAAAATTCTTCATTCATGCTCGCATAACCTAAACGTGCACCAGGTATACCGTAAAATTTTGACATAGACCTTATTATAATTAAATTTAAAAAATCTTGATTTTGCAATAAAAGACTAAAAGAGTGTTCATCATACACTGTGTCCATAGAAACTTCATCTACAACGAACAATACATTTGGAAAATCTGTTATCAATTTCTTTATCTCCTGCATTTTAAAACACTGACCAGTTATAGGATTAGGATTTGAAATCCAAAGTGCTTCCAACTTTTTTTCTACCAAAGCCTGTTCAATAGAAGCAATAGATATAATCGAATTATTTATTTCTGTAGATACTTTTACATATACTGGATCAACTAATGTTTCATAAATTCGATAGAAATTTGGGATTACAACTCCAGTTTTTTTTCCCTTGAGTAATAATGAATTTATCTTCCATATAATATCTTCTGATCCACTTCCTAGAAAAAATTTTTTTCCTCCAAATTTCTGCGATAAGTATCTCTTAAATTCCTCATAAATTTGAGCAGGATATTTATTGATTGAATTAAATATTTCTATATTCGTACATGTTTCACAAATCTTTTTTAATAATTCTGTTTTATCAGAGCTTAAAGAACAATCAATGCTTCCCTCTTGTTTTCTCAATGTTTCATAATCATCCATGTAATTCATAACACACTCCACAATTTATATTAATTTCTCAACTTTATATGTGCTATTATTTATTTTTGTAGAAATAACTCTAATACCGTTCTCTTCAAAAGTTGCTATACACTTTTCTGTATTCTTTGTAATTACAAAAATAGCTGGTCCAACCGAAGATATAGCTAATATTTCTACATAACCATCTTTCTTCAAAAATGCAAGTTTATCCATCAATGCTGGAAGTTCAGGATACGTATAGGAACAATTAGCAATACTTCCTTTGTCATATCTATAATCCCATATCACATCTCCCATTGTTTTAATATCCTGGTGGCATATTGCCGGAAGAAAATAATGCAAAATATTATATGCAATCTCAAATCTATACTTTTCTCCACATTTGAAAAACTTCTCTAAATTTTCTTTTTCCTCTTCAAATTGAGTTTTTGAATCACAAAATGAATAATCTAACGGAATTCCTATCAATACTGTATATTCGTCACTAATGTTGCCTGATGCAACAACAGTGTTTTCTCCTGCTAGAATCAGTACTCCTCCTTCCATTAAACCTGATGCTGCTGAACCTCCTATACACTGCACAGGATTTAAATACTCTATATCTCCATCGATTTCTTCTCCATAATTTTGAGCTAAGTACTTAACTAAAGTTTCAGGACTTATTGGTTTTCCGAAAATATGATTAATAGCTGCCGCTATACCCGCTTGAATACATCCAGTTGAGCCTAATCCACAATGTTTTAAATTATGATAGTTTTTAATATTAACCTCAAACCCTTTGGTATATCCTAAAGCCTCTTTCATAATTAAACAAGCATGTTTTACAACACTTTCCCTTTCTTCCATCTCCTTATTTACATATATTTTATTCTCATCAATGATTTTCACAGTAATTTCAATAAAAATTTGAGTAGAAAAAACCACCTCTCCGGGCGTATATTTCATATTATTGTTTTCCACAATTTTACTAGGATCAATTGCCATAGCATTTAATCTTGTTGGATATAAAATTGTTATCTCCTTATTTACTGGTTTTACACCATTTATACCTCCAATGGGATTGAAAACAGTCCCTACTTTAAAATAATCAAAATTTTTTATATTCATATTTTCCTCCTAATATATGCTATCTTCTATTAAAAACCGCAAATTATTTTTATCCAAGTACGATTGTACATGCAAATTTTCCACTCTAAACTTTTTATTAAGGTATAATTTATTTATCCACTGTTCACAATAATTTTTTTCTTCACTTATGTTTCCTGACTTTGGATAAGTTTCTAAAAATCCATTTAATGCACTATTCGCAATATATATCTTATTTTCCACTTCAAGTATGGGATCTGTTCCTAATAATCTAAATAAATTCCCATTATACTGTCTGTTCAAATAGGCAAAAACAACTTCTTCCAACCAACCAATTGGCTTAGAACGCCCTGTAATTTTAAACAATTTAACACCTATATTTTCGTACATTACCAAATCCTCTGGTCTAACAAAATTTGCCATTAACAGTTGATAAGGTTTCTGTATTTTAATAGTATTGCATTTCATATGAAAACTTCTATCAGTTATACCTTTCCCTAAAGCATCATAGTGTTGTTCCCTAAAAGGACATCTTCTTAAGCAACTTTCATTTAACATTATTTCGAAATCAATATTTTTGCCTTTCAAAAATGTTATTACATTAGTCAATTCAACAAAGTTTCTATTCAAATCATGATGTGCAATAATCTTACTTGGCTTTAATGATATGTACGGTTCAATATCCGCAACTGTTTTTATTCCAGCAATGGTCGATACATTAATGCGTACTGTGGGATATTTTTTTCTAATAAATCTAAATAATTCTAAAGAACTTATAGTCAAGGAATCTGCTTTAAAAACGTTAATAATCCATTCTAATTCTTCTTCTAATTCATCATACATTTGCATATTTATTGGTGTGTTAATTAAATATGCAAACTGAATTTTCTGAGATTCTAAAAACAATTTTATTTTTCTTGCCTCTTCCCTGGTTGTGTGATGTGCAATTGATTTTTCCCTACCTTGTGGTAATTTTCCATTTGATAATGCACCGTACATTTCCACAATCTCAATATCTTTTTTTGCTGTAAAAGTTAATATTTTTTTTATAACATTTATATCCCATTGACATGGAATAGTTAATTTTGACTTACTCATCTTATCTTCTCCTTTAAAATGTGTTTTCTAAATCTTTTATAAAATTATCAAGTGATTTTTTTGTAACATGTGGCATAATATATATTTTGTAACATACAATTTCTTCTTCCTGATATTTAATATAAAATCCATCCAATACATATTTTTTTTCAATTTGTTCTGGTAGAAGCCCATTGTTTGTATTTATAAAATGTATGCATACCATATTGGTTCCAGGATCTGAAATTACCATCGCTAATTGTTTTTCCTCTAATTTCTGAATTAAATATTCTTTTAATCGAATTAAGTCCTGCAAAATTTTTTTAAATCCATTTTTTCCTAAGAAATTAAATACTCCCCAACATGCAACCGCAGATGCTGCACTTCTTGAACTAATTAAGGTTTTATCCATAACTGTTTTTGCATATTTTATTGGTACTTCAATATGTTTTTGCATACCCTTTCTGCACATAAAAATGCCCGATGCAAATGGAATATATCCCATTTTATGAGGATCTACTGATATGGAATAAACATATTTATATTTAAAAGCAAATTCACTATCGGATATAAATGGAAAAACTAATCCGCCTATTGCTGCATCAACATGAATATAAAACTTTATATTATATTGTTTTTCTAATTCTTGAAGCAAATAATTAATTTCTTCAACATTATCTATCGTTCCAGTCATTGTATATCCCACCGTACATACAATAATGAACTTCTGTATACCAATACTAAACTTTTTTAAAATATTTTCTTTTAGAGAATTTATATTCATTTGAAACTTTTCTGTATATGGAATATTAATTATCTCTGATATTTTCATAAGATTACATGCTTTATCAACAGATTGATGTGTTAAGTCTGTTTTAACCAAACACACATTATCTTCAAAGAAATTCCGTGCAATCCAAATCCCCATTATATTTCCTTCGGTTCCACCCGAGGTAACATATCCATCCACATCTTCATCCCCATATAACTGTCCCATCATTTCAATTAGCTCTTTTTCTAACTGTCTAGTCATGTTAAGTTGCATATTTTTATTTGTAAATGTCCCAACATGATTTTCATTATACTGTATATATTTTGCTAAAATTTCAACACCTAATGGATGTGGAGTAGATTGTGGATAGCCAAGAAACACTGCATCTTCTGAAATATAGTTATTACCAACCTCTAAAGATTTTTTTATTCTTTCTAAATCTAAACCCTTTTGAGGGAATTCTTTTTTCATCTCACACACTCCTATCTCATTTTTATATATAACTATACATTATTTTTCTATTATTTACTGCACAATGTAATTTTTATATGTCATATATGTAATTTTGGGGTTGCTCTTGTGGTATAAACTTTAGAAATAAATATATGCCATATTTAATCATTGTCTCACGATACAGCTTTGTTATATAAATACCCCTCGTAATATTGACTTTCTTATATTTCTTTCTCTACAAGATGTTTAAAAATTCAAATCACGAAATTTTAGAAGGTGAAAAATAAATGTATAATAATCCTTTACTAATCATTGACAATATACAAAAATTATGAAAATGGGTTCGATACTGAGCATTTTGTGAGCTAGTAAATTTAATAATTAGACATCCCAGTATCAATGACTGATGCACCTACCCGTTAAATGTTGATATGCAGGTGGACTCTTTCCAACGGTTTGAATACAGTAAATCCGGTTCATTATGTGAGCCTTTTTCTTGTATTTTATTGCCAGTTTTGGTTCAATTTACTATTTTTCAATCTTTACTTCCGGATACTTCTCAAAGTCAAAAAAATATTCTATATGGTGCTTTAATCTTTTTATTTCTTCCTCTGACATTTTCAAAAACATTTTATATCCATTAAATTTTCTCCCTGTATTTTTCTTTATATATGGTTTTATATAGTTTGAATTCATTTTCTATCTTGTATGTTAACTATTACATTTGTGGTCCCTTTCCCTTTAATTAAGACTCTTATTAACGATAGTTCTTGATACCTTTCCTCCTGTATTTTTCATAACACACTCTTCTCCTAGGTTCATAGTTTTCCCCCCCCTTTAATACATATTTTTATATCTAACGTCCTCTTTCCTCACTAAAATTCTCAAAAATATAAAAAGACATCAATTATCCAAAAAATAATCGATGTCCTTATATATAGATAGTACACATTGCAACAAAATTCCACTTCTGAAATTATTTCAAAATAAAAAACTAAATTTTCAAATTTATTGAAATTAAAGTATGCGTCATAGAACTGGTATCCTCTAATTCCAGTTTTATCAATTAGGATATTCTTCCTAGATATTCCTATTTGCTCTGAATGTTCTCATAAAAGAAGCATTTTTTATTCCAAAATTAATTTTATCATATAACTTTCCAACAGAAGATTTCAAGGTATATCTCATATTTTGACAAAATATAATTTCACATACTCATCCAATACATTCTTATAAAACAAAAACTCCTACTTCGATTTTGGGTATATACTTTTATATTCATAGTAGTACAAAAAATAAGGCTTTTCTATCTTCCATTTGGAGATTTTGAAAAAATCCTCTACTTTCCCCACCATGTTTTCCGATATTCGCTAGGTGTCCGCCCATACTTCTGTTGAAAAGCCCTGTTAAATGTCCGCTGGCTTTCAAATCCGGCTTCCAGATAAATATCTGTAATCCTTCTATCTGTATTTTCCAGCAGAGAAGAGGCATAGTTCAGCCGGATTTCGTTCAAATACTGATTAAAATTCGTATGAAAGATACCAGAAAAGACTTTTGATAAGGCAAACTTATTGATCCCAAGGGCTTCTGCCACACTTCCAAGTGTCAGTTCTTCCTGAAAATGGGATAACAGATATGTCATAACAGAATATATCAGATCATTACTCCCCACACGGTCTTTTTCTATAAATTGAAGCATATTGTTACACTGATACAAAATAATCTGTAAATAAGCCTGCCCCACGATTTCATTGACCTTCTCTCCACTTATCAGACATTCCAGAGAATTTTTAATCTCATAAGGAAGATTCTCTTTTTTGATGACTGGATTTTCCGGACATTTTTTCTGCAGCAAAGCCATAAATGGCCCGCTAAGTTCCAGAGAAGCATAAATCTGGTACACTTCATTGCTTTCTTTTGAAAATACCTGATAATGGTGGATCAGGTCCGGAAAAACGACTGCAAAGTCCCCTTTTTCCATATGATATAGTTCATATCCAACGCCAAGCTCCAGCTCCCCTTTTGTCACATATACCAGTTCTATGGCATTGTGAAGATGCGGGGGAACGTGATGCGGTTTTTTCCTTATCATACTGAACTTTTCTGTTTTTTCTTCATAAGACGGCTGCATTCTGTTTTCCCCCTTCTCTTCAAGATTTGGCTGTTTCTTTTTTTCATTTGGCACGCACTCCCTCCCCTGATACGCTATAATAAAGCCAGAAATCAGGAAAGGAGGACACCAACATGAAAAAACTGATTAACTATTTAGAAAAAATTATGGATTTCTATGCTGCTTATTTTAATTGTACCAATTATCATCTTCCTCTTTAAGGGCCTGCTCCTCCAGGAGTTTCTCATTGGCACGTTCTACATTCATTTTGGACATGATAAAAGTAATAATAAGAGCAATCACCACCGGAACCCAAAGATACATAATCTGAAGCATCTGAATACAGGAATCACTCTGCACCGCCAGCGTTCCGTCAAAACCACTGAGGTCCAGAAGCCAGCCGGTAATGGCAATTCCAATTCCACCGCCCAGTTTAATACCAAGAGAGGTACAGGAATACATGGTTCCATCTACTCTTTTCTTCTTTGTCAGATACGTATATTCCGAACAGGAAGCAATCACTGCATTCATATCTCCCTGCCATGGTCCCATACCAAAGGCTGCAATACCGGTAAACAAAAGCATTAATGGCACACTTCCCAGATAACCGGCTACTACAACCAGGGCTCTTCCAATCGTTCCAATCACATATCCGGTCAAATTCAGTTTATACATTCCCTTCCATTTTTCCACTAAAAACGGTGTAACCAGCAGTGCAATAATCAGAGGGATATTAATCGCCCAGGAAAATACGCCGTACAGATTTTCATTAAACAGGATATAGGTCATATAATAAATCCCCATATTTAACATAGCGGTATAAATCTGTTGTAAAATATAAGTAGCACAGATCATCACATAATACTTGTTTGTAAACAAGAGCTTCCCGGCATCAATCAGGGAATATTTCTCATCTGCTCCAGATGCTTTTCCATCATTTAATTCTTCTTCCGGCAGTTCCTTCACTGAAAATACGGAAATGGTATTCACTACAAGTCCGATTACCGCATAAACAATGGCAACCATTCTCCAGCCGGCAGCTCCACCACCCATCCATTCCACAAATCCAATCGTCAGGGACTGGATCAAAAGACTGGTTGAAAAAGCAAAGATAAAGCGATAGGAGCCCATCTGTACCCGTTCCTTGCTGTTTTTTGTTACCAGGGCTGTCAAAGCAGAATAGGCAATATTATTCGCAGTATAAAAAACTGCGTTTAACAAGGTATAGGCAATAAAGAACCAGGCATACTGGGCAAACTCACCCATATTTGCAGGAATAGCAAAAATAGCCACCAGTGTTACTGCACAGCCAATATATCCATACAGCATCCAAGGTCTTGCCTTGCCCAGTCTGCTCTTTGTCTTATCGATCAGCGAGCCAAAGAATACATCTGTAACCCCATCAAATAATTTCGACACTGCGATCAGGGTTCCAATAATTCCAGGGTTCAATCCTACCGTATTGGTCAGATAAATCATGACAAAGGAGGACAGGAACGCATAAACCACGTTTCCTGCAATATCCCCGGATCCATACCCTACTTTGTTGTACCATTTTAAATATTTTTTCTCATTCATGTGCTCTTACCATTCCTTCCCAAATAAAAGCTTCATATCAAATGCAAAGGTTTCTTCCTCTAACCGGTACTCCTTGCGAAGTTCCGGTCCGCAGCTGTTGGAGCCAATGCCATTCTGTGCATAATCCAGACAGACAATGGTACTTCCCGATTTTTCCAGTTCAAAATTATGTGCCTTTTCTGTAAGCTCTTCCTGTGTATAATAAGACACGTTAAAGGTAAATGGTCTGGATGATACGGCTCCAAAAGTCCGGCCTTCCGTTTCCATCATCACATAATCACAATCTGTATGACTTCCATTTTCCTGTGGTCGCAGATAATCTTCATGCTGCTCTGCTACTGTCGTTTCATAAAGATCATGACTGCAGGATCTGCGTTTATCCACATAGCTTTCGTGAGGACCAAGACCATAGAACTTCAAGCTTTCATATTCTTCCTTTAAAAATAGCCGAAGTCCAAACCTTGGAAGCTGCGGAAATTCCATATCTTTTTTCACCTGCATATTTACAGAAATTTCTCCAGTGCTCTGTACCTTCCACTCAGTTTCTATATCCAGAACCTTCTGAAGTGCTACTGCCGCCACAGACATAGTGCTGTGAATGATAACACTTTCACCACTTATTTCCCATTTTGTATCATAGGCTCTGGTTTTGCTCCGGTCATATCCTGCTGCCATCCATTCCAACTTCATCTTCCGGTCATTGTCAGTTGGCGCCCTCCAGATGTTTACTTCCATTGGTGCAGCCAGCAGTTCCTCTCCATTCAAACATAACTGTTCAAACAATCCGGAAAGTTTACTGTAGAGATACGTGAACTTCTCTGTTTCAATCGTAAGGAACCGATCTGTTTCCAAAACCTGCATAGACACAGCATCTTCTTTTCTGTATTCTAACAACTTCACTGCCTGCTGATTTCTTTCGTCTTTATTTTCTAGCAGAATTTCATCAAATCCAATCACACTTCCTGGAACAACAAGGGCATTTCCCTGTTTTAAGTGATAAGATACCTTCAGGTAACACTTTCCGCATTCCGGAACACATATCTTCAGTTGAACCGTTCCCTTTTTTCTGGGGAGGATAGACTCCTTAAGTTCCAACTGCTTTTTCTCCAGCAGCTTACCGTCACAATTGACTTCATAGGTCAGGTAGAGATAATCCTTCAAATCCACATAATTCATATAGTTTTCCAGACACAGTTCCCCTGTATTCTGACAGAAAGATACGGCTCTTGCAGGACGGTATACATTCTGGTATTCCAAAAGCCCGGTATGGGGTGTCCGGTCTGGATATACCAGCCCATCCATGCAAAAATTCCCATCATGGACTTCTTCCCCAAAATCCCCGCCATAGAAGTATTTTTCTTTTCCATTGGCATCCTGTCCCTGATAGATAGCATGGTCGCACCATTCCCACACAAAACCGCCGCAGAGGACATCATACTTATAAACCATTTTAAAGTAGTCTTCCAAATCTCCCGGCCCGTTTCCCATGGCATGGCAGTATTCAATCAACAGAAACGGTTTATCCGGCTTCTCCTCCATATACTCCTGGATTTCCTCCAGGGAAGGGTACATCCGGCTAAAAATGTCAATGTTGGTGTAATCATATTTCCTTCTATCATTCCGGTAAAAAGAACTTTCATAACAGGTCAGTCTGGCAGGGTCAAAACTTTTTGTCCACTTTAATGCTTCCTCAAAAGTACATCCATAACCGCATTCATTTCCCATAGACCAGATGATAATACAGGGGCGGTTTTTCTCCCGGTGTACACAAAGTTTTGTACGGTCCATAGTAGCCGGGATAAAGTCCGGGTTATCCGAAATTCTTTCATTCCATTTCCGGCTTACATTTTCCCAACTGGAATCCTTTAAATACTGAGACTGGGTTCCATGACTTTCATTATCTGCCTCTGCAATCACAAAAAATCCATATTCATCACAAAGCTGATAAAAATAAGGTGCATTGGGATAATGGCTGCTACGGACTGCATTGAAGTTACTCTCTTTCATCATCTGCAGATCTTTTTTCATCTGTTCCAGCCCAATCACAAAGCCAGTCACCGGGTCTGAATCGTGTCGGTTCACACCTTTGAATTTTATGGCAGTTCCATTCACATAGAGAACTGCATCTTTTACAACGATTTCCCGGATGCCAATCCGGTCTGTAATCACTTCCCCTTCTGTTTCCAGGACCAGGGTGTATAAGTATGGTTGTTCCGGATTCCACAGCTTCGGTTCTTTTACCAACATCACCGCTTTATGAGTATATTCCGTACCCGCTTCTTCATTCAATGCCTGTGAGACAACCGCTTTATGATCTGCATCATAAAGCGTCAGCTTTGCAGGCACCGCCTGTCCCTGATAGCGGGCTTTCACCGTAAGCACTGCCTGTCCTTCTCGAAGTTCCGTGGTTGTAAAGTAGTCATAAATCACCTGTTCCGGGCGGTTCAGAAGATATACATCCCGGAAAATCCCACTCATGCGGAATTTATCCTGGTCTTCCAGATAAGTCCCATCACACCATTTCAGAACCAGTACAGCTAAGGTATTTTCTCCATCTGCCAAAGCATCCGTCACATCAAATTCGCTTGTAGCGTGGGAAACCTGGCTATAACCCACATACGTTCCATTCACCCAGACATAAAAGCAGGAATCCACACCTTCAAAATTCAAATATGCTTTCGGAGCCTTTTCTGGTTTCTGATATACAAACTTCTTGATATAGGCTCCGCATGGATTCTCCTGTGGCACATACGGCGGGTCCAAAGGAATCGGGTATCTCACATTGGTATACTGGTGGCTGTCATACCCATAATTCTGCCATACCCCCGGCACTTCCACCTTGGTAAACTTGCTGCAGTCATACCCCAGTTCATAAAACTTTTCCTCTAAATCATAGATGCTCTTAAAATACTGAAACTGCCATGTCCCATTCAACTCGGTAACCCGGTCTGAAGCATACCGATTCTCTACCAGAGGCCCCATATCATGGGAAGACGGCATATAATAAGCTCGATAAGGCATGGTATTCTCATGCACTATTTTTAAGTCCTCATAATGTCTTGGCACAATCACACTGTGTTCCTCCTTTATCCTCTTTATTTTTCCTTTGTTTTATCGTTATTTTACGCCCTTTTCACACTGTTTATGATCTCCTAAATTGTCCAAATCCAGATCTGCTTGATTGTCCACCAATTGATTAGTATACTGTCCTTATCAAGAAAAAGGAAAAGGTTCCAAAGCACCCTCCTAGCAAGATCGTACTCTGGAACCCTGGTCAATAACCATGTTTATTGTAACAGATTACACCCGGATTGGACAACATATTTTTACAAGAGAGCAATGAATTTCTTTGTCCTGTATGTCGAATAGGAAATTTGATTTTCAGAGATTACTGCAAACGAATCATCCGCTACGAAGATGGTTCTCATGAATGGATTCAAATCCCGAGACACAGATGCAATAATCTGAAATGCAAGAGAATTCACCGGATGCTGCCAGATTGTCTGGTTCCGTATAAACACTATAATGAGGAAACAATCTCTGGCGTTTTGGATGATATCGTTAATCCTGATGATGAAGATTCTGAAATTTATCCTTCCGAAAAAACGATGCTCCGCTGGCATCACTGGTTTATTTTAAATCAATTCAACATAGAAGGACATATGAAATCGATTGGTTACAGATTACTGGGTTTTAAAGAGGAACTGTTAAAATTCAGTAATTCATTGCTCGGTCACATAAAGAGTTCCATGCCAGATGCCTGGCTGAGAACCATTCTCCGTTACCTATATAATTCGGGGAATTCTTTACAGCCATGCTATTCGTGAGTTTTACCGACTTTGTTTTCACTGTCCGGGAAAAGGACTGTATGATGATCTCAGAAAGGAGATACATACAGTTATGAATCAAAATACAGCTTTAATAAGAAAGCAGAACCGTGATGAAATTGCTTTACAGAAGTATACGATGATCTCACCACTATTGGATGAAAATATTGATCCGGCTGCGGTAAGAGAATTGCGAAGTAAACTGGCAGAACAGAACGGATTATCCGAACGTACATTACGTAGATATGTCAATGCTTATCAGAAAAAAGGATTTGAAGGATTAAAACCGGCAGAACGTGTCCGGTATAAAAAAGAAGTGATGCCTGATAATTACGATGAAATCCTGCAAGAAGCAATCCAACTCAGACGAGAGGTCCCTCGCAGATCTGTAGAACAGATCATTTTTATTCTCGAATCAGAAGGAAAAGTCGCTCCGGGCGTATTAAAGCGTCCAACTTTACAACGGCACCTATATCAGGCCGGATTCGGCTCTGCTCATATGGATATTTATCAAGATGCAAGAAGAAGCTCATCAAAACGTTTTTGCAAGTCGCATCGAATGATGTTAGTCCAGGGAGATATCAAGTATGGCCCGAAACTTCCCATTGGGAAAAATGGAGCCATGGTACAAACCTATCTTTCTTCTGCGATTGATGATCATTCCAGAATGATCCTGGCTTCACAATTCTATGATAATCAGGAAGAAACCATCGTGGAAGACACTTTTCATAAGGTAATCCTGAAGTTTGGCCGATTTGATAAGTGCTATTTCGACAATGGAACCCAGTATGTTGCAAAACAGTTAAAGCTGTCCTTAGCAAAGCTATCTATACGGGTTGCACATGCCCCTGTAGCAAGCGGTCAGTCAAAGGGAAAAATAGAAAAGTTCCATCAGGTAGTAGATGATTTCATTGCAGAGGCAAAAGCGAAAAAAATCTACACACTGGAGGAACTGAATTATTATTGGAGCATTTATCTGGAAGAATACTACCATAACCGATCACACGAAGGAATCCGGGAATACTATCAAAGTCTTGGAGTATCCGTTCCTGAAGAAGGGATCTCTCCGTTGCAGGAATTCAACCGGGACAACCGTCCACTTGTTTTTCTGGACAGTACTGTTGTTGGAGAAGCATTCCTTTATCATGAATCCCGTAAAGTTGATAAAGGCGGGTGCATTAGTTTCCAAGGACGACGTTACGAGACAAAAACTCAGTTGATTGGACGTACTGTTGAGATTGCTTATGCTCCATCATCACCTGAGATCATTACTGTGACCGCACATGGAATGGAACCTTTTCAGGTAAGGCCTTTAAAGATTGGTGAATACTGCGAACCACGGGGAATGATTCCAAAAGAAATGCAGAAAGAAGAACCTGAGACCTCAAGATTTCTGGATGTACTCGAAAAGCAGCATAAGGAATCAGTCAGGCGCTGCGCTGATGCGATCTCGTTCGGTGCATACAAACGGGAGGTGTAGCGGACTATGTATGAAAAATTTTACCACATGACACACACACCTTTTTCCAGAAAAGTTCCACCGGAAGCATTGTATGAATCAAAAGCAATGACAGATTGTCTGGGACGCCTTGCATATGTCGCTGACCGTCAGCTTTTTGCAGTAGTTACCGCAGATGCCGGATGTGGGAAATCTACTCTTATCCGTAAATTTTCCGCAAGCCTTTCAAAAGAAAAATATATTTTCCTGTATTTATCGGATTCAAAGCTCACACCGAGATGGTTTTATAAAGGATTGCTGGATCAGTTGGGATTGGAATCCAAGTTTTACCGGGGAGACGCAAAGCGACAGCTGCAAAAGGAAATCGAAATCATCCGCGGTGTACATGGACAGAAAGTAGTATGCGTGCTTGATGAAGCGCATCTGCTGGAAAAGGAAACGATCGAAGAATTCCGCTTTTTATTAAATTACCGGTTTGATTCGGAAAGCCCTATGGCACTGGTATTGGTTGGACAGTCAGAACTCTGGGAAGATAAGCTGCGGTTAAAACGCTATGATGCCGTCCGGCAACGGATTGATATTAACTGTGTCTTACCACATTTAGACCGGGCGGAAACAGAAAAATATATTCAATCGCATTTGACATATGCCGGGATTATTGACCGGGAATTATTCAGCCGGCGGGCTATGGATGAAATCTTCCGACTTTCATGTGGAATTCCGAGACTGATTAACCGAATTTGTGAAAAATCCCTGATGTATGGCTGCCAACAAAATCTCCGTATCATTGATGATCAGGATGTTATCTACGTCAGTGAACATGAAATGTTAAGGGGAGGTGAGCAATCATGACTCTCACTTATCAGTATCCAGTGGTATATTTTTACGGTGATGATGAAGAAGACTCAGAAATCGTTCAGAAAGAAGGACGGATTGAACCGCTAAAAACGGACAAAGAACCTTATGAAGCAATCGTATCAGCAGAAGAATACAGCTTTCATATCTTGTTTGGTTCTCAAATCGGTGGAATGTTTCTATGCATTCCCGGATGGCACATGGGATGTGAATTGTCTCATTTGAATGATATATTTTGGAACAGGGAGTCCATTTCTAGAAGCGATGAATCATTTGGATATGAAAATGCAACAGCGATTGCATATGCATTGAAAGAACTTAACGAATTGGTTGGATAAAATGATATCGCCGGAACAGTCCGGCGATATCAAAAAGAACTATTGTGGACACAAGATTGAGCTGTTTCTAGACAATTTGGGTAATCAGGAATTGGACAATTTGAGAGATCATAAACATCACACATTTCGTCCATAAACTCTATGAGACTATACATGCACAAAATAATACAGTTCTATAACTCCTAATCCGTTATTCACCAAAAAATCCGGCATACCTGAAATTTTTTCAGATACACCGGTCTTATGATTGCCTGCCTGTTCTTCTTTTACTCCATCACATTCCCATTTTCCATAATAATGGGCGCCAGTTCCGTTTTATCTCCATACAAATCTGGACGTGCCAGCAGATATTCTTTTAGTTCTGCCCGGTCTTTAAAATACGTTGCCTGGAACGGATCCATAGCACTATATTTTTCTACAAAGAGCAGTCCCTCTTTTGTGTCCGCCAGAACACCCGTGTGTCCTACAAAACGTGCCTGATCCTCCGGTGCGTGCAGATACACGCTGATCAGGGAAAGTTTGTCCCCACTGATTTGAATGTCCCGTTCTTTCCATGCCTCCTGGATTTTTTGCTCATGCTCCTCTAAAGTTGAAGTTCCCTCCACAGACACCTGGTTAAAAAGTGTCAGAAAATCTGCTCTTTCCTCTTTTGTCAGCTGATATTCCGGCATCGTGTCAATGGCATCAATATCAAACATCAACCACAAATCCGTATCATTCCCAGTCTCCGCTGTTGTCAGCTGGTTCTTTATCAGGTTAAAAGCGGTCAGGCGACAGTTTGATACCTGCAGATAGGAATACGGTTTCGCAGAATCATCCATCAAAATAGAACTGTAATCCATCCCGTCTTTCGGAAGGACTGTAAATCCTTTGGGATACGAGTACGACTTAGCTGTTATCTCGTGATAATCCTCTGCCCATTTTTCAAGTGCCGCTGTCTGTTCTTTTGTTACACCGCACGCCTCCAGTTCTCCCACAACAGCTTTTCTGGACTCTTTATCTGCCAGGTTTGTATATTCTCCTGCCTGTCCAGTTTCTTTCTTCCCGCATCCTGCCAGTGCCAGCATACCGGCCGTCATAATAGCGGTCCATACCAAAATTGCTTTCTTCATTGTTACACTCTCCTCTTAACTTTCTTTGTTTCCCCTTGTTCCACTGCTTATTCTACGCTTTTTTTATCAATTTATCTATGAACACTATTGCACAAAATATGTACATAATGATACACTTACTGTTAGAAACAAACCAATGATTTCAAAGGAAGTGGAATATCATGTATATAAATTCCGGTTATCTGCATAATTCATTACTGGATTTCAAGGATAAGAGCAGACCTTTGGTTGTGGGTAGCTGCGGCACTTACCGGCTGATCCACCAGCCCAAACTGCCCACCTACCGACCCAGAGGAAGGATTGACTATCAACTATTATATATTGTAGCCGGAAAAGGGCATTTTTTTCTTGACGGTAAAGAGGAGATTATTGAGGCGGGTCACATGCTTTTGTACCGCCCCAGGGAGATGCAGAAATATGTTTACTACGGTTCAGACCAGACAGAAGTGTATTGGGTTCATTTTACCGGGAGCAATATAAAAAATATTTTAAAAGAGTATCATTTATTTGAGTCCGGACGGATTATGCAAACTGGAAACTCTTCCGAATACCATCAACTTTTTCGGAAAATGATCCAGGAGCTCCAGCTTACCCGCCCGCATTATGAGGAATATTTATCACTCCTGCTCCGTGAACTGTTCCTTCTGATCAGCCGGCAAGCCCCTATTGGCATCTCCTCCCAGAACCGGATGCTGCAAAAAGAAATGGAGAAGGCCACACAGTATTTCAGCGAACATTTTACAGAAGAAATCTCCATTGAACAATACGCCATGGACAAACACCTTAGTACGAGCTGGTTTATCCGCAGCTTTAAACGCTACAACGGTGTAACTCCCATGCAGTATATATTAAATCTACGGATTACAAATGCAAAGACACTGCTCCGAACCACCACGTATTCTGTTGCTGAAGTTGCGTCAATTGTTGGGTATGATAACCCACTATATTTCAGCAGACTGTTCAAAAAACAAACGGGACTCCCACCATCTGAGTTCCGGAATACAGAAACAATGTTTTTCATATAAAATAAAATGTTGCCATCCAAAAAGTAGAGGGCGTATATAACTACCCATATATCCCCTTCTGCTTTTTTTAATCTCTTTTAATAATTTGGAGAAATCTGTTTAAATGGATAACGCATCATTAAAAATGTCATAATCAATATTCCCACATATCCAATAGCGGCAACGTTCTGTTGACATATTGCGCCAATTATCATCACTACTGTAAGTATAATAAGCAATATCATTAGTGTATATTTGATTGTAATTCTGCAAAATTTTTTTATTTAAGTTTTTACTGCTTCATCATTTGATAAATTCATAAATTTTCCCTTCCATTATATTACCATTCTTATATTTCTATTTTATACTTGTTCTCATGCATTTCACATGTTAAAATTCTTATTGTTAACTCTTCACTTTTATCTATATAAAAAGGAACAAGATATAATGAGCAATATACTAATTATTGATGATGATATTGATTTATGTAATTTAATGAAACATTGCGTTTTTAATGAAGGCTTTACTCCATTGGTAGCACATACTAAACAGGAAGCATTTTCTATCCTTAGTGCATCTTCTAGCGTAATTTCTTTAGTAATCCTAGATATTATGCTCCCCGACGGGAGTGGATTAGAAATCTTATCCCATATTCATAACAATTGGAATTTTCCAGTAATTATGGTAACAGCCAAAGACAGTCTAGAGGACAAAGTTATCGGATTACGCCTAGGTGCAGATGATTATCTAACTAAACCCTTTAATTTAAAAGAACTTGAAGCACGAATTAATGCTCTGACTAGGCGATATAAATTAAACATATCTCCCTCTGATAGTGAAAATAATTTATTACAGTTTAACACAATCTCAATAGATAGGGCTACTAGAAGTGTAATTTGTAATGATACAAACGTCACTCTAACTGGCAGAGAATTTGACATTCTATTGTGTTTATCTTCAAGCCCTAATACAGTTTATACAAAAAAGCAAATATATGAATCCGTTTGGCAAGAAGAGTATTTTTACGATGATGGAAGTCTAATGTCCATTATTTGTAAAATCCGCAAAAAGTTAAAAGATTGTAGTCCTAATATCAATTACATTGAAACAGTACATGGTATAGGATATCGATTTAATAAGGAGGCATAATTATCATGATTCTATTTTTTCTAATATTTTTTCTTTTACTTTTTATATGTCTTTCTATATATTATTACATTTTAAATCGACGCCTTCAGTCTGAGATATCACAGATTGAAGACTCCTTAGAAATATCACTTTCCGGAAACCTGCACCATAGAATTCTAGTACAACCTAATGCTCAGACGAAAAATATTTGTTTTCTCATCAATAAATTATGTTGCAACTATCAAAATGATATTTCTTTACTAAAAAAATCCGAAAAAAAATATAAAGATTTAATGATTAATTTATCTCATGATGTTCGTACACCACTTGCCTCCATGTTAGGTCATCTTGAATTACTAACTAGTTCACCAGATATAACTCCATCTAATAACCTTTCTGCTTCCTTAGATGTAATTAACCGGAAAGCATTAGAACTAGCTAATTTTGTAGAAATGCTTTTTCAATGGACAAAACTAGATGCAAATGAAGAAAAACTTTTTTTATCTCCATTCGATATAAATGAACAATCAAGAATCATTATCAGCAAATGGCTACATATTTTTGAAAAAAATAGTATTAAATATAAATTTGCCATACCTGAAAAAGCTTTTATCTGTATCATAGATCCTGTTGCCTATCAGCGTATTATTGATAACCTTTTCAAAAATATCGTAAATCACAGCCATGCATCACAAATGCAATTTTCTGTATCAACTTTTAATTCTTCTATCCACATTTCTATTGAAGATAATGGGATAGGCATTAAAAATGTAGATCAAAATCTTATTTTCGAACGACTATATCAATGTGACTTATCCCGTAACAGTAAAGGAAACGGATTGGGATTAGCTATTGTAAAAGAACTCGTCCAAAAACTTAATGGTTCTATTACTTTAGAAAGTGTTCCTAATGTGTATACAAAATTCCTGTTATCTTTTCCTCTTCAATCATCTTAAATAGCAGATGAGATTATAGTTGTATGATCTCATCTGCTATTTTCTCAAATTTAGGATCATGTGTAATAACTATAATAATTTTTTCTTTTTTTATTTCTTCTAACACACCAAAAAAATTCATTGTAGTTTGCTCATCTAATGCTGATGTAGGTTCATCTAAAATCAAAACTTCTCCATCTTTCTTTAATATTTTATATAAATACGCTTTTTGAAGTTCTCCACCTGATAGTTCGTCTGGATATGATAAAAAATACTTCTCCAAATTAAAGTCTCTATTAAAGAAAAGCTCTCTCACTCTTCCTTCAAACAATTTTTTTCCATTTCCATTTTTTCTAACAAGATTACCTATTGTATCATACGGAAATTCTATTTTCTGTCTTAATACAGATATTTGTTCTTTCCTAATGGTATACATGTCCAATTCACATATATTGTATCCGTTAATGTAAATGCCTCTCTCAGTTTCTAAAATTCCTATAACAGTTTTTAAAAGTGTTGACTTTCCTTTCCCATTACTCCCACGAATTACATATATATTTCCTTTTTCAAAAGAGCAATTAAAATCTTTAAAAATGATATGATCGTTATCGGGATATTGATATACCAAGTCTCTTACCTCAATATTATAAATGTGCTCTAACAGGATATTTCCATTATGTTCTCTAGGTAAATCGAATAATTCTTTCATTCTGTTGACGGAAACTTCTATTTGCTTTATACCTTTTCCTACTTCTAAATAATATGTAATTATTCCAAGCATCTTAGTAAAATAAGCGTTGATAATCGTAAAATTACCAATAGTTAAATTTCCTTTTACTATTTCTACAGTTCCTAATACTAAAAGCATCGCATAGAATCCATATGACAAAAAATTTTCTAAAGATTTAATTCCTGTATTTAGTTTTGTATATTTTGAGAATGATTTAATATATTTCTGATAAGATTTTTTCAAATAATCATCATATTCAAAAAAACTTGCTTCCGTTTTTATGTTCTCTGTCAAACTTATTTGTTCATATATTTTTTGAAAAAAAATATTCTGTGCTTCTCTTACTTCCTTTGTTTTTCTAACCAACCTATTACGAGAAAAAAAATATACTATTATATATATTGGCAAAAAACATACAAAAACAATAAAAATTTTAGTATTGGCACTCACAACATAAGCCAACACTACACCGCCAATAAAAACGTTTGCAAAGATCATAACTACATTATCCAGGACAAAATTAATTATATCTGAACTGTCTGAATAAATGCGTTGTGTAAGATAAGATGGTTCATATTTTTTTATTTTTAAAATAGATACCCGATGTATATGCTTTATTAATTTTGATGAAAGACTAAAGCTAAGTTCCTCACGCAATATTAATGACAAACTCTGATATCCGTAATTTAATACTATGCTGACTATGTATCCTAATATTAATATTCCACTGTAACTTAAAAGAACTCCAACATTATCCTTATCAATAATTAAATCAATAAAATTACCATTTAAATACGTAATAACTACATCGATACTCATAGTCAAAATACTTAGACATAGAAATACTATAACTTCAACTTTTTTTTCTTTAAGAGATATATGTTCTTTTAAAAATTTTATCATTGTCTACCTCATAGATGTTTTAATAAAAAGGGGAGAGTTATCTCCCCCCTTTTCATGCATTTGCAAATTAGCCAACAAAAAGATTTCCTGTACAGCCCTTACAGCCGCCACGGCATCCTTTGCAACCTTTACATCCTGTGCATGGACTATTTTTCCCACATGCTCTAGGTGTAATTTCTGTAGATTCATCCTGGTTAACTAAGTACATAAAATCCATTTTTGTACCCCTTTCATTTTTTATTTATAAAAACACTTTTATGTTTTTATACGAATTAAAGCTTCAATTAAAAAGATATGGTTTTCTCAATATAATCGATATTAAATAAGATATTTCCAGTAAAATAAATCTGATATTTCTCTTCCATTTTCTTGCACCAGTTTATGTAGTCTACATTAACTTGTTTAATATCCTCATCAATTTGTTTAAACTGTTCCAAAGAAAATCCAAGTTCAGATAATCTTTTTGGATTTTCAAGAATTTTCTTTACACTTGATAAAGCACTTCCGCGTTTATAAAGTTCCAGATGTTCTTTTACTTCTTGCCCTGTTATATATATTTTTTTCATATTTTGCATTCTCCTAATACATCCATCTTTTTGCCTCTGCTCTTTCATCTCTATATATCTCTGCTGCAACATAATCGACATATTCTAATTCCGGTAAATCTCTATTCATATAAAAGCCGTCCGGCATCTCATTTGCTAATTTGTTCATCAGATTTCTAGATTCGTTCGCTTCAATATAATTTATCCTACACTGAATAGCAGAAGGAACATTCATTTCTCCACATACTTTATATCCTTCATATAAACAACGATTACAAACTCTAGATTTACACTTCGCACACATTGCAGATTTTTCTCTTGTATATCTTTTGCAGTCACTTACAATACCATTATCTATATCACCTATGTTCTTTTCAGGGTTATTAAAATAAAATGCTGGACAGGAATAAAGCTTTCCATTAGGTCCTACAGCAATTGAAGAAATGCCAGCTCCACAATCATTATCATTATCCCAATCTGCGTAGAGTCTATCTGTTAAAACATTTAATTGATATCCGCATTTTCCTTGCTTATACTTTTGAAATATAAACTCTGATACTTTTTTTAATTCTTCCTCATAAGATATTATTTCCCCTTCTTCCCAAGCATCAAGGTCACTTATAAATATATTAATACGTTTTACTTGCTCAAATAGTTTAATAACATACTTTGAAAAATCGGTACTATCTGAGCATTGTAGAATCAGAGTTGCAACAGGACTTTCAATATTTCTCATTTCTTTCATATTATTTATTACTGTAATCCCTGTCACAGCATTACGAAATGAACCTTTAGAAGATATCTCAAAATAAATTTGCTTTCTCATGTCTACATATTCTGGAATTTCGCCCTGAAAGATAGGCACTAATTCTTCCGATTGGCACAACTGTAATGCTTGCATCATAACATCTTTAGATATTTTTCTACTCCCTTCATGTTTCTTTTCATAGTTACAATGTACTGGAGCATCATCTCCTGTAATTATGTATAAATACCGTAATGCCCTTGTATCTGTTTTCTTCATTTTTTCAATAGTTCTACCAGATGTATAACCTGTAATTTCTTCATATTTCTGCCAATAATACTTGTTTGCCCTAGCATTCGCTTTATGCATCTCACAAATAAAAGTGCATCTTTCAAATACAGATTCCTCATTTGATTCACTCAAATTATGAGCTAAGCACCATCCACAGTCTGTTCCATATTCACACGTATTACATTTATCAGGACTCTGTGACTGCCATGTCGCTGCTGCCATAGGACGAAGAAGAGAATAATTAATCCCTTCTTTTATATTGCCGATTACTCTTTTAGCATGATTTTCTGCACACATTTCTAAAAAGCGGATACAAGGATAAATATCTCCTTTATAGTCAAAAGCTACTGTTTTATAACCTGCACCACAACGATTACTTGAAAGATCTTTTTTCCCTACCGGCAACCCTCGTGTAGGTGAAAAATATGCAACTGAATTTGTTTTATATCTTCCGCTTTCAAACATATAATCTGCCAGTTCCTTCAGCTGTTCTTCAAATATTTCTGGATCTCCTGCTTTCCACACATCTTCATAAACTAAGTTTGACTCAACATCTTTAAATCCTAAATCCCATAAATGTATAATGCTATCTTTTAGAAATGGAAGATCTGCACTTGCAAATGTTGATTTGGTGGACGGATTATAATTTTCTTCCAAATACATTGGAAGATTTTTTATTACATCTTCATATGAACCTGAACCATCAATTTTCTTGCGAGTCATATCATGTTTCTCTTTTATTCCATCAATGCTTATGGAAAAAGCACAATGTTCACCATGTTTATTTACATAATTCCTCACATTTTCTTTTCCATATAAAACTCCATTTGTTGAAAATGTAAATACATAATTTGGAAACCATTTATGATTTTCCGAATACATTCTCAAAATAAAATAATCGCACATTTTATCTATAAGATCCATTTCCAAAAGCGGTTCTCCGCCAATGAAATCCAGCATAATACTATCCGACATTTCTGACGTATATGGATTGTCTAACAGAAAATCGATAATTTGCTTTCCTGTTTCCCAATTAGTACCATAAAAGTGTAGTTGTTAGAGAGTAATTAACTCTAACATCTACACTTATTTTATTATAATAAGGGAAGTAGTTGGTATGACATATTGCCATTAGGATTTTCACATCCGTGAATGAAACCGTCAGCCATCCCCTTATTATAAACATTCATTTAAGCAGGTTGAAACTCGCAGGAGCTTTCGCGTAACGAACTAAACTGAATCATAATAAGTGTAGATGGGATAAACAACTGCAATTCTATAAAAAGAAAAGGAGTATATTATGATCAGCGTAGGAATTGATGTATCAAAAGGGAAAAGTACAGTATGTATTTTGAAACCATATGGAGAGATTGTTAGTAAGCCTTTCAATATTACCCATACCCAAAAGGATTTAAGCGAATTATCTTCCATGCTTTTCAGACTAAATGATGAAGTCAAAATCGTTATGGAAGCAACCGGAATTTATCATCTTCCAGTTCTTACATATTTACAGGAAAAAGGATTTTTTGTTTCTGTAATTAATCCGTATCTTATGAAAAGTTATCGTAACGAAAGTCTGCGAAAAGCCAAAACCGACAAGATTGATTCCCGTATCATTGCTAATTATGGAATTGATCATTGGTTTAAAATGAAAGAATTTCAAACTTCTGGAGAGATTTATGAAGAGTTGAAGTTGCTTGGACAGCAATATCGGCATTATATGAAGCTTCATCTTTTATCTCTTGCTGAATTGACCCATCTTTTAGATTTGACCATGCCCGGAATAAAGAATCTTCTTGCAAGTTGGAATGAAACAAATCGGAAAGATAAAAGAAGTGATTTTGTGGAACGTTTTTGGCATTATGATGTAATAACATCTATGTCTGAACAGGAATTTACTGAAGAGTATATACTTTGGGCAAAAGAAAAGAAATACGTCCCAAGCCAGGAAAAAGCCAAAGTTATATACGCCCTGGCTCAGGAAAGTATTCCCACATTACCTTCAGAAACCTCATCGATCAAAATGCTGGTGACTGAAGCAGTTCGGGTGCTCAAGGAAGTTGATGCAACCCTTGGTCTAATTTTATCACGGATGCAGGAAATAGCCAAGATTTTGCCAGAATATTCGGTTGTAAGAGAAATGGGTGGAGTGGGAAATACATTAGCCCCAAAGTTAATTGCAGAAATAGGAGATGTTCGCAGATTTCGCAACGGGAAGGCATTGGTTGCATTCGCAGGAATTGATCCACCACCGTATGAATCTGGTCAATTTGTAGGTTGTAATAGGAAAATCTCGAAACGTGGTTCAGCATCATTGCGCAAAGTAGGATACGAAACAATGAGAAGTTTAAAAATGCGTTCCAGACCAGAAGATCCGGTTTACCGATATGTTGTAAAAAAGGAATCAGAAGGTAAAAGTAAAAAATCAGCAAAGATAGCCGGATTAAATAAGTTTTTACGCATTTATTATGCTCGAGTAACCGAACTATATAAAAATATATAATCTTATATAAAATAAATAATTTTTTAGACTGCCAATCAGACAGTCTATTTGTAGTACGCAAATATATTTTGTGACAGAAAATAAAAAAGATAAAAATAATTATTGACTTTTCTTAGCAGGTTTCATTCTATTTACATTATTCTTCCCTACCATATAACAATATGTACATCTCAAATTGCAGTCTTCTGTTACACATATTGTTGCATTTAAATAATTTCCATCAATCCAACTATTTCTGTCTTTAACTTCATTGTATTTTACATCAATCATTTTATTTTCCCTTCCTTTTCATAATTATTATTGAGAAGCTAAGGCAAAGCATTCCCCACAATATCATTCCCCCTAATGCCAATATTCCGTTTTCTTTCGGTTCTAATATCATTGAGGTTTCGTATGGAACTAGTTTATATATTAACCAATTATGAATTAGGGCGTATCCCCCTAATGGATGTGCATATGCAAGTAACTTTTGCGCTAAACTCTGACTAATCGGAAAACTTGGTATGAAAAAACACAATATCATATATGCAAAACTTAAAAGTAAAGAAGGAATGTAATTCCCTTTACAAAGTGTAACTATAAACACAATAGGTAACATTACCGCTGTAAGCAGCAACGCATCTATTATGTTTATCAATAACAAAACAGCAATTGTGTAAAAAGAAAAATCATATCCTCGAATCCCAATAATAATCGCATACACAAGCGATGGCAAGACCATTGTTATAGTGCTAAAAAAAGCAATTACAACTAATTTTGCCAATACAAATTTTCGAGATGATACTGGTATAATCTCCAGCTGATAAATAGTTCCATATCGATGCTCATCAGCAAAAATCACAATCGTATAAAGAACAGTAAACAATAGTGTTATAAAAAAAATAAACTCCATATTATCACAATATAGGTCTAAAACACTTGCTCTTTGTGTCAATTTATAGAAATTACTTAAGGTTAATATTAAACACATAAGGATAGAAATCGCACCTAAGTAAATATGTTTTTCTCTTTTTTCTTTTAGAAGTTCTGAAGCAATATACATTTTCATTTTCAATCTCCTTGTATTATTTTTTTAAAATAAGCCTCTAAATTTTCTTCTTCTACACCTATTTCCATTATTCCTACTCCGTATTTTGCCAATTCCTTAGAAAATTCCTCTCTGTTTAATTTAAGATTATAAATATATATTGTATTTTTATCTACCACTTCGTAATCTTCAACATGAAAAATTTTCTCTAAAATTCCACATGTAAGTTCCCCATTAGTCACTAAAATTTTGATATGTGTTCTATTTCCTTGTCGGATTTCTTCTATACTTTTCTCAGCTATTAAAACACCTTCATTTAAAACACCTATACGATCAGCCATAATATCTATTTCAGACAATAAATGGCTTGAAATCATAATAGTGGTTTCCTGCTCTTTACTGATTTTCATTAAATATTCTCTAAATTGTGAAATTCCAATTGGATCAAGCCCATTTGTAGGTTCATCCAAAATAATAAATTCTGGTTCATGAATGATAGCGTTTGCTAAGCCCAGTCTTTTCTTCATCCCGAGAGAAAATCTTTTATACTTTTTATCTTTTTCATTAAATAAGTCTACTTTTTCAAGTGCCTCTTCTATAGCATACTTTTTTGTCACTCCCCTTATATTTGAAAATACCTTCAGGTTTTCATAAGCAGATAACTCCGGATAAAATCCCTGGAAATCTAAATTAGCTCCAATCCTATTATATAATGAAGGCATATTACTTATAGTTTTTCCCCATAACTTAATTTCTCCACCGGCAATATCTGTCAGACCTAAAATTGCTTTCATCAATGTAGTCTTTCCAGCACCATTTTTCCCAATCAGACCGTATATTTCACCTTCTGTTACATGCATATTGATATTTCTTAATACTTCTACTTTATCATATTTTTTTGTAAGATTTTTTATTGTTAAAATTTCCATATCGTCCCTCCGTTTTGTATAGAATATCATACAAACCTTAACATAACTTTAATGAAAATTTATTATATTATTATTTTCATTAAGATCATCTCTAACAATAGCTAAGATGGGTTTCTTTGTTGTAGACATCATTTAACTTTTTTTCCTAACCACTCTTTTACTCTTGGTATAGATACAATTCCAAATATTAATGCTGCTATACCGATAATATTATCAATATAGTTACTATCCAATACTTTGAAATCTTTTACTATTGCAAGTATCGAAAAGAATAACAAAATTATACCTGCCGCAACAAGATATAAAAGTATGAAATGTAGTCATTAAATGTTTTTTCCTATTCCTCTCATTATCTTTCCCATTAGATTCACCTCCCTATTGATTTTCTCTTTTAACTTTAATACGAATACAAACCTATAATGGTGACATTAATTTTGAAAATTTTTCCTTTGAAATAAAGTACCTATATTCAAACTTCACCAAAAAAACTACACATAAAAAGGCAACAATTATCTACATAATCACTGCCTCCGCAAAATTTATTATTTTCCATTTTCCCTCTATGCCTTATTGTATCCAATGAATTTGTCTCCATAAACTTAATACAAAAGATTTGTCAATCCGTTTTTATCCTCAATCATATATATTGAGTGTCCTAATATGACGCTTTTATCTTTTATTCTATATTCCTCTCTTCTTGTCGTTATAGCACTACTTTCTTCTTTATGCATAAATATTCTTCATCGCTTCTGCAATTACCAAACAACTAAATTGCAATTACATTTTCTAAAAATCTTCCTTCTTTTCCTTAAATCCCCCTCTGGCGAATACAAAAATAGCCATCTCTATGTACGAATCAGGTCACCCGTCCATCTATTTTTATCTATTTCATCTAGTGTTATTCTGTCCGTACAGTCCGCAGAAACAGCGTAAAAACGCACAAAACAGCACTCAATACCACTCATTTTCCGCCTTATAAATAGTAGGAGACAAAATATTCTACTGCGTTATCGGGGAACATCTCCTTGAATTCTCCGTAGAGCTGTGCAGCAAGTGTTTTATTATGAGCGATGACCAGTGTCGGCTTTTGTAATTGCTGGATCACGTTTGCCATCGTAAAAGTCTTTCCAGAACCCGTAACCCCCAGTAAAGTCTGGCATTGGTTGCCTTCCTTGAAGCCTTTCACAAGCTCTGCAATCGCCTGTGGCTGGTCTCCGGTTGGCTCATATGGGGCTTTCAATTTGAACTCATTCATGGTAAATCCCTCCATTTGTGACTTTTACTATGACCAATATCAGCCAAAAATTCGTATCCGGATTCGTAACGAAAAGCTCATTTTTATGGTGAATAGATGTCGTTTTCACCTCGTTACGAATAAAAGTCACAAAACTGATTTTTGCGGATAAAACAGCACTCGGAAATACCTGATGATACCAGGCTCCGGTTCTGTCATATTTTTACTGTTTGTTCTTGTAACAGTCCCTATTATATCAGACATTTTTTTGAAAGTATATAGATGAAAGCAAGAAAAAAGTACAAATGTTCGATTCTCATTTGTACTTTTCTATCTTACTACTATTCTATTTTTTATCATGCTGCGTTGAAATATTCCTCCAGAATTAAGTCTATTTCAATCACTTCTGAATAATCATAATACTGATTTTTCCGCTCTTTTGGAATAACTTCTTCAATAAATGGTTCCAATACATCCAGACAGTCTTCTATGATTTCCTGCGTATCTCCATAGACATCTACTGATATGATTTCCTTAGCATGTCCCAATAAATGCGAAACACCTTTTGAATTAAAGCTATTCTTCAGCAAAATAGTTGCATAGGTATTTCTCAACTGGTGAAAATGAATATCAGGCAAATCCAAGGATTTCAACAAGTCTTTATAGTATTTCTGATGAAAACCTTTACTCCTTGGATTCCCATATGTAGAAGAACAAATATAATTCCAGTCCCGGAACTCTTTTGGTCTGCGTCTGCGGTTCTTCTCATAGGTTTTCCGTTCTTCCAGAATGGCTTCAAATACATAATCCGGTATTGGAAGTTCACGCACACCAGCAGGTGTTTTTGTTTTTATTTCCTGCTTTGTCAGCATCTTAGGTGCACAGTCTTCTGCTTTACTGTTTGGCTTCTTTCCCAACTGACGCTCGACTCTCAACGTCCTGTGAATGTAATCGACATCACTGTATTTCAGACCATTTATTTCACTTCTTCTAAGTCCCATCAATACCGCAAACAGAATTTGCATATGAATCGGTGTCTCCTTGCTTGCCTCGATCAACCGAAGCACCTGCGGAAGTGTCAATGTTTTCTTCTCGTCAATTTTCAGGACACGATACTCTGTCTTTTTTATTTTTTTCGGTAAATTGATTCCCTTCGCTGGATTTGTTGCCAGTACATTTTTGTTAAATGCATACTCCAATGATGTTTTCATGATCGTCCTGACATTTTTCGCAACTGATTCGTACTTTTCTGCAACTGTATTATATAATTTTCTGATATAACCCTGATTCAGTGTAGACATATACATTTTTCCAAGCTGTGGAACAATATAATTCCTAATGGCACTTTTGTAAGTTGTATATGTGTCGTCTGTTATTCGGGGACGCATAATATCTTCCAGCCAGAAGATCATAAACTCCTCTACCCGGATTTTCCCATACACAATATAGGTTCCGGTATGTAGCTGTCCAATGACTTCATCACGAAATGCATTGGCTTCTCTTTTGGTCGTGAATCCCGCATGTTGCTGCGTCTTTGTACTTTCGTCTGCAAACGTCAGCAACACACGAAATCCATATCCCTTTTTGATTGTTGTCACCGAATAGACCTTATATTCTACATATTTCTTAAAATCAAAGGTCTTATGCATGGCTATCCCTCCGTTCCGGTTTGTTGTGGTACAAACGTATTATTTACAAACGCAATAATCTTATCCTGCTCGTCCATAATCTCACAATAGTATTCATAAGTTGTATGAACGGAACTATGTCCTAACAGACCAGATATTTTAAACAAAGGAACTCCAAGCTCGATCAAAATGGTCGCAAACATGTGTCTGAGTCCATGTACAGTGATATTGGGCAATCCATTTCTTTTACAGATTTTTGTGAGTGCCTGATTCATTGCTGTCAGCGAACGTGGTTCACCGTTTTCCTGACAAGATACATAATCATAATCCTTGTACGCTACCCCCATATCTGCTTTACGCTTATCAATTAACTGTTGTCTGTGTTTCACTTCCCGCATCACCACTTTCGGAACTCTTAATATCCGGTAACTGTTCTCCGTCTTTGGATTCCGTTCGATAACAGCATATTCCGTAATCGTAAATTCCTGTTCTTTCACTTTAAGATTTCCGACAATCTGTCTGCTGATTCTGACCGTCTGCTTTTCAAAATCAAAGTCCTGAAACTTCAATCCAAGGATTTCTCCTTTTCGTAATCCACAAAACAGTCCCAGTAAAATTTCCAGATACCAAGGATTCTTGCTCGCAGCTTCAAGAAAAACCTTCAATTTTTCTTTGCCTAATACCCTTACCTTTGGTTTTGCTCTCGGATATGGCTTTGTCTCAGGCATTGGATTATAGCTTATGAACTTATCTCCTGCTGCATCTTTCATGGCGATGCTCAAAAGCTCCCGCCCTTTATTTCCCGCTGAAGGACAGATTTTCGCAACACGTTCCAGTAGAGCATCTAAATACTCTACTGAAATGTATTTTAATTTGATATCCGCTTCCATACTCGGAAGAATCAGATTATATAATGTATATGCTCCAACCATTCTCGTGGTTGTCTCAATTCTCGGACTGAAAATATTTTCAAACCAGTATTCCAGATAATCGCCAAGCATCACATCTGTCTTTTGCATTTTTGCAATCTGGAGATCTCTCTGCTTCTCCTGGTATCTCTTTTCATATTCCCAGTAACTTTTCTCTGCTTCTTCCGGCGTTTCAAATCCACCTTTTTTCCCATATTTTGTCGTCAAATCGTCCTGAAGCTCTTTGGTTCTGTGATACCATGATTTTCCTTCAAAAAAGACAACTCTCTTTTCCTTTGACATTGTCTCCTGCTGCGTTTCTTTCTGTTTCATTCTGCTCTCACTCTTTCTCTCTCCTCGTCTCCATTCAGCCACCTATCAAAAGAATTGCATGGGATACGATAAGATCTGCCAATCTTCAACACCCGGAATGGTTTTCTATCATAATAAACATTTTCTATAAATTCATACGCCTTGGAGCGTCCCAGCCCAAGCAAATTCTGAACATCTTCTACTTTATATACTTTCTTTTCCATTTCATTCTCTATCATTGCCATGACGTTATCCTCCTCGTCCTAATCTTTGCGCTTCACTACCGGTAGTTTTTAGCTGTATAACATCTAAAAACGTTACACCACTAAGATATCCATTTTCATCTACATCGTCCAATGTGCGAATTTTCAAATCGCACACTTGACTTTTATGTATTACTTGTTCTTTCTTCCTATATAATAATCGTACCCATTCCGGACATTACAGAACATACATGTATCCTTATATCGCTGTTCTGGATTCACTCGCCGGATATAATGTCCCGGCACATCATAAAAATTGCCTGCACATACTCTGCACAGGCTCACTACTAACGGTTTTTCAATTATCTTCGGTATTCCGGTACTTCTTCGGATTGCTTTATTGATTTTCTCCATTTCAGTGCGGTCTAAGGTACACACATAATTTTCCAACCGTCTTTTATCTAAAGTTCTAAGCTGCTCCAACAGCACTACAGAATCTTTTTCTAACCCTTCCATTTCCGGGACTACAATGTGTGTCGGCAGTTTCATTTTTTCTTTACTTGTAATTGCTGCCACGATCACTGTCGGACTGTATTGATTTCCTATATTATTCTGAATCACCAGCACCGGACGATAACCGCCCTGCTCACTTCCAAATACAGGATCAAGGTCGGCGTGATAAATATCCCCACGCCTGACGTTTCTATCTTCCATCTTTGCTTTATCTCCTCTCGTCTTTCTAACTGTTGTTATCCCTAAATATGTAAAATACAAGCCTATTTGTCCCCGACGCCCCGACTTGTAATTGGGAAATCATCAGACGGCTGACTGCTAATCAGCTCCACAGGATTTTATCTAAAATAAATATATGGGATTAGGAGTTTTCCTCTCCAGGGATCTCCTGAAGCTGCCCTCACTTGTTGCGGCATCAAAGAAATATTTTGTATACACGACTTTATGACCGGACAGGAGTATCATTATGCCTGTTGTCTGTCATCGCCCTGCCAGAAGCAATCTGACAGTTATAACCAGATATTTTTCGCTCAACAGTCCGGGTAATACAAACTGAAACCAAAAGGAAGTATACGGGTGGGATTTCGCTGTCTTTACCCAGCCTGTGTTATGGCGTATCTGTTAATGTGGCTTACGCTCATCACGATAACAACAGGAATGTGTCTGATGAATGTATATGAATTTGTCAAGGTTCGTCCCGCTCCCCAGTCTTTTCGTGACAAAAGAAGAAACAGGCGGATCAGAATATTTCTCTTTCCACCTGTTTCCTCACTTAAACGCTATTTTTCAACCCACTATCTCAAAATCTTTTTCAAATTTCTGATTGCTGCTTTTACAGACTTTGCTACCATCTGAAAAGAGCAGCCTTCTTCCTGTGCAATCTGCTCATAATTCTTATCTTCAAAATAATACTTCATCAATCGTCTTCTCTGAATTTCCGACAACTGCTGAATTGCACTATGTAAACGTTCCGCTTCCAGTTTATTCAGAACAGTATCCTCTACACCTTCCTCTTTCTGAAATACCCGTTCATATAAACTGGAATCCCAGATTTCTGACTGTTCCAAATGCCTGTCCACAATATTCATATGCGACACGTCCTGCAATTCAAACGTATTAAAAGCCTCATATACATTCTTTCCTATTTCCAAATCCTTGTACTCTTTTTCACCATTGCGAAATGAAACATAATATTTTCCGTCCTTCTCATAGATTTCATATGGGTTGTATTTATCTTTTCTTCTTTTTGGCTGTCTGCCTTCCATGTCCTTTCCTCCGATCTGAATTTTTTTGAATTCAGATCAGTAGGCGGGGCACGAATACGAACAATCGCCCTTATTTTGAATTGTTCATTCCCAATATTTAGGTAACAAAAAACGCCCTGACAGATTTCACTCCTACGGACGCATTTAATTCGATATTTTATTACCCTGGATTCATTATTGGCTCTTACCCTAGTTTCAATTCCAACATTTACTAATGAAATCGTTGAGATTTTTTTAATTGAATACCTTCTGTTGAACAGAATTTTTTAGCTGAACTCTTGCTAAGAACCATATTTTCTCCGGTTAGATTCCGGAAAAGAAATAAGCATACAAATACTGCTCTTTCGGAATCTGTTTTTTTTAACCGAAAGAGATTTGTATGCTTTCTCATTCATTGGGTAATACCCTGTGTTTTTTCTAATGTTACACCCTTTTCACTTTTCAAATTTAGGGTAATACACTAAGTTTATGGAGGTATATAAACATGGATATTCCAAAAACATTATTTGCCACTTTAGTAAAACAAGGGCGTATGGAAATGCATTTAACACAAGAAGCTCTTGCTGAAAAACTCGGAATATCGGCGACTTATCTTGGAGACCTCGAACGCCATAAAGGCGGTCCCAGTCTGGAATTATTTTGTAAAACCATGCAGACTTTAAATATTTCTGCTGATGACTACGTTTATCCAAATCAGAATAAAAATAATTCTACATATGATCAGATTCTTCGGCTCTTAAATCAGTGCAATGATTATCAGTTACAGGTAATTCTTGCAACTACGACAGCTCTGCTAGATTCTAATCCTTTTATTTCTAACGTAGACACTACTAATGATACAAAATAAAACTTGTAAAATACCGATAAATAGCTGATAATTACCGATATTTAAAATTAGTGGAATAAATACTATTACCATATGTTAAAAACAGTTATGCTATATCATTACAACTTGATATAACATAACTGTTTCTTCTTTACGAACATCCTATTATCTATCAAATACTACATTTCCCTCCACGACACACTTAATTGCTTTTCATCTCGCTAATTATTTTTTCCATATCCGTCGATTTTTTCAAGAGTCCTAAACCAGCCAATAACTGAATACAATCTACATATCCTTGACAATATGCCCTTTGTTCTGACACAAACGCTTCTTCTTCCAAAATTTCTCCATATTGCTTCAACTTCTCCCTGTCCTCATAACTTATATGATCGAGAAGTTTATTCACCTTTTCTTTTTCCATTTTCTTCTTCAACTGAATATTTGCAAGTTCTTGGAAATAGATATAACTTTCTCTGTTTATATTCTCACAACGCAACTGGTTCAAAAAAGAGGATATTTCATTCCAAATATCATTTTCCATAAAAATTTCTCCTGCTTTTTTTGGTATCTTTACTTATTATGCCCAATTTTATATTTCATCATTTCATCAATTCACCATTAAATTTATATCCCATACCCCATACATTTAAAATGTATCTTGGTTTTGCAGAATCTGGCTCAATCTTTTTTCTGATTCTCCGAATTATGCCCATAACATTATCTTCTGCCCCATAATATGGTTCTTTCCACACCTGTGTATATATTTGTTCCTTTGAAAATATCCGTCCTGGATTTTTTGCCAGCAAATATAATATTTCAAATTCATAATTCGTCAATTGAACCAGCTCACCATTACTTTCTACAGAACGATATTCCGCATTTATTTTTAATGCTCCGTAATCAAGTACCCTATTTTGTTTACCAGGCATCTCAGAGTATTTTTTAGCAGACAGAAAATGTAATAATTCATTTAATTTTTCTTCCTCATTTTCATCAAATGTTACAACAACTACCCTTCCCATTTTATAAAAACCTTTCATATTCCAAATCTTACAAGTGTAATTTTTATCTATTATTACATCTGTAAGATTTAAAGTCAAGTTTTTATTTCGTTGACAGAATAACCTTTTAAGATATATAATATTTTTATTACATTTGTAAGATTTGGAGGAATATCACATGAGCAATCTGCCTCAAATTTCAGAAGCCGAATTTGAAGTTATGAAAATCGTTTGGAAATATGCACCAATCAGCACCAATGAAATTACTGAAAAATTAACACAAATTTCCCGTTGGAGTCCTAAAACAATTCAGACATTGATTAAACGTCTCGTTTCTAAAAAAGCACTAACCTACGAAAAACAAAGCCGGGTTTTTGTCTATACTCCATTGGTCAAAGAAGACGAATATATTCGGCAGGAAAGTAATTCTTTTTTAAAACGATATTATAATGGTAATATCACTTCTATGCTTGCCTCTTACATTGAGGATGATAAATTGTCTGAAGAAGACATTGCCAGCTTACGGAATCTTCTTTCCAATCATTAACCATGGGAGGAGGAGCATATTTTGATATATTTTAGTTTTCGATTTTTACTGTGTAATGGAGACTGTAATTAATTCTGTGTAAACTCTAAA
>NZ_KI271124.1 GCF_000469345.1 Eubacterium ramulus ATCC 29099
ATTGTATTCTGCAAATATTGTTCTCATCGTATCAAATCTCCTTATCGTTAAATCAATCATTTGTTGCAAAAATCAGAAGCATTTCAATCAGTTCACCATGTCACTTTTATTTTGTGTTATACTGTTTTATATAATTTTCTTGCCCTTGTTTTTGCCCTTATCAGAGTTCGTAAACACTGGTGGGACGCTATAACGCAAGGGAAACAATAAGGGAAAGCTCACCTGCGATAAACTTTGTGTTTTCAAGGGATTGAGAGATATTTGATAATAAAATATAACAGTTATTAAATCCCTTGGAATATATGAAATCTCAATTCCAGTTGTGCGCCCAGCTAAGGGTGTGTAGTCAAGCCGGTGGGATTCCGGTTTATCCAAGGTTTAGCCAACCAGATAATAGCGAGTCTTGGGATGATGCCGGTAACGGCATCTGACAAGCGTAGACAGCAAGAAAGCAGGGTTGAATAGTGATTGAGCTTCGAAACGTTAACTTCAGTCGGTCGACGTCTTAACTGGTGCGGAAGACAATATCATGTAATGCGATATGGCGAGTGTTATGTGGCACTGCGGAGTCAGAGAACCAATCATGTTTTACATTGTGAATACACATCAACTGGGGAGAACCTGCCATTTCTCGAAGAAGAGTATGAAATTGCAACTGAAAACGGAGTATTTCAAATGAATGGTAGGTGGTCGGACAATCCCATAGTACTGTAGAAATCGGGCAATGCCGATGGAGGGAAGGGGATTGCATAGTAAAGGTCTTACTGAGGACACATTATCCGTACTCAGGGACGGAGGAAATAATGGAAACGAAATTAGTAAGAATAGCTGAGATATCGGCAACATCAAAACATCCTATATTTACATCAGTGTACCACTTGATAAATGAAGATATGCTAAAGCAATGCCATAAGGAATTAGATGGGAACAAAGCAGTCGGAATTGACAAGGTAACTAAGGATGAGTATGGGAAGAATCTTGATAGAAATATCAAGGAACTGGTACAGAGGTTGAAAAACAAATCCTTTAAGCCACTTCCGTCACTGAGGGTATATATACCTAAAGGAAATGGAAAGAAACGACCATTAGGGATTGCTTCCTATGAAGATAAGATTGTACAAATGGCAGTGAAGAAAATACTGGGAGTTATTTATGAACCGAGATTCCTAAACTGCATGTATGGATTCAGACCGAATAGGGGGTGTCACGAAGCAATAAAAGAAGTATACCAACGGATAGGCTATGGAAAAATCAGCTATATCGTAGATGCCGATATCAAAGGTTTCTTTGACCATATCGACCATGATTGGATGATGAAGTTCCTTGAATGGAATATACAGGATAAGAACTTATTGTGGCTAATACGTAAATACCTTAAAGCAGGAATAATGGAGCAAGGAAAATTCGAGCCAACAGAGGAAGGTTCGGCACAAGGCTCAGTAATGAGTCCGATGCTTGCAAATATATACATGCATCATGTGCTGACGCTGTGGTTTAAGCTGGTGGTGCAAAGGGAAATGCAGGGAGAGTGTTTTCTCGTCAACTTTGCGGATGATTTTGTTGCAGGATTTCAATATAAGTCAGAAGCTGAAAGATACTATAAAGAGTTAAAGGAACGAATGGAAAAGTTTGGACTGGAGCTGGAAAGTAGTAAAAGCAGACTAATTGAATTTGGGAGATTTGCAGAGCAGAATCGTAGAGCAAGAGGAGAATGTAAGCCTGAAACATTTGATTTTCTGGGGTTTACCTTCTACTGTAGCAAAACTCGAAAGGGAGGTTTCGTGCCAAAGGTACAGACTTCAAGAAAGAAGTTTGAGCAAAAGGTTAGAGCATACAAGAACTGGATTTACGATAATCGAAATCGACCAATGCGAGAAATAATTAAAGAGTTGAACGTAAAACTAATTGGACACTATCGGTATTATGGTGTTACATGGAATTTTCGGAAGATAACAACATTCCTGCATAGAGTACAACAGTTTCTATTCAAAGCCATGAATCGGAGAGGTTGTAGACGGGCATACACATGGAATGGATTTGTGGAAATGCTCAAGTATTACCCGTTAGCAAAACCTAAAACGTACTATTGTTTATATTGAAGCGAATGTTACTATGAGGAGCCGTATGCGGGAAAGCCGCACGTACGGATCTGTGAGGGGCTAAGATTGAGAGGTTTTAGTCTACTCGACTATTGGGAAGTCGCAGAGAACGAAAAATCGGAATTTACAGGAAGTGTGACAAGAAAGCCAAAACGGTATACTGGGAAAAAAGATTAAGAAAAGAATAAAGAGCTGGTTTTAATTGTAAAATTTATGGGGAACTAACATCAGCTTATTGACATAAATTTAAAAATAAGTATAATAATAGTTGAGTAGTTGTTCAACTATTATTATTTGGAGGTGAATATATGTCAAAAACGTCTTATATTTGTAATTGCGATGTAATTCATGAGGATATTGTGAATGATGTGAAATCCAAGATGCAGCCAAAAGATGATTATCTCCAGTTGGCTTCTTTGTTTAAGCTATTTGGAGATGGAACTAGAGTACAAATCTTACACGCTCTAGAACAGAGTGAGATGTGTGTATGTGATCTTGCAGTGCTACTGGGGGTAACAAAATCTGCAATTTCGCATCAGTTAAAGGCATTACGCCTAGCGAATCTGGTAAAATTCCGTAAAGAAGCACAGATAGTTTACTACTCGCTGGCAGATGATCATGTGAAAGAGATTATTGACAAGGGATTTGAGCATCTTTGGCAGAAATAATATTTTTTAATATTATAGTTGAGTAATTGAACAATTAAACAAATTATAAGGAGACCAGCTATGAAAAGTCAACCATAAA
>NZ_KI271125.1 GCF_000469345.1 Eubacterium ramulus ATCC 29099
AAACGGGAATATATCGGAAAGTCCAGAAGTTATAAGTTTTACCAGTCGGGCGAGCTTATCAAGCACAGAGAGGACGACAGAGAATATATGGGACGTACCCTTTATCTTGGTTCGCTGAAATCAGATGTGTATTTCTGTATCTATGAAAAGGACTATGAGCAGTACGTCAAGTTAGGGACACCGCTGGAAGAAGCCGACATTATCAACCGTTTTGAGATACGGCTTAGAAATGAACGTGCCTATTATGCAGTACGAGATTTGCTGACCTATTATGACGCAGAGCAGACCGCCTTTTCTATCATCAACCAGTATGTGCGGTTTGTTGATGAAGAACCAGACAAGCGAAAAAATGACTGGAAACTCAATGACCGCTGGGCTTGGTTTATCGGCGATAACAGACAGAGTTTGAAGCTGACGACAAAGCCAGAGCCTTATACCTTAGACCGTACATTGCGTTGGGTACAAAGGCAGGTAGCACCAACCTTGAAAATGCTGAAAAAGATTGATAAGGGAAACGGTACAGACTACATGGAAACAATCGAACAGCAGGCAAAACTCACAGAAAAGCATGAAATGATAATCAAACAGCAGACGACCCCTGCAAAAGATTTAGTAGAAAGTTAGGAGTGATGAAAAATGTGGGAATTAGTAAAAGACTTCCTGTTGGTATCTATGGGAATGGGTATCGGCGTGGTCTTGATGTGTATGTTAAGCGTCGGCAAAGAAGCCGACTATAAAATGAAACAATTAAGAGAAAGTGAGGACAATTAAATGAATTTCGGGCAAAATTTGTATCAATGGTTTTTATCAAACGCACAGAGCTTAGTGCTTATGGCGATTGTGGTTATCGGTATCTACTTAGGTTTCAAGCGTGAGTTTTCCAAACTTATCGGCTTCTTGGTAGTTGCCTTGATTGCTGTCGGTTTGGTATTCAACGCTGGCGGTGTGAAAGATGTACTGTTAGAGCTGTTCAATAAGATTATCGGTGC
>NZ_KI271126.1 GCF_000469345.1 Eubacterium ramulus ATCC 29099
CTTTTGGACAGATGGATATTTTGCATGTAGTGTAGGAAATGTATCGGAAGAAATGCTGAAAAGATACATAGAAAATCAAGGTTGAGAAAGAGGGTGACAATGGATGTTAAAGGGATATAAATACAGAATATATCCTAATAATGAGCAGAAAATACAAATTGCAAAAACATTTGGCTGTTGCCGTTTTGTATATAATCAGACACTGGCATATCGGAAAGAAGTATATGAGAAAGAGAGAAAATCAGTTAGTAAAACTGACTGTAACAATTACTGCAACAGACAATTAAAGAAAGAATATGAATGGCTGAAAGAAGTGGATAAATTTGCTCTGACAAATGCGATTTACAACATGGATGCTGCATATCAGAAATTTTTTAAGGAACATGCAGGTTATCCGAAGTTTAAGAGTAAACACGATAATCATAAGTCATATACAACAAATTTTACGAATGGCAATATAGCAGTAGATTTCGAGGAAAATAGAGTAAAACTGCCTAAATTAAAAAATGTAAAAGCAAAACTGCACAGAAATTTTAGCGGGCAGATAAAATCGGCAACGATATCACAAATTCCGAGTGGAAAATATTATGTATCAATTTTAGTGGAAACAGAACACGTGGAACTGCCACATGTAAATCAAAATACAGGAATAGATTTAGGTATTAAGGAGTTATGTATTACTTCAGCTGGAAAGAAATACGAAAATCCAAAAATCATCAGAAAATACGAAAAGAAACTGATAAAACTGCAAAGGCAGTTAGCCCATAAAGAGAAAAGAAGTCAAAATTATTACAAAACAAAGAAAAAGATAGCATTATGCCATGAAAAAATAACAAATACCAGAAAAGATTATCTGCACAAGATGTCCCATGAGATTATCAGCGAAAACCAAGTGATAGTATCAGAAGATTTGCAGATAAAAAACATGGTAAAAAATCATCATTTGGCAAAGTCTATAAGTGATGTATCATGGTATGAGCTGACAAGACAGTTAGAATATAAGGCAAAGTGGAATGGCAGAAAATATATCAAGATAAATACATTTTATGCTAGTAGTCAGTTGTGTTCAGCCTGTGGATACCAAAATACAGAGACGAAAAATCTATCAGTAAGGGAATGGATATGTCCTGTCTGCGGAACAAACCATGACAGAGATATCAATGCGGCAAAGAATATACTGGAAGAAGGATTAAGACAAATAGCATAAAA
>NZ_KI271127.1 GCF_000469345.1 Eubacterium ramulus ATCC 29099
TCTATAAAAACTACTACTATATAATACGAGGGGAATAGAATGGAATGAAATGATGGAAGCACACGATATTTTTTGGGGAAAGATTGATACGGAAAAATTGTTTGCTCAGGTGACAGACAATAAACTTTTACATATACTGAAAAGTTTTTCGGCATTGCATATAAAGGTTCTCTGTCTGCGAATATTGTACGAAAAGACATTTGATGAAATAGGAATGGCTATAGGAATATCTGGAAAAAAGGCTGAAAATACCTATTACAACGTAATTAAAAAAATTCGCAGGGAATTAGGAGAAGGAAAAGATGCAGGAAAGAGAATTTGAAGAATTATTATGGAAAGCACGAAATAAGGATAAAAAAGCAGTATTTGAAATTATAGAAATGTACCGTCCTTTGTTGTTAAAATACGCAAAAAGTAATGGGAAATTTGATGAGGATTTATACCAGGAATTGGTATGTGCAGTTTTAAAAAGTATTATAAAATTTCCTATGAAAACAGAAGAACACAATAATTTGTATATTAAGTATTGATATACACAAGATATTGTGCTATGATGATTGTGTAGTTATTTATGATATCAGTATAGACTGACATCACAAAGGTATAGTCCTATTTTAAATAGGAGAAAAATTTAGGATAGGGATATATCCACAAGAAAAAGAATGGCATTGATTGTTATTGGACAGTCAGTGCCTTTTTTATGTTGAAAAGGAGGAACAAGGATGGTAAAAAGCAAGAAAATCAAAAAAATGATATGGACGCATGGCTGGGTGGTATTTCCAGTTATTACAGGTAGACCACTACACTATTACTGGAAAGGTAACAAATTCCAAACAGAAGTAGTTAAAAAAATTATTGCTTTGGATGTAAATCATATTGTAGTAGAAGGAGAAGAAAAGACCTATTATATACAGTTTTTTGCAGATGAAGCAGAAAGTTTAAAAGCAGCAGCGTAGAAAAAGGGCAGGATCAAGAAGGGTATTAAAATTCTTGTTCCTGCTTTTTCAAAAGAATAAGAAGAGGTGAATAGAATGAGTTGGATATGTTTTCATATAGAAAATGAAAGATTATTAAAAGCTGCAGTTTCAGAAGAAATAAGAGTAGAGTGTGATAAACTTTTCAGACAAAGGGGATACGAAGAAAGAGGAAGATGGATACCGGAGAAAGAAGTAATTTTGTCTTATATTGTAGAAGAGGTATATTATGCTGCAGTCAGGACAACGGACCGATTTGGTAAAAGTTTTGTATACGCAGCAGTTTTGCCACTTTGCATTCAGAAAGGAATGTATTACAATCTGTTATGCAATGAGCAATATGAAGGGGAACTACCGCAGGAATGTCAGTGCCCAATGGAAATTTTATTACTGCTAAGTTCTACGGATTCTGTTCTCGCTCAAAAATGGAGAAATAACTGTTGGAATTATCATAAGAAAGAACATTATCAGGAATATAAAGCGAATGTAAGGAAACAATCATCAGGATATAGAAAAAAAGAAAATTATAAAAGGGATTTTAGGAGAAAGATAACAACGCAGTCATGGTATAAAGCGGCAAATGTATAAGTACCTTATAGAAATAGAAGACTAATCAATTTATTAAAAAAGGGGTACACAGAGTCGGAGCAATGAGGAAATGCTCTCGAATTTCTGGTACTCCTTTTTTTGTGTGTTACATTTTGAACTGGAAATGTAATTACCATAATTATACTATTTCATAGTTCAAAATTAGAGTTCACAAATACACTGGATTTTATATTTATTAAATAGTTGATACAATCTAAATGAACCACTCTTTTTCTATGTAAAATTATTGAGATCCTATAAAATTTGTTTATTGTAAGCCAGGTTCATTGCCAGGTTCATCACCACTTATATCTGCACTTGGACACCAGACAAGTGTATATTTATCATCATGACCGGTTGTGTTGCAATTTGTGCATCTCCAATAGGTTGTTGTTTTTACCTGGCAATATCCAGGGTGTGTTTTTCCGTGGATGCGTGTAGTGTCTGGTGTTCCATTGTTGACGATATTGGTGTGATGGCCAGATGAACATCCTCCTGCTTTTAAGTCAGATGAGCTTGGCTGATATTCAAATGTTACTAATCCAGCCTGTGTAATTGTGCCGTCTGGATTTTTCTCATTAATAATTTTTTGATTTGTAATCACTTCGTTGCATTCATTCTCTTTGGCAGTGTCGGTGTCACTAGCATAAACTGAAAAAGGAATTACACCTAAAGCTGTGACTGTTAATAATAATGTGAGTATTTTTTTCTTCATTATGATACCTCCTAAATAGTTTATTTTAGATTTCAGTATTAAAATATCATAGGTTTGTAAAAACTAGATTCTTTATTCTATTAAAATATTGTTAAATGGATTTTTTGGAATAGATTTTTCAAAAATGTCATTACGATACTTACTGTGTATATGTTTTTATAAGTGATACAAAAATAAGACTGGTTTCCTATAACATTGCGACCTCTCTGAAATTGACATCGGATTCTTAAAGTTTTACAATGATAACGTAAAGTTTTGTGCATGTGAGTATCTACATGGAGGGCCGCAAAACTGAATAATCAGGGAAAAAAGCAATCAGAAATGGTTGCTTTTTTTGTTGCCCTGAAATAAAGAGGAAGGGAGGATGATGTTTGTTTCATAAAAAATTACAAGTGCATATCGTAGAGAAATTGAGGAAACCACAGTTTAAAATGAAGACTGCCTGGATTCCTCAATTTATGTTTATGGGATTTTTCATGATTACCATGCTGGCGTGGTTTACACAGCCAGTATATGCTGCGGACATCTTTTCTATGGCAAAAGACGCTATGCAGAAAGTGTATAACGATGTAGTAGGAATTGCTACTGTTGCAGCAGTTGTGTGTTCAGCAGTGTGTTTGTTTTTGATGAATTTTTCAAAAAGCGGAAAAACAGTGGATGAGTCAAGAACGTGGCTGAAACGCATTGTCATTTGTTGGGCAGTGTTAATGGTACTTGGAGCGATTGTAAACTACATGGAAGTTCTCGTTCCACAGCAGAACTTTACTGGTTAAAAAACATAATATACCGGAGCCCTCCCGGGAAAAGGAGGTTGATGAAGTTAGTTGGGCTGGTTATTAGAATTATTGATTGAAGGAATCCGGGAAATTTGTTCACAGTTTTTAGTAGACATGATGGACCTCATTACCGGAATGTTCACAGATTTACTATCCTGCAATTTGAGTTTGTTTGAAGACTTATTTACAGTAGTAAAAGATTTGTATAAAAATGCTATTCTTCCTATGGGGATTGCAATCCTATTGCTGATTTTAATCTGGCAGTTATTCAAAACCATGTTTGGAAGAGGCGGTGTTGCAGCGGAAGATCCGGTGGAGTTGGTCTGCAGGAGCTTTTTATGTTTATTTATGTTGCTCTTTGCCAGACCAGTAGCAAATTATATTTTGGAAGTGGCTGGTACTCCTTATCAGTGGGTAGCAGGAACAGAAATTGAAGTAAAAAGTTTTTCTGATTTTGTATCTTCTCTGGATCAGGCATCGGCAAGTCTTGGAATTGATGGATTGAGCATTTCCATACTATTACTGATTATGCAGTTTGTCGTTGCATGGAATTACTTTAAAATGCTGTTTATCATTGCAGAACGGTATGTTCTGTTGGGTGTTTTTTCCTATACTGCACCTTTGGCATTTTCGACAGGTGGCTCTAAGGCAACGAATAATGTATTAGCATCCTGGAGCAAGATGTTTGGTGGACAAGTTGTTTTAATCATTATGAATGCGTGGTGTATGAAAATGTTTTTAAGCGGGTATGGAAATTTGACCGCAAGCCACTATGGTTTTACAAAGTTTTTTATTGCAACCTTATGTTTGATTGGATTTTCAAAAGTGTGCTTTAAAATGGATTCTTATATGGCTTCACTTGGAATTAATCTTGGAAGAATGTCGAATGGAATGGGCGCTTTTGGGTTAATGATGGCAGCCAGCAGATTATTCTCATTCGGACATAGCAGTCATAGTACAACTGAGAGTATGGAAAATGGAGAACATACAGGAAATAGTGAAGCAATGGGAACTTCTTCCGGAATGGGAGATGGTGCAGGTCCAATACCAATGAGTACTGGAAATCCTATGGATATGGAAGAAATGGGAGAAGATTACGTATCAGGAAATCCGTTGGAAGAGGGGTATGCGGACAATGCAGATGATGGTAAAACAGCAGACACAGTTTCAGATCAGGAAAATATTCTGGACGAAATGGGAATTACTTCACAGCAAGAAGAAATGAAAAATCCAGAAGCTAGTACAGAAAATTATGGACTTGGAGAAGGCGGTGAATTGGTAAAAGGAGAAGAAATTGAACCTACACAGGAACAAGGAAATCTTTCTGACCTGAAGGAAAATTCGGTATCAGAAGTTCCTGCTATGGAAGCAGAAAATACTGGAAGCAGTTATGCAGAAGGTATGTTGGATACAGATAGTATTCCAGTAGAATCTGAAAATGGACAAGAGGTACTGACAGAAGCAGATGGAGCTTTAGATTATCCAAGGGAAGAGGAAACAGCTACATCCGTTGGTATGGATCTGGATGGTGGAACCATTGGTGAAAGTGAAATGGATTTGGAAGGGGTCACAAGCGGCAGTGCTGGAAGGGAATATTCTGCACAGGAAGTTTCAGGCGGAATGGAGACTTCCGGATCTGGTATTTTAAACGAAATTGGAGAAAGTGGTGTTTCGACTTCTAAAGGAGAGTCCGTAATTCCAAAGTTTTCAGAGGAAACAAGGGAACATCCAACAGGTGATTGTCTCTCCAGTCAAAATGAGTTTGGACAAGGGGCAGAAAGAAGAATTTCAGATGTTCCGACAACAGGGGAAATGGAAACTAGCGATGTTTTAGGACGAGAGATGCTGATACAAGGACAGAATTTAAGAGAAAGTGTTCTCCCAAACGAGGCAGAAAGAAGTTTGAAACTAGAAGATGGGATTCCAGAAATTCCAAAATCCAGACGTGAATTGCGACAGGGATATGATGAGCGTAAAGACTGGTAGGGAGGTGTAAAATGGCAGAAGAAAGGCATGATACATCACCTCTTGACAATACAGCCAATGCTGCTATCCAGACAGCAAAAACAGCAAAGCAGGCAAAACAGGTTGCAGATGGCATAAAAAATGCAAAAAATGCAGCAAAAGGTGCTCAGGCAGCTTACTCTACGGCAACAGCGGCAGGAGGCAGTGTGGCTGGAAGTACCATTGGAACAGCAATTGCAGGACCTCTTGGAACGGTTGTTGGATTTTTAGTGACAAATAAGACGTTCCAAAAAGTAGTTGCAGCAATTATGGCGGCAATTTTACTGTTCCTATTCATCATTGTGAATTTCATTGGTATTCTGTTTTCCTATCTTGGATTTATGGATGCTAATTCTTTTGCAAATGAAGCGCAGTCAAAAGAACTTGCAGCAATAAGAAGCAGGATTGAACAGGTGCTGGAAGTAGAAGCATACCAAACAGAGCTGCTATCTATTATTTCTCAGGAACATGATATGAAGCTGCAGGAAATACAGGCAGATTATCAGGCAAATTATAGAGAACATAAACTGACAATCGTAGATGAATATGAGACAAGATTAAAAGATAACCTATCTTATTATGTGGGGATTTTACTGATGCAAAAGTGGGACAGCACCACGCGAAAATCTTTTCTCGGATATTCTGGTGGTCTGGACATGAACTTGGATACAGATTTGAGCAGTCCATATGATGCCTTTTTTGAGGAAGCGGCAAATACCTATAATGTACCGGTAGCACTTTTGATTGCAATGGGGAAAGTAGAGTCAAACTTTGATCCTAATGTAGTATCTGGTGCAGGTGCAATTGGCATTATGCAGTTAATGCCTGGAACTGCTGCTTCACTGGGAGTAACAGATCCGTATGATCCTAGACAGAATATCATGGGGGGAGCCAAATACGTTGCAGAGCTTATGGAAATGTTTCAGGGATATGAAAATGCTTTGGAATTGGTTATTGCTGGATATAATGCAGGTCCGCAGGCAGTCATCAATGCCGGATATCAAATTCCACCGTATACAGAAACCCAGAACCATGTAAAAAAGGTAATGGGATATATTCAAATACTGGAACAGCCCAGTGGAACGGGAAGTTCCTCTGATACCGAATGGAGTCCAGAGGAATTGGAAAAGTCATACCAACTGTTAAAAAATGCGGTGACAGAATATGTGCCGCAATTCTTTTCATGGTCTGTAAGCAATACGGGAGAGCAGTCATCTGTAAAAACAGTCTATTATGTGATAACAGAAGCTGGAAAGACAGAGATTACAAAAGAAACTTATCTGACTTTAAAGGAAAGTGGACAGAATGTGCAGATGGAAGAGCAAGAAGTAGGTGAAAAAACGGTGGAATATACATTGGCTTTACTATTGAGTTCACAGTTATCTCAAAACGGAAACAAGTATGAGTATAAGTATGTACTGGATCAGGGGACATTTGAGTTGGTTTTACGGGTTCTTCAGATTATGCAGGATGGAGTTGATGCGCTAAAGGAAGCAATATTTTCCCTATTTTCATGGACGGATTTTGTGACAGGAGGTGGGGTTGATGATTCATTGATTGGAAATATTGATGTTACCGGAGATAAAATCCGATATGATACGGTTGAAAACTGTGTGAAAGAAGTCACTTATTTTAATCAGACAGAAGAACCGTGGGCAAGCCTTCCTTATGGAACAAGCAATGTTGGTGCTGCCGGGTGCGGACCAACTTCTCTGGCGATTGTAATTTCCACTTTTACTGGCCAGAATGTAACACCGGAAATCACGAAAACTTTTGCAGAGCAAAATGGAGAATATGTACCCAATGTAGGCACCAGTCATTCTTTTGTGAAAAATGCGGCAACTCACTGGGGATTGACTTGTGAACGGGTAGGAAAAGACCGTATGGATTATGTGGTGGAATCCTTAAAAGAAGGAAAACTGGTTGTTGAAATCTGTGAAGCTTATACGATTACCGGAGGAAGTAGTGGACACTTTATTGTATTTACCGGAGTGACCACAGATGGACATATCACGATTGCTGATTGTGCAAGCAGAGAAAGAACTGGAAAACTTTATAGCGTAGAAACCATAAAAAGTTATGGAAGGGATTTGTCGGAAGGAGCTTTTTGGATTATTGGAAAGTAGGAACAAAATGAGTAAAAGAATTGTTTTTGTGCTTATATGTACAATTTTTTGGATGATGTTTTCTGTTCCGGTCATGGCGGTATCTATAGTGGAACTTCCCGTTATCACCAAATGGGAAAATGGAAACGGTTATGATGAAAAAGGAAATCGTCTGGAAGATACATGGGCGTATGATTCTGTCCATGAAGCCGGAAGATATGTCCTGTTTGGGAAGAATGGAGAAGTGTTAAAAAAATCAGAGGATTGGAAAAAGAAAGAGCAAATAAGTGAAAACTTTACAGTGACAAACCAAAATACGGGAATCTTGGCAATACGTGCGGAAGTATATGAGGAATTTTCAGGAACCGTGAAGGGGAGTGTAAAGGAGAAAAGCGGAATAGAATATTTGTTTGAACTGTGTGAAGCCAATCAGTATAGTACAAACTTAGAACTGGCACCTGGAGATTATCACTTATCTGTAGATGCAGTGGAGAAGGAGCGTCTGTATAGAGTACTATATGACGAAGCGAAATTTAGTATGCAAGAAGCAGAAGTAAAAATTGAAAACCTTCAGGTAACAGGGGAATGTATTGGAATGGCAACAGACACAGAAGATATGCGATCATCTGCAAATGCGCCACAGACAGAAAAAATGGAAACCGATGGGGTTTCAGAAGAGCTGTTAAAGACTATAGGAAAACTTATTATTCCTGTAGTGATTATTTCCCTTGGGGGATATCTGTTTGTGCGGAAGAAAAAGCAACCATATACATAGGAGGCAGAAAATGTCAGAACGAGAAAAAGTAGATACATATACCATACCGCCTAATTTTGCGGAATCAGGAAAATGGTTTTCCGGAAGAGTAAGTGCGGGGAATGTAGTTGAAGCGGCAGTGATGTCGCTTATTTTATTAAAAATTTTGCTGCAAGTACCGGTGGATGGCAGAACCAAAATTTATCTGGGAATTATATTTATTCTTCCAGTTGTCATTTTTGCTGTGATAGGTGTGCAGGGAGAACGATTGACAGCCTATTTGTTTCATATTTTATGTTTTTTAAAAAATAGAAGAGTTCTTACAACACCAAGCGGGAGATATCAGTTGGAGAGAAAACGGCGGATAGAAAGAAGAGAGCATAAACGCCGTAAGAAAGGAGGAGATAATCATCAGTCAGGAAATAAAGGAACTGGAAGAACGGTTAAAAGAGGCAAAAAAGGAAGAAAAACGTCAGCAAAAAGAAAAGAAAATTTTGGAGTCGGAACAAAAGAAAGCTGAAAGGCGGCAGTTATTGGAAGAGGAAAGGATACGAAAACAGCAGAAGAAAGAAGAACATCAACTGCAAAAGCAGCTTAATCAAGCAGAGTATCCGAGAAAACCAGTAAGAGAAAATACGCAGTCAGAGATACGGAGAAAGAAAAAATCAGAAGAGTTAGAAGAAAAACAGGATTTTCTTCCAGTTACATGGGCATCCTCTTATCTTCCGATTGAGAAAATAAAAGATGGGATTATTTATACAGCAGATCACCGGTATGTGAAAATTGTAGAAGTCTTGCCGATTAACTTTCTGCTCCGTTCTCCAAGCGAACAGAGAAACGTTGTATTTTCTTTTTTGAGTTATTTAAAGATTGCACCAGTCAAGCTGCAGTTTAAAGTTATTTCCAAAAAGGCCGATATTTCGGAATATTTGGAAAAAATACAGCAGGAGATTGAGGCAGAAGAAGACGAACAGTGCAGGGTTCTTCAAGAAGATTATGCACGTCTCATCCGTTCTATAGGTACCAAAGAAGCGATTACAAGACGATTCTTTCTGATTTTTGAGTTTCAGTCTTATGATGGGAACCGTAAACCAAAAGAAAAAGAAGTGTACCAGTATATGCGGACAACAGTGCAGACTGCAAAAAAATATCTGGCGATATGTGGCAATGTAGTATTAGAACACGAAAACGAGTCCCGCTTTTGTGTAGAATTGTTTTATCAGTTGCTGAATAGAAGGACAAGTGTAACCGTTCCTTTTTCAGAACGGATAAAATTGGTTACCCAGTGGTATCAGGAGGAGAATGGAAAAGAGAGTCTTCACCATATTCCGGTAACCGAATTATTTGCCCCAAAGACATTGAATTTTAAGCACAGGAACTGTGTGGTATTTGATGGGGTATATCATACCTATTTGTATATTCCTTCTGGAAAATACCGGATGCGAGTTCCGGCAGGCTGGATTTCTCTGATTATCAATGCGGGCGAAGGAATTGATGTTGATGTGTTTTTCTTTAAGCAGGATAAAGGAAAAAGTGTGGAGCGTATTGGACGAAGGATACGTCTGAATCGCTCAAGATTAAAAGAAACTTATGACACCAATAGCGATTTTGATGATCTGTCAGAGTCTATACGTGCCGGTTTTTACCTAAAAAAAGGGCTAAGTGGAAATGAAGAACTATATTATATGTCTATGCTGATTACCATTACCGGTTATACAGAAAAGGAAGTGGAGTGGCGTGCGAGGGAAATGGCAAAACTGTTAAATTCACAGGATATCGGAACTGCAAAATGTACATTCTCTGAAGAAAAGGCATTTTTATCGTCCCTTCCACTTTTGAATCTGGACAAAAACTTATACCAGAAATCAAAACGAAATGTTCTGACTTCCGGTGTTGCAGCGTGTTATCCTTTTGTAAGTTATGAAATGTCAGATCGGGACGGGATATTAATGGGAGTGAATAAAGCCAACAATTCCCTTGTAATCGTTGATATTTTTAACAGTGAAATTTACAAAAATGCGAATATTGCGATTCTGGGAACCAGTGGTGCCGGAAAAACATTTTGCCTGCAGCTTATGGCTTTGAGAATGCGAAGGAAAAATATTCAGGTATTTATTATTGCACCGGAAAAAGGACATGAACTAGCAAGGGCATGTAAAAATATAGGTGGGGCATATTTGAAGATTGCCCCAGGTTCCCAATATGGAATCAATATCATGGAGATACGGCCAAGTGATCAAAGTGCAAGGGTAATTTTAGACGGACAGGCTTCAGAGCGTTCAGAACTTGCTATGAAGATTCAGAGCCTGCATATTTTCTTTACTATTTTAATTCCGGATATTACCCATGAAGAGCGTCAGCTCTTGGATGAGGCGTTTATCATTACATATCAGAAGAAAGGGATTACTCATGATAATGCAAGCTTGTGGAATCAGGAACAACCAGGGAAGTATAAAGAAATGCCAATTTTGGGAGATCTTTATCAGGTGCTTTTGGAAAAAGAAGAAACCAGACGTATGGCAAATATTTTAAACCGGCTGGTAAATGGTTCTTCTTCGAACTTTAATCATCAGACAAATATAGATTCTGATAACAAATATATGATACTGGATATTTCAGAAATGCAGAGCGACTTGGGACTTGCTACCTTTACGGCCTTGGATTTTGTATGGTCAAAAGCAAAAGAAGACCGTACAAAAGAAAAGGCTATTTTTATTGATGAATGTTGGGCACTTTTATCAACAAACGAATTGACGGCAAATTATATTCTTGAAATTTTTAAGACGATACGTGGGTATGGAGGCGCTGCGGTATGTGCCAGTCAGGATTTGGAAGACTTTTTCTCTTTAAAAGGCGGAAAGTATGGAAAAGGTGTCTTAAATAACACAAAGACAAAGATTATTCTGAATCTGGAGCATAAGGAGGCAGAAGTCGTAAAAAAGGAATTGGATTTGTCTGAAGCAGAGATGCTTGCTATTACCCGATTTGAGAGAGGAAATGCACTGATTTCCACTAATAATAACAACTTGTTAGTAGAATTTAAGGCAAGCCGGTTAGAAAAAGATTTGATTACAACAGACCGGAAAGACTTAAAGGAACTTAAGGAACGGTTGGAGAAGTACGGGGAAACAGCCTATGAGAAAGGGGGAATGTCCAAATGATTGTAGAGGTATCGTAACCATAAAATGCGTATAGATTACGCAATCAGAAATTCAGGTTGATAGAATACGTAATTTATACGCAATCCTAAAATGGAAAGGAGAAAAATTTTGGAACATGTAACAAATCAAAAACAGGTAGAACGTCAGATACTGGAACTTGTTAAAACTTATAATGTCTTATATAAAAGGCAGATTTATGCTTTTTTTGCAGTAGATGGAAAAGAGAAATTTGTAGGAAAAGCACTGCACACGTTATTGAAAGAACATTTGATTTATATAAACGAAGTCACAAAAACGGTATCCCAACATGAAGATGCCTATCAGTTGCGGGAAAAAGGCACATTAAAAGCATTCTGGGTTCTTCTTTCTTTGATGGAACAGAAAAAAATCGAACGACATTTCTTGGCAGAAAAGGAAGAGTATCCAATTCGTATTGTATTTGTGGGGAATGCGGAAATTTACGATATTCTTTATATATCGGAAGCTGAGATCCAACTGGTAAATCAGTTGTTTTCCAGACAGAAACTGGACGGGTGTGGACATGTTGTTATTGTGGAAAATCCGGAGGAAATCCCACAGATAGAAATCCCAAATGTGATAGGTTTTTGTACGGTGCAGGAAGAAGAAGGAGGGGTGGAATATTATAGGAGGGAATAGCGAAAAAGAAGGAATACAAAGACTAAAAGAACAATTGGACGAGGGACAGAAAACGGCAGGATATGTGGAATCCATGCTTGCAGAAGCACGCAATCTATTACAGGCGTATGCCAGGAAGTGCGTCAATATTCATTTTGAGAACTTGAATGATATGGTGCTGGAAGCCGCAAAGAGCTCTGAAATCCTGACAGAAAAGATGCGCAATCTTGTTCTCCAGATGACACTTGATAAGAGAAAATATGAGCAATACCAATCGGATCTGGTATTGATACATGGGATTGAGATTGCGTATGAAGAGAATATTCTAAGTATTTCCCTTCCAGCACTGATACCGCACCGGAAAACAGAGTATACAAATTACATTTATAAACCGTTGTATACAGCTTTTCAACACTGGTGTATCGAACGGGCAGAACAGAATAAAGAGATACCGGAATACAGAGCATGTACCGTCTGCTTTTCTCATATTTATGATTGTAAACGCCCGATATATAGGGTACGAGATCATGACAATATTGAAGAGAAGCATGTGTTAGATGTGATATCTAATTTCTTCCTGACATCGGATAGTGGATGCTATACAAATGTGTATCACGAAACACGGTTGGAAGATGTGGAACGCACAATGATTTATCTGTTGACACCGGAAAAATTTCCGTTGTGGCTTTACGAAAAACAGCAAAATTTGGTATCGAAAAATTGACAGAGAACACATACTGAAATTTCGATAAGATAATATGACGGGTTTTTCCGTAAATTAAAGCAAAAGGAAGTGGAAAAGGCAGGTGGGAAATACCCAGGTATGAGAAGGATAGGGTACAGAGATGGATAAATGGGAGACATTGGAAAGAAAGGAAAAAAAGGGCGATATACTCCTGAAAATGATTGCGATTTCAGGAGAGATGCCGGCGAATTTGCCGGAGAAAATTGTGGGTTCTAAATCCTATACAGCCAGTCTGATTACCGACTTAAAGAAAAAAGGATATCTTCTTTTACGGTATAGAGAAGGACTGCGTGGATATGTTCTGGGAAAGAAAGGGAAAAATTATCTTTTGCAGGATTATCGTCAAGAGGTTGGAAGTTATCTTATAGGGGCAAGCGAGACAAACCATGTGAAATCAGAACTGGAAAAGCGGTTACGCCTGCACCGCATGAGTCAGATATGGGGGTACTTTTTTATGCATGGGAACCTGATTTTTGCAACAGAGAAGCCTAAGATTTTTACACAGGATTGTTACGGGAAAACATCTTTGGGGACCTATTATGGGAGTCAGGAATTAAAGCAGGGGACGGATCAGGTTAAGGGTTCCAGAGCCTGTGGCCTCTACATGAAAAATGAGGAAGTTTTTGTGGTTTACAACAGTATGGGGAATCTGATGAAATGGTCAAAGAAAATGGAAACAGCTATGCGGTGTTGGGTAGAACGCAATTTGCTGAAGACAGGAATTACATGGCAAGGAAAAGCCATTTTGTTCGGAGACTCCATGAAATTATTGAGAAAGATACTCCTTAGCAGTGGTGGTGTGAAACAGGAGCTGTTCCAGACGGATGATGTGTATGAACAATATTATTTTGTGCCGCAAGACAAGGAGGGGGCTTATCTTCAAATAGAGCTACTTACAGATAAGGAGAGAAGTCATGCCTTTTCCACTTTTTTAGAGACCATACTAGACGAAGTGGAAAGAAACGAGTTCCCGATTTATGCGGGGCTGAAAAAGGGAATTCCTGTTTATTTTGTATATGAACTGGAACTGAGAAAACTTCAAATGGTCAAACAGGATATGGAAAGACGCGGAAGGGGTATGGCGGTATGCTTTGATTATCAACAGGAACTGCTAAAAGATTATTATGGAGAGGGGGTGGAGATAATGGTACTGGATTGTGAAAAGGTAAAGCAGTATCTGTTGGCTATGGAGGTGTAGGCAGGTATGGTTTCTATGGAAGCACTATAGGAGGTGACGGAGACCATGCAGGATCAATTTCGGACTGGAAGTGTGACTGTGGATAGAATGAGCCGCCTACATATTTCAGGAAATATCATACCGGTTACCTGGTATAAAACCATTCGAAAATCAACAGGAAAGCCCAACTTAAATGCAATCATCATTTTGGCGGATATTGTATATTGGTACCGTCCGACAGAAGTGCGTGATGAAATGACAGGAGAACTTGTAGGATTGAAAAAGAAATTCCATGCAGATCTTTTGCAGCGAAGTTATCAGCAGATTGCAGACCAGTTTGGGATTACGAAAAGAGATGCAACAAATGCGGTAGTAGAACTGGAAAAAATGAAAGTGATCAGACGTGTTTTTCGGACACTTCATGTAAATGGGCAGCAAGTGCCAAATGTATTGTTTCTAGATTTGAACGTGGACATATTGGAAGCCCTTACCTATCCGGATCACGAGCAGGGGTGTCACTTAAATGGGGGATACCCCTCCCTGAAAAAGGAGACAGGTATCACGGATACCGGGGGAATGGAGTCTCCATTTTGGGAGAGAGAGGTATCCTATATCGGTGAGACAAATACAGAGAATACAAACAGAAAATTCAGTACAGAGAGTTCCTCTTTGTTTCAAATCGAAAAGGAAGTCAGGGAACAGATTTCTTATGGGGCTTTAAAACATGATAATCCCTATAATATGCAGATAGATGAATTGGTAGGTATCCTGGTAGATGTGAAAACCTGTTCTGCAAAAACGATTCGGGTAAATCGGGAAGACAAGCCAGCTGAGATTGTAAAAGCACAATTTCAAAAAATCGGAATGGAGCATATACAGTTTGTTTTAAACTGTATGGAGAAAAACACAACAAAAGTTACGAATATGCGGGCTATGTTGATCACTGCTCTCTATAATTCTGTAAATACGATTTCCAGTTACTATAGCAGTCTCTATAACTACCACAGATCATACGGTGTATTAGAAAAAGGAGAGGAGGAATAGAACGAAAGAGAAAAAAGAACAGAGAGACAGATGCAAGAAAATCGGTTTTGGTGTTCTGCTTGCCACATTAACTGTCTATTTTGGAGGTTTTTTAGAAAGGTTGTCTCATTCAGTTGTAGTACTAAACCCGTTTGTATGCATTTGGAGAGGCTTTACAACAGCAACAGGACTTCAAAGTTCCGTAGTAGCATTTTTATGTATGCTGCTTTTGGGTATGCTCATTATCTGGAGAGGAAAGGAAAAGGATATTTCAGAAACAGATGAACGGAACTTTGATTATTCGGTAAAGGGAACCTATGGTACAGCCGGATATATGAAGCCGGAGGAACAAAAAGAAATTTTAAACGCAGACCAGAACTTACAAGACGTTCTGGGGATTATTTTTGGAAAGGATTTAGAAAATGGAGAATACGTAAGCCTTCCGATAGATTCCAGACTGAATAGGAATCTAGCAGTTTGTGGCAGCCAGGGAAGTATGAAATCAAGAGCATTTGCAAGAAATATGGCATTGCAGTGCGTGCGTCGTGGAGAGTCCATGTATCTTACCGATCCAAAATCAGAGTTGTATGAAGATTTAGCAGGATATTTGCGGGAAGAGGGCTATATTGTAAAACAGTTAAATCTGATAGACCTTGTAAACAGTGATGCCTGGGACTGTCTTGCGGAAATTGATGATGGAAGCCTGATAGATGTGTTTGTTGACGTCGTGATCCGGAACACAACTGATAAATTTGACCATTTTTATGATAACGTAGAAATGGATTTGCTGAAAGCGCTGTGCCTGTATGTATATGAAGAATATCCAGTGGGGAAAAAAACATTTCCAGAAGCATATAAACTGCTGCTGAATAAATCGGTAGAAATGCTAGATGCTATTTTTGAACGTCTGCCGACAACACACCCGGCAAGAGGACCATATCAGCTTTTTTCAAAGGCAGAAAAGGTAAAAGGAAATGCGGTATTGGGACTTGGAACCCGTTTGCAGATTATGCAGAATAAACTGGTACAGCAGATAACCAGTCATGGGGATTTTGACCTGACACTTCCGGGAAAACAAAAGTGTGCTTATTTTTGCATTACATCAGATCAGGATTCTACATATGATGTTTTGGCAACACTGTTTACCTCATTTCTTAGCATCAAATTGGTGAGACTGGCAGATCGAATGGAAGATCGGAAACTTCCGGTTCCCATGTGCTTTATCTTAGATGAATTTCCGAACATCGGAGTGATTCCGGATTTTAAAAAGAAATTGGCAACCGCACGAAGCAGGGGAATCGGCATGAGTATTATCTTTCAGAATATCCCACAGATGATGAACCGATATCCGGAAGGACAATGGGAAGAAATACTTGGCGGTTGTGATATGTCTTTATTTTTAGGGTGCAATGATATGACAACTGCTACTTATTACAGTTCCCGTTCTGGAGAGATTACGGTTTCCGTTGCATCTATGCGGAAAAGCTATTATACTATACGCATGACAGATTATGTGCCGGAATACGCAGAGACTTCTTCCGTAGGAAAAAGAATGCTGCTGCTTCCTGATGAAGTATTACGTTTTCCCATTGATCAGATGCTTTTGATTATCCGTGGACAGAAAGTGCTAAAACTTCGGAAAATGGATTATACGGAACATCCAGATGCAAAACATCTGAAGTTGGAAAAAACAAATGAACATATTCCGAAATGGTATCGGGAAATGGAAGCAGAAAAAAATCAGTTTCAGATATTGGAGCAGGAGAGGGAAGCGGTTGAGCGTTTTGAAAGAAAACAGGCAGAAGAAAGCAGGGAAGAACAGGAATCGGAACCTCTGACATTACAAGGGGAACCGCCGAAAAAGTCTGTAAGGAAAAATGAAAAGCAGACAACTGTATACAAAGTAGAAGATTTGTTTCAGAAAAGTACAGATGGAGGTGGAGATTAAGGCTGTATGAATATGGAGAAAAATGCACTGGTAAAATATACTTTTTTAAAATTGCTCTTAAGAGAATTTGGGATCTACATCAGGGAAACAGAAGTAGAAAAGGCTGACTTGGCAAAACAGTGTGTGGAGATTTATGATACACCGGAAGAATTCTATGAAAAGACAAACTGGGATAAAGACAATCCAGAGCAGAGCAGTTTCCAGTATTTGGAGGAGAATCAAATCTGCCGGAGAATCCAGGGAAAAATCTGGTATTTTTCCCGTATCCGGTGGGAAGAAGGTTTAAAAAAGTTGGAAAATTGAAAAGCGATTGCAAAAATAAGAAATTGCGATAACATTGCAACACAATCGGAATTGACAGGCAAAACGGAATGTTTTATGATGATAGTGTAAATAATCAGGCACAGAAAGCAGCCAGAGGGCTGTTTTTTTGTGCCTTTTTTGATGAAGAAAAGGAGGCTGTATATGGCAGAAACGAAAACAACAATCACAGAAGAAGTAAAAAATGAAATTCCAAGAGCAGTAACACAAAATTCAATCCTGACGATTGAAGTCGATGCTTCGATTGAAAGTACACAGGAAAAAGAAGAGGCAAAATGGCATCAGTTGTTAAATGCCCAGCGAACCCGGAAAATCCTGACTGGTCCGTTAAGTGGTATTGAGAAACTGGAAAGCGGCTGGACAGTAGCAGTCACTTATTTTAATGGTTACCGGATTTTAATCCCTATGTCTGAAATGATGATTAACTTAAAAGGAGACGGAAGGGAAAATGCGGATACATTGAACCGCCAGGTAAGGATTGCTAATAATATGCTTGGGGCAGATATTGATTTTATTATCAAAGATTTAGATGAGGCTTCCAGAAGCGTAGTGGCATCCCGAAAAGATGCGATGCTGCGGAAACGACAGATTTTCTATTTTACAGAAAATGAAGAGGAGCAGCCAATGGTTTATCCTGGAAGGATTGTGGAGGCCAGAGTCATTGCTGTAGCACCAAAGGCAGTCCGTCTGGAAGTGTTTGGTGTAGAGTGCTCTGTGCGTGCAAGAGACATGGCATGGGAATGGATGCCAGATGCAACAGAAAAATTTCAGGTGGGAGATTTAGTGCTGGTCTGCGTTAACAAAATAGAAATGCCGGATGCGGAGAGTATGACAGTAGCCGTAGATGCGAAGGGAGCAACGGAAAATACCAATAAGGACAACTTAAAGAAATGCCACCGCCAGGGAAAATATTCCGGTATCGTGGTTGATGTTTATAAGGGAACGTACTTTATCCGTTTAGATCTTGGAGTAAATGCTATTGCCCATGAGTGCAACATGGCTTCCCTTCCAGGAAAACGAGATAAAATTGGCTTTGTTGTAACACGAATCAATGAAACTTCTGAGGTGGCAGAGGGAATCATTACAAGGCTGATTAAAAAATATTCTTAAAAATAAAAAAAATTTGGAAAACCTATTGAACCGTGAAAGCCAAATTTTTTATAATGCATGATATAGACTAAAGCAGAAAGGGGAAATTCGATGAAGAAAAAGAAAAATAGAAAGCAACTTCCAGAGGTAATCTGCCCATATTGTGGGAAAAAGGCAGTTTTAAGACCAGCTTCCTATCTATATGGAGAAAAGAGAATTTTCACCCCGGAAACAATGTTTTATGTGTGTAGTGGTTATCCGGACTGCAATGCTTATGTTTCAGCGAACCAGAAAAACCACAGACCGCTTGGAATTATGGCGGATGGGGAACTTCGAAACCTTCGGATACAGACACATCGTGCATTAAGAGAAATTTGGACACAGGGATATATGACAAAAAACAGTACATATCATTGGCTGAGTGGAAAACTGGCACTTCCGGAAAAGGAGACACATGTTGCCATGTTTAGTACTTATCGTTGTAGGGAAACCATACGCTTAGCCAATGAATTGTTAGAAGAGAGAAAAGAGATGGAAAAAAAGAAACAAAAAGGAAAGCCGAAAGGAGAAACAAAATCGCATGATAATGAAAGCCACGGAACACGATATGTATCGGCTTCTGGATTATAAAGAGAAATGTCTGATAAGGGCGGGAAGCTGTTTTGGAATTTCCGGACTTCTGGGATTTTTCCTGCTTTTTAACCATTGCTTTTGGGAGAGTATCTGTGTATTCCTGATTTTAGCAAGTTGGGGATTCTATTTGGTAAAAGAAGCATTGAAAGCAAATGGAAGGATTATGCAGACGAAAGGCTGTTATATGAAATTAGAAGAGGATTGTCTGGTAATTCGTCAGCCATACAAAAATGAGCATTATGAAGTCTGCCGGATTTTTTACAGAGAAATGGAAAAAATCGTAGAGGGAAGCCGCAGGGGGATCCCGGAATTTTATATTGTAATCCGTAAAATGAAAGAGACAGAACAGACGAGTTTTATCCTGCTTGATAAGAAGGAAAGGGAAACACTTGTTTTTCAGGTGCGCTCTTTTGGGTATGACAAAGAAGCGTTCCGGAAATTCTATCTAAAGCTGCGGTGGCTGGTTCCTGGAAAAGTACGGATTATTGGAACAAAAAAACAGACTGTATGGAAACAGAAAGCAAAGAAACATTGGGTCGGGCCGGCATTTGCCGGCTTTCTTTTTTATCTTATACCAAAAGCAGTTCTGTGTCTGCTTTTGTAGTTCCAAAGGTAAGAAAGAGAAATGGAGATGGACATGAAAAAAAGGTGGAGGAAGCAGTGGGAAAGCATGACACAATATATGATCAAAAATTTAGATGGAACAGAAGAAATCCCATTTTTATTTAAAGATAAAATGCTGAAAGCAGGGCTTTTGTCTTTTTTTATTGCTGTAATCGGTACATATATGGGGGTGCAATTTGAGGAAGCGAGTTTTTTGATACTTACCTGGATATTGGCAGTGTTTTCGTTTTATCAGATTTTCAAGTTTCTGAAGATTGGGAAAACAGGAGAATATGAGATTATGGAAGCACAGGTTCTTGCAGTCAAGGGAAAACATTATCCGGGCAGAATGTATCAGATAGTTGTACAGGATAAAGACGGAAGCCGGATCCGCATTCGGATACAAAAAGAAAAAAACCTCATGGTTGGAAAAACATACCGGTTCTATTTTGGAAAAGTGGAACGGGTGGAGGGAAAAGCTGCAAAAATAGGGGAACTTATGTATGAGGTTTTTTACGGGGCAGAAGAAATCCCACAGGAAGAACGGTGAAAAAAGTGTGGTTCGAACCCACACTCTTCCTTTCGTGCCGACATGCACGAAATAATAATAAATAGGAGAGATGACTATGGCAGGAAAAGAAATGAAAGGAACTGTAAAATGGTTTAGTGCAAAGAGAGGATATGGCTTTCTTGTGGATGCAGATGGCATTGATTACTTTGTACATTACAGTGAGATCCAGTCGGAAGGATTTAAAACCTTGAGGAACAATATGGAAGTATCCTTTATGGTTGAAGAAGATGAAAAGGGACGAAGCATTGCAAAGTGTGTTGTTCCAATCTCAGAAGAAACATCGGAAGAAGAATAAACGACTGGAAGGGGGCAGATAAAAATGCTTCTGTCCCCGGTTAAAAAAATTCTGGTAAATATGTGTGGAATTGTGAAAAAACCGTATTTGCTACTAAATACATGGATAGAAAGATTGACATGTACTATATATTGTGTTAATCTTTAAGTGACTTTATTTTATATGGAAACAGCATATTGCTTTCCATAAGTCAAATTTAGTTCCGGCTATGTTTCCGGAAGAGAACTTTTAACAACCGTTTTAAACGCATAGATAGACAGACACAAAAAGACAATGGCTCTTTTTTGTGTCTTTTTTTGTGCGTGAAAGGAGGAAAACATGCAAAAAAACGGAAAGGAAGGAGAAAAGAATGTGCCAAAGGAAATATGTACAGAAGCTAAGCGAACAGCGAAAAACCAGAAAACTGTTTGAAACGCTCACTTTTTTAGAAAAGCAGATGGAAGATGAGTCTGCCGTTCGGGATGCTGACACGGTACTTGCAGATATTTTAGAGGGTGCCGATTTTGAAATTACCGGAATTGTAACTGACCTTTTAAAAACTTATCAGGGCAGTAAAGACCGTGAGTCAGTGGAAACCTGTTTCGAAGTATTAACAGGGGTAACGATACAAGCGTATCTAAAAAAGTGTATCATCACGATTCTCAGTCAGAAAAAAGGAGAGGTTTCAAATCGAAAAAAGTGCATGCTCTATCAGGGATTGCATTTTTTACCTGTGGGGAAAAGGGTGGAGCAAAAAGGAGAAATTTATCTTTTCCCTAGGAAGATTTCGAACCATGAGAAAGAAATAGACCAATTGCAAGAAGTCAAGGAACAAACAGGCCTTGATATATTTCTTTGTCTGGAAGATTACCGGCTGTACTTCCTACAGGAAAGGAAAGTTTTTGTATATCTGCCAAATGGAAGGAGGCGAACCTATGCAGACAAGTATTCTATGGGAAGGGAGTCTGCCAAGTAAGGAAGAGATGGAGAAAATGAAACAGGAAGGTTATCTGTTTCGTGCTGTAGAAGGTGGATGGAAGATTTGTTTAAAGCTGCATAATACACCTACGGGAACATGGTATGCAGATAACTTCTCAAAATCATTTTTAAAAGAAGTGGAATTGCATCAATATCTGGAAGAGGTTGAAAAACGGGCAACATGGTTTGAGGTTCCAAGTAAAGAATTACGAGTATACGAAGCAGGACAGATACTGGAAAAGCCTGAGAGTAAAGAAGAGCGTATCTGTATGGAAGTATTACGAGATACAAAGAACCATTCCCGTCTTTTATTGAAAACCAATCAGACAGAAGCATACCAACTGGGGAGTTCTGCAATCCCAACTTTAGAAAGCAGGGCCAGAATCAGCGGTGCGGCATTGTCCAGTGTAGAGCCTGCGGTACTTGCGGAAATCCTGAATCAGTGTTTGAAAGTCGCAAAAGGGAAAGCATTGCTCCGTGTTTCAGAAGGAAAGGTTCGGGCAGTGCATTCAGCAGAAAAAAACGGGTATCAGGTATATCCCTTACCGGAGGTTTTTATGCTTGCCAGTGTTTACATACGTGGAGAGTATAAAAAGAGTACCTTTTTAGAAGGGTATGCGGACCAGACTATGGTATCGGCAATCTGGCAGATTGAAGATCATCGGCTGGAAGAAGTGTATGGGGAAATCATGGAAAAGTATGGAAAGCAGGTAAAAGAGAAACTTACAGCTACCATACGCATCACATCTTCCGATGTGGCAGCATCAGGTGCCAATATTTTTTACAGCCTGATGGAGGGACAACGAAAGATTGCATTAGGAACGGATATGCGGATGCGGCACAATAATTCTGTGGAATTTCAACAGTTTACGGAAAATCTGCTTTCAACTTTTGAATGCTATAAAAATGCATTGAAAGGGACGGTGGAAAAACTGTGTGCTATTTCCATTGAGTATCCAGTCAATACCATGATTGGAATTATGACAAAACAAGGGTTTGGGAAAAAGAATGTTGCAGAGATCGTAGACCGCTTTAAAGCAACCTTTGGTGATGCACCCTGCACCGCATACGAAGTGTATTGTGGGATTGGGGAAATTCTTTTCCTGGCACAGAGCAAGGGAATATCCGGCAGAACTATGGTGGAGCTGGAAGAAAAAGTTGCCAAATGCACGAGTATGAAGTGGAGAGAATATGACATTCCCGGGGATCTTGTTTATTAGGGGAAGATCAGAAAAATTAAATTTGGGTTACCGTATATATAGGAGAGAAAAGAATATGGATTATAAAAAAGGAAAGAAAGAACTGGGAATTTATTACGCAAATATGCTGGTTTCCATTGCAGAAGAGATCTCTGCAAAGAACACAGGAAAAGGAAAGACGGGAATACAAGGAATCTTTTCCGCTTTACAAAAGCGTGGGACAGTCCGCAGAAATATGACATATCTGGTCACACACTGGGTTTACAGATTGTCACTGTTTACACCATGGGAAGAGGAAGAACTTTGGGCAGTAGATATGGCAAGAGAAGCGTTCTCCTGTCCTGTGATACTTCCAACATGCAGCAGAAAGAATATTTTCAGAATCCGGAAGATAGAAGGAGAACCAGAAAAACGGCTGGAAGCAATTTTAAGACAGCTAACAGATTCCGACAAAGATCAGTTTATGAAAGCATTTTGGCTGGAACTTGTAACTATGAAGAAAGAGAAACAGCAGGTACTTACAGAATTTTTATTGGAATGGCTGTGGGTAGCATGTGGGAAAGAACAGGCAATGGAAAGAATACGGTATTGGGCATCTTCATACTGTCTTCCATTTGCATAAAAATGAAAAGAAAAGGAGAAAAAGAATATGAGAAATGTACCAGAATGGACGAAAGGAAATGCATTTGCAAAACGTTTTTTTAAGTGGCTTAGGAGAAAGAACAAGCCAGCCCTTTTGACATGGGAGAATGTGTTTACCAAGACTTTCAACAGAGAATTTACCTTTGTGTATATGGGAACAAACCTTGAAAACAGAGCCAGTCATTTATATCAGGGGATGGAATTTGTCGGGATTTTCAACCAAAAGACGTTTGAATTTACAGATGTATCCTACGCCTTGCGTGCTTTGTTAAATATTCCGGAAGGAAAAAATTTCCGGTTCCAGCGTGGATGTATGCGCTGCCTGGAACAGAAGGTTCAGGAATATGCCCAAAAGAAACTGGAGAAAGGAAAAAAGGATATTGTGATCACCGCAGTTGAAAGAGCAGCAGTCGCATGGAAATATCGGGAATTGATTGAAAAGACAGCAGGAGATGTGATTTTTGAAAAAAATTCTGTAACAGACCGATTACTCCCACAACAGGACTTTGCTTTCGATGGAGAAACGTATGTATTTGACAATTGGCTGTACTTTTGCTATTTAAGAAACCGAAAAGCTGTCATCCGCAGGTTTGGAAGATACTGGGCAAAAGAACTGCAGAACAGGGAAGTCATGCGTCAGATTTTTGAAACAGAAGTAAACAACAAAGCAAAGTTTTTGATGAAGAAACAACCGGAGAGGATTGAAAAAATCAGAGCCCTTAGAAAATCGTTGGAGCAGGTGCATCATACCGTAATTGTAGTTGTAAGAGGGAGACAAGGTGTTTTTGAATATTTCCACATCGATGCAGAGGTATTAAAAAACACAACCGGAAAGTACCCACTCAGTCAGGTATCTGGACAAGAAAAGAAACGTCTGAAAGAAAAGTACGGGGCAAATAAGGTATGGGACGTAGAGGAAATCTATCAGGTAGGAGCAAGGGATATCTGGTATTACAATGTCATGGCAGAACAGAAACAGGCTGCTTAATTGAAAGAACAGGAGGACATAGGATGGAAAACAAAGAAACAATGAATTTACAGCAAAAACTAATTGCAATTTCAAACGAAATGCCAAAGCTGTTAAAGAAGCATTATTCAGACGAAGTGGATTATGATTTTGTAAAGATTGATGATATCTTTGAACTTCTAAATCCGGCGTTTACGAAGCACCATATCTGTTTGCAGGAATTAGAAGAGACAGATGCCGCTTACAGTAAAGTAGATGGCAGCTGGATTTATACAGCAAAACTTACATTTTTTATTGTCAATGCGGACTGTTTGGAGGAAAAAGAGCGAGTAAGTATTCAGCTGGTGGGAGACCATCTGGACTCTCCTGCAAAGGCGAAAGGAGCAGCATGGACGTATGGGTTTAAATACTTCTTCCTGTATAAATTCCGTATGAAACAGGAAACGGAAGATCCGGATATGAAGGGGACACCAAATGGACCTGATAAATCAAAGGAAAGGGTGGAATATAAAAAATCCGAAGTGCCGGTAAAGCCACAGAAACCGGAAAAAAAGGCTTCTGATGTAATTGCAGACAGTCCTTTAGCGCAACCGCCGCAGGAAGATAAGAAAAGAAACAAAGATACTATAATACAGGCAGATTTTTTCCCAGATCCTGCAGCTTTTTTAGAAGAAAGTGAAGAGGCAGAAACAGCGGAAGATATGAAAGTGCAAGAAACAAAGAGGTTGGAAAAACAATCTTCAGAAGCAGCAGAAGTAGTGCATCATCAGGAAACAGCAGAACAGGAAGTACTGTTAGAGGAAACTCAGCCAGATTCATTGACAAACGAGGGAAAAGACATTTTAGATTCTTCTTCCATAGAAGATTTAAAAGACGAAAAACCGGAGAGGGAACCAAACGAAAACAATCTGGAAGAAAAATCAAAAGAGGGGAAGAAAGGGCCGAAGGAGTCGGGCTTGCAATCTCATAAGAAAAAGGAAGAGGACGGTTTTGGACAGATGAACCTTTTGGATTTTTCAGCACAACAGACAAAGGAAGCAGAAGTTCAAGAGACAGAAAGCAGTGAAACAAAAGCAGCAGATACAGCTCAGGAGATTGCGGAAGAAAAGGAAATGAAAGAGAAATCTTCCGTTTCTGCTCCATCAGAAGATTTTGAAGAGGCGAAAGAAGAAGTTCCCTTTGAAGAAATAGATGAAGAAGACTTTTTCTTGCAGTTACAAAGAGATATGGAAAGTGAAGCGGAGAAGAAACCTCTGACAGTAGAAGCGGCAAAAAAGGTAATCTGTCCGTATGCGTTGTTTGAAGGAAAGTCATTTGGTGAAATGCTTGGGACAGAAGCGGGATATCGGCAGTTACAATGGTTTGCAAACGAATACAGAGGTTCTGATTTTAAAATGAAAGAAGCAGCTCAGCTTTTACTGGAAGATTGTGAACAGAAAGCTGCTTAAAAGATTAACTATTAGGAAGAGGTGTGCTGGCCATGCCTTTTCCGACTTTTGTAAGGGGATATTTCCAGAAAGGTAAAAAGGATATGAAAAAAAGAAAGCGTACAGATTCTTATCCAGTTGCCCCATTCACTATTTTTGATGTCGCAAACATGCTGGATATGGAATTTTTGGAAAACTGCAAAAATGGATATCAGGTAAAGGATGTCCAGAATGCAGCCAATGTTGTCTGTCCATTTTGTGGAGATGCAAGAGGGAAGGCAAGCATCTGTGTCTGTGCAGAAGGGAAAATCATTAATGTTTTCCATTGCTTTGATTGTGGAACTGGTCATAATATGCTGACACTTTATGCAGAACTTTGTCATCTGACGGGAAAGGACCGGTATAAAAAGGCATATCGGGAAATTTATAGAAGAAAGCAGGAGGAACCCGGCAGAAAGAAAAAGACAAGGGAAGCAATGCAGGAAGAAAGCCAGGGGATAAAAAAACAGGCAAGGAAACAGAAGGAACGCATGGCAGAACCTGTGGATGCAGAACAACGGCATCATGTTTATAAAAAAATGCTCTCTTATCTGAAACTGAAGGAATATCACCGCAAAGATTTGGAAAGAAGAGGTGTGAATGCAGAGATTATCCGGCGTATGGAAGAAAAAGGATATAAAAGTACCAGTAAGGAGGAATCTCAACAGATTGCCAGGAGACTGATAAAGCAGGGATTACGCTTGGAAGGCGTTCCCGGATTTTATATCAATCGGGAAGGAGACTGGGATCTGAATTTCTATGAAGGAAACAGCGGGTATCTTTGTCCTGTTTATACAGTAGACGGATATCTGGCAGGATTCCAGATACGATTGGACAACCCAAAGGGAAAAAATAAATATGTATGGCTTTCCAGTGCAAATCAAAAGAAAGGGTGTGGGATCAGCAGTATTGTAGGGATATCGGGAAAAGCAGAAGGAAATGAGATTTATGTGACCGAAGGAATTTTAAAAGCAGAGATTGCCCATCAGGTATCAGGAAAAACGTTCCTTGGGAATCCGGGAATTGGAAATTGGAGAGATTTGTATGAGGTTTTACAAGCATTAAAAAAGCGTGGTCTCTCCCATGTGGAAGAAGTCTATGACATGGATAAGCAGTTACGGCTTATATGTGACAAAAAGTATAGTGAAATCTGTGAGGAATGTGAAGAGAGAAAGAAAGAGGGCGATCCTTACTTTGAATGCCCGAAAAAAAGAGTAAAACGGGATACCATACGAAAAGGCTGTAATCATACATACCGTATCTGTGAGGAGCTTTCCTTATCCTGTAATCGGAACCAGTGGGATTTAGATCAGGACGGACTGTGGGCAGAACATGAAAAAGGGATTGATGACTGGCTGACAAAGGAAATCAGGAAAAACACAAGATAATTCATTTTTAAAATGTGCAAAAGAGGAATTGCGAAAGCAGTTCCTTTTTTGCATGGTTTAAAGTGCCATGGGAAAGGAGAACAATGTATGATTCGGGACAGACCTTAAGAAGAAATGGGAAACAGGGCAGTTTCCGGTGTGCAGCATATTCCCGAAAATGGAACTGCCCGTCTAAAAAACAATAAAGTGAAAGGAGAGAGCGTTTATTGAAAACAACATGGAAAAAACGATGTACAGCAGGATTTTTAGCTGTTTTATTAGGGTGTTCCTCTCTGCTTGCAGGTGGGAGCAGTGCTTTTGCAGCACCATTAGAACAGACAGATGTAAAAGAAGAAACACAGGCAGAAGACATTACGATTGAGCAGGGAGAAACTTTTGATCCGGCATTCGATTTCATCGGTATTACTGTAAAAGACGGAGAAAAGGTTTCTCTTGTTTTGTCAGCAGATAAAGAAGGAAAGCTGTTTGATGCAGACAGACCTGGAAGGTATGACTGTATTTACCAGGTCCAAAAACCTTCCGGAGATACTTATGAGATTACACGGAAAATCATTGTGAAAGAAGCGGGAAAGGAAGGAGAGAGTCCGCAAAAAGAGAAGAAACAGAAGAAAGAGATAAAAAGTGGGGAGGAAGACGCAGAGCCTGATGGTGCCAACATTGATACCAGTGCATTAAAGGAAGAAGAGGGTGTCTTGTTTTCCGTTGTCCCCTCTTCTATGGAACAGGCAAGGGAAAAAGCTTCTTTGGTGCAAGGGGAGAGGATTGTATACCCAAGTGATTTAGGTTCTTACAGTACCTGCTATTTTTACGTCAACGAACGGATTGCATACTGTCTGGAATCAAATCTGCAGTCACCGCCTTCGTCTGATTACGTGGCAGAAATTTATGAGAGCAACTTAAACTTACAGAAAGTTTTGTATTATGGATATGGAGGGCCGGGTGATTTAACCGGAGAATATCTAAAGAATTATAGCAATGATATCAAATATGTCCTGACACATTTAGCAGCAAGTTACTGTTATGGCGGAGAGGAAGTGGCATTTGTGGGCTGCACGCAGGACGGACTGAAACGCTATGGTGTCATGGAATACATCAATTATCTTTGCGGGCAGGAAGCACCGCCAAGTGCTGCCATCAGCCTTTCTTCCACAAACGAAACCGCTTTTTTGGAAGGAGATGTGCAGAAAACAAAAAATATCACATTAAATGGAGACCATAGAAATTATATTACCCTTTCTTTACCGGAAGGTGTGACTTACCATGATACTGCCGGAAAGGAGCAGAAAGGCGGTTCCATTAAGATTTATGGTGGTACAACTTTTTACTTTACCGCAGAAAAAACCGTACATGGTACCTGGAATAGCGGAGATTTAGGCGGACAGGTAGGGGCTCAGTGGAAAACTCTAGTGGTTTCTACCGGTTCCGGCAATCAGGATGTTGGTTATGGGGATTTTTATGAGGAACCAAGTACTAAGGTTTCATTTTCGATTCAATGGATGGATATTTCCTGGATTGAGGTCATCAAAGAAGATGCAAAAAGCAGTGTAAAACTTGCAGGGGCTGTTTTTTGGATTTATCGGGATCAGGCATGTACAGATTTGATTCTGGAGATGCCGCCAACAGATGAAAAAGGGGCAACTAAAGCGGAGCTGACAAAGACGCAGGATACAGTGTACATCAAGGAAATCACTGCACCGAAAGGGTATAAACTGAATACAACTGCTTACAATGTCAATCTGGAAGTAGCAAAAACACAAACACTGACTGTAAAAAATGAGGAACAAAAAGGGAAGATTATCATCCGAAAGCAGGGGGAAAAGCTGACAGGAGTATCTGGAGAGGCTGGAAATCTGCAATTTACCTATACCAATGCTGCATTTGCAGGGGCAAAGTATAAAATTTATGCAGCAGAAGACATCTACAGCCAGGATAAACAGACAAAAATCTATCAGGCAGGAGATTTGGCAGGAGAACTGGAGACAAAAGAAGATGGAAGTTGTTCTTCGGATATGCTTCATCTCGGAACCTATAAGGTGGTAGAACAGCAGGCTCCGGATTCCCTGACAATAGGGAAGACAGAGGAAGAACGTACCCATATGGTAACCCTTTCTTATGCAGGGCAGACAGTAGAAGTGGTTGAGGAAGAAACACAATATGAAAATGCCAGACCAAAGGTATCTGTGGAAGTGCTGAAGAAATCAAGTAATGATGATGCAGCATTGAAAGGGGCAATTTTTGGATTGTATGCAGATGAAGATGTTACCGGTGCAGACGGTTCCGTGCTGGTTACAAAGGGAACTATGATACAGAAAGCGGAGTCCAATGAAAACGGGAAGGCTGCATTTACTGCGGATATCCCAATTGGCTTCCATTATGTAGTAAAGGAAATTCAGGCACCACCTCTTTATGTTCAGAGCAGTGATAGTTATGAGTTCTTTTATGAATATAAAAATGATACGACCTACACGTATACCTTTGCACATACCTTTAAAAATAAAGAGGTACGGGGAGCAGTCCATATCAAGAAAATAGACAAAGATACACAGGACTCTGTAAGCCAGGGAGATGGAGATTTAAACGGGGCTGTCTATGGATTGTATGCGGCAGAAGATATCCAACACCCAAATGGAAAGACAGGACTGCTTTATAAAAAGGATCAGTTGGTCGTGCAGGGAACGATCGAAAAAGGTGTTCTGAATTTCAAAGATTTGTATCTTGGAAAATACTATGTACAGGAAATTTCTGCACCTCCTTCCAATGCATATTTGCTGGATCAAACCAAATACCCGGTAGATCTTGCATATGAAGGGCAAGATGTGGAAATTGTGCAGAAAAATGTGACTGTTTTGGAAACCATAAAAAAACAGGCATTCCAGTTAATTAAAATCAGTGATGATGGCAGCCAGACGGAAACAGAATTGCTGGAGGGTGCCGGATTTAAAGTGTACCTGATCAGTGAACTTTCTAAAGTAAAGGATGGTACCTTAAAACCATCGAATGGAACCGAATATGCACCGCAGGATTTTATCGGATATGATTTCAGTAAAGAGGAAACTGCATCTTATTATGAAAATGGAGAAAAGATACAGACAGAAGAAATGTTTACCGACAAAAAAGGGTATCTGTGTTCCCCGGAACTTCCATATGGAAAATATGTATGTATCGAAAGTACCGTTCCGGAAAATATGGAAGAGATTCAGCCGTTTTTGGTTACCATTGATGAGGACAGCAGAGAACCACAGGTATGGCGTGTCTTTAATGACCGTCCAATGCAATTCTATTTTAAAATCATCAAAAAGGATGCTCAGACTGATCTCCCGATTTTAAAGAATAGTGCCCATTATAAAATCTATGATGTGGAGAAAAAGAAATATGTCACGATGAAAGTACGGTATCCAAAACCGGAAACCATTGAGGTGTTTGAAACAAATGAGGAAGGCTATCTTCTGACACCAGAACCGTTAAAAATGGGTACCTACCGGATTGAAGAAGTAAAAAGCCCAGAACTGTTTGTGCAGACAGGATTTGAGCAGGTGTTAAAAAAGGGAGAGGAAATACTTCCTTTAAATGAGGTGACAAAAGAAGGAACTTATGAAAAAGCTCCAAGAAAATCCATTACCATCAAAGTAGACAGCAATACCGTACATGAGGTGGAAGAAGAAACTGGAAAGTATATTGTAGTCGTGGAAGTAAAAAACGATGAGGCAGTAGGAAGCCTGACAATCCAAAAAACAGGAGAGGTGCTTATAGGTGCCGAAAAAATAACAGACCAGATGCTGACAAAATTAAAAAATGGTCTGGCAAAAGTAGTCAATAAAGTGTCCAACCTGTTTACTGGAGAAGATGCTATGGAAACGGAAAAAGGATATGAGTTTGAGTATGAAGAACAGGGGCTTGCTGGGGCAGAATTTTCTATCCATGCAAGAGAAACCATTTATTCGCCAGATGGGCAGATGGACAGTGAGGGCAACCGGATCATACGTTTTGAAAAAGATGCATTGGTTGGAACAATTGTAACAGATGAAAAAGGAAAGGGAACTTTAAATAATCTTCCGATTGGCAAATTCTATATCAAAGAGACTAAAACAGGAGATTCTTTCGTGTTGGATCCAAAAGAACAGGATTTTGAGATTACCTATCAGGGACAAGAAGTGGCTGTTGATTATGTTACAAAGGAAATCAAGAACCAGCGGCAGAAGGTGGAAATTGAAGTGCTGAAAAGATCAGAAGCCACAAAAGAACCGCTTGCTGGGGTTTCGTTTGGATTGTATGCAGGAGAAGATATTGTAAATGCAGCAGGAAAAGTTGTGGTGAAAAAAGATGAACTGGTAGCAGTTGAAAAAACAGATCAAGAAGGAAAATTGAAGTACTTGGATACCATTCCACACGGGAAATATTATCTGAAGGAACTGGAAGGTCTGCCAGGATATCTACCATATGAAGAGAAGGTTGAAATTGATGCTTCTTATGCGGATCCAGAATTGGAAGTGATTTCTATACAAAAAGAAGTGGAGAACCAGCCGACGAAAGTTGAAGTTACAAAAACAGACATTACTGGAGAAAAGGAAGTGGAAGGTGCCAGACTACAGATTCAAGATGAAGAAGGCACTGTAGTGGAAGAGTGGACTTCTACAAAGGAATCGCATATCATTTATGCATTAAAACCGGGTAAGTACATACTTCACGAAGAACAGGCTCCAACAGAAAACGGATATGTGAAAGCAGAAGATGTGGAATTTACCGTAGAGGAAACCGGAGAAATCCAGAAAGTTTCCATGAAAGACGATCATACAAAGATTGACATCACAAAAACGGATATCACCGGAGAACAGGAAATTGAAGGAGCCAAGTTACAGGTACTGGACGAAGAGGGAAATATCATAGAAGAATGGATCTCTACCAAAGAACCTTACCGGATCGAGTATCTACAGCCGGGAAAAACATATATCCTTCATGAAGAAGCTGCACCGGAAGGATTTTTGATTGCAGAAGATGTAGAATTTACTGTAGAGGAAACCGGAGAAGTACAGAAAGTTTCCATGAAAGATGAAGTACCAATGGGGCAGTTAATTATTAAGAAAACAGATGCAGAAGATCAGACACCACTTGCGAATGTGGAATTTGAATTGAAAAACAAAGAGACTGAGGAAGTGGTTGGAAAACTTACTACAGATAAAGATGGAGTTGCAACCAGTGAACTGCTGCCGATTGCCACATACGAAGAAGGAAAAGCAGTAGGACCGATTACTTATGTATTATCGGAAACGAAACCGTTGGAAGGATATGAAGAGCATACGGAAACCTATGAAATCACATTTAGTTATGTAGACGCAAAAACAAAGGTTATTGAAGTGGTAAAAGAAATCCAGAATAAGAAACTTCCGCAGACACCGGAAAAACCAGAGGACGTAAAAACCGGGGATAATACCATGCTCCTGCTGCCAATCGGTATTGCAGTAGTAGCGGCCTTTGGTATTGGTATTGTCCTTTGGCGGATCAGACGCACAAAGAGATAAAAAGCATTTGGAGATGATGGAACACTAGACCTGCGGGGTGGTGTAAAGAACATTTCTGGATGCTTTACCAGAAGATTTCGGGGCGGTACCGGACCCCGCAAGTGAAAGGAAAGGTGATGCTGAAGCGAAAGAAAAGAATTTAAAAGTTTTTATAAAAGTGTAAGCGGCAACGAAGCAGAAAAATGCAGGTATCCGACCAGATTGGATACTTATGGCTGTGGCTGTATGCATAATTGTTCCTACTGCTATGCACGCAGCCTTTTGGATTTCCGCGGACTTTGGAATGCAGAAAATCCAAGAGTGGCAGATATCCAGAAAATCCGGAGAAAATTGGAAAAGGTGCCACCGGGAACCATGTTAAGACTTGGAGGCATGACAGATTGCTTTCAGCCGCTGGAAAGTCAGGAACAGATTACCTATCAAACCATAGAACAGTTAAATGAATATGGTATTGGGTATCTGATTGTGACAAAATCCCATCTGGCAGGAGAGGAACGATACCGGAAACTTTATGATCCGAAGCTGGCACATATCCAGATCACCATTACCTGTTTTGATGATAAAAAGGCTCTTGCCTATGAAAAGGCAAGTAGTCCGTCAAAGCGGTTAAGGGCATTGTTAAAATTACAGGAAGAGGGCTTTGATGTCACATTACGATTAAGCCCTCTGATTGAGGAGTATTTGGATTTTGATTACTTAAATAGGCTGCCGGTAGACAAAGTTTTGGTAGAATTTCTTCGGGTGAATGGATGGATTAAAAAGTGGTTTCCGGACTTGGATTACCAGAAATATGTTCTGCGTCAGAGTGGGTACTGGCATTTACCATTGGAAGAAAAAATCAGGATATTGGAAAAAATTCATCTTCCGTTGACGGTCTGTGAAGATGTCACAGAACATTATGAATATTGGAAACAGCATATCAATCCAAACCCACTGGATTGCTGTAATTTAAGAAAATAAGGGGCATAAGTGCAGGCGGTAGCATATCAGTTTTGGTATGCTGCCGCTTTTTTACGTTGGAGGTAAGCAGATGAAAAAAGAATACTTTTTACTTGGGATATTAAGCGTGATCTTGCTGGCAGCAGGAGTCTGGATTTATCAGATTATTAGTGAATATCAAAAAGCAGAACGGGAATATGAACAGTTACAAGAATATGTAAAAGTAGAGAAGAATACAAGGGATCCGGAAAATACGAAACCAAATGTTGCAGAAGATGATAAGGAAGGAGAAAAGCAGGAAGAAACTGTAACGGTCGATTTTGCAGCTTTACAGGAAATCAATCCAGATGTTGTAGCATGGATCAGAATTCCAGGGGTACTGGAATATCCAGTGGTAAGAGGGGGAGACAATTCCTATTATTTGAACCATACGGTGCAAAAAACTTACAATATTGCGGGCAGTATTTTTTTAGATTACCGGAATGAACGGGACTTTTCAGATAGTAAGAATATTATCTATGGCCATAATATGAAAGATGGAAGTATGTTTCATGTATTGAGAAATTATCAGGATATTGATTTTTTCCAGAAGCACACGGATATGGAGGTTTATTTACCGGATGGAAGAACTTTGAACTATCAGATTACAACTTGTGAACAGGTGTCGGCAGATAGTGAGATTTATCAGATAGAAAGAGGATATGTTGAGGATAATAAGGGAAATGAAATCATATTGTCTACCTGTAGTGCAAAAGCAAATGTCAGAATTATTATAAAAGCATATTTGAAAGAAAAAACATCATGAAGATACCAGAAACAAGATATTAAAAAAGCAGATTGGAAAAGGAGGATACTAGGTGTATTTAATTGAAATTGATACAAGAAAATTTGATTTTCAAGGAATATCACATGAAGAATATCTGGAGTTTTTTGGATATCGAGGCATTAAAAAAATAAGTAGTTGTATTTACGCAGTAACAAAAACAGGACTGACTTTACCAACAATTAGAATTATTTCGGATAATTATAAAGATTAAAACGATGAATCAAAATAGACAGGATGTGAGCAGAACCATTTTATCACTAAGTTTTTTTGATGATGTGCAGTTTTCTAGAAAAGTAAATGAATTCCTTCCTTTATTGTGAAAAAAATATCCATTCTGTCAAAAAAATATTGTGAGAAATGGAAGATTATGGTAAAATGGGCTAAATAAAAAATGCATTAAAAGCATTTGAAATGTAATTCCAAAGATAAGGAGGGGAATGATTTGTAATGAAATATAAAAAAGTCGTTGCAGTTCTGCTTGCTGTTGGATGTATCGGGCTTGTAGGAACTTTGGGATATTTCCTTGGACAAACAAATCAAAAAGGACCTGATGTAAAACAAGTAGTTGCCCCAGTTGCTGAAAGAGAAAACACGAAACAGGAGTCAAGAAAAATTGCGGTAGTCAATCTGGATGAGGGGACAACATCAGCAGAGGAAAAAATAAATTATGCAGATAAGATTGTTCAATTTCCCAGCTCTTCGTTTGAATATTCATCATTAGAGGAAGCAAGAACAGGATTAACAAACGGAAAATATGGTGCTTACATAATCATACCAGCCGGATTTTCACAAAATGTTGTTAGTCTTAATACAACACCACAAGCAGCTCAACTTGAATATGCTTTAAATAAAAATCTTTCAGGAGAGTCTCAGTATCATTTGTTATATGATGTGATGAGTTTTGGAAATTCTTTGAATGACAGTTTGAGCTATATGTATTTGAACAATATTCTTTCTGAGTTCCATAAGGCTCAAGATGGTGCTGCTACAGTTATGAATAATGATTTAAAAGATAAAGATGCCATTGAGAGTATACAGTCGCATGATTTGGTACAATTAGTTGAGATTCCGGAATTAAAAAGAGAAGAAAATACAACAGAACCATTAAATGTAGAAGAATATGTAGAGAAAAATACGGCTTTAGCAACTGATCTTGATTCACAGTACAAAAAGTGTGTAGAAGAGGCACAATCACAACTGCAGAATATGCAGACGGAAGGAGGAAGTCTTTCAGAACAGCTTACATCCTTGGCTGAATATACAAAACAGCTAGATGTATTTAAAGATGAAGAGGGAAATTCTGTAGTCGATACTGCAAATAATAAACTGGACGAAGTTTTGAATAAAAAACCAGGAAATACAGTTGGAAACATGCTTGAAGATTTGAAACGGCAGCCGGATATTATAGCAGGTGAATTAGGAAAATCGATAGAGACTTATAATCAGGGATTACCAAATCAGCTGACTGACCGCTTAGCTGAGTTTGCAAAGAAAATTGAAGCAGCAAATCCGGGATTGATTTTAGAGGAAAAAAGTGAAGGGGTTTTTGAATTACATTACGCTACTTCGGATTCACCAAAATTATCTATAACCCTTGCAGATGTTCCCGACTCCGAAGAAAATCAAAAGGCAGATACGACAAAACAGTTATGGAGTGCTATTACCAGTAAACTTGCAGCGGCAGCAAATGAGCAGGAAACTATTGAAATTATAGAGAAAGATCCTGATTTGGGTATAGAAATTCCGAAAGTATATACAACTGCAAAATCGGTGCAGACAGCACTTGCGGAATGTGAGCAAGATCCGAATATGATAGCTATGTGTAATAGTCTTGGGTATTCTTCTATAAGTGCTTTTGTGAGTGACGCAGGAAATGGAAGTTTGGCGCTTGACAAAACTCATGAAATTGTGTTTGATGGTGATTTGAATGCTTTTCAGCAGTACATTAATTCCGTGATTGAAAATGTACCGCGAGAGGTGACTGCATTGCAGGAATATAAAGATTATCGATATGATGAAGCAGGGAATATGATTATTGATCCAGGGACAAATCAACCTACTACAATTCAAGAGAGACTGGAGCATTATGGAAAGCAGGTGAAAGCCTTTGAAACAGAACTTGGGAATGAGCAGACAACAAATGGGCAGGAAATAAAAAATGTATTCCAGGATTTTTATGTAGATCCAATGCAGAAGAACCAAGAAAACTTCAATGGTATCCTGCAACAAAAATATGAGGCTGAATCAGTCTATATCCACGAGTTTAATGAAAAGCTGAAGTCATTTGCACCATCTGTACAAGATGAATATATTGCAGAAAATGTAAATGGAATAAAACAGAATAACGGACTGCTTCAGAAGAGTTTGATAGAAAATAATATGTCTTATGTGGATTATGCAAATAAAGTCTATACTACAACAGAAGAAAATATCAATACTCTTCAGAAAGGTATTCAGGATGCAAAAGACGCCTCAAATCAAGCGGTGGAAGACGGCTTGAGTGCAGCAAAAAATACCAAGACAACCACCAGTAAAGAAAATCAAAATATATTAGCTGACTTTTCAGCAAAGCTTCCATATACAAGATTGGGAAGTATGGAATATACACAGGCTTATCAATTTATCGCTAAGCCAGTAGCTTTAAATGATGTTTCAAAAGAAAAGGAAAAGATAGTGGGCGGAGAAGAAGTAAAAGAATCTTCGGCAAAAGCAGTTTCTGCGAATACAGAAAAGGAAAGTAATATAACATCGTATTTCATTTATATTGTTTTTGCAGTACTTTTAACAGCACTTATTATATTCTTGATTTTGAGATACTTTAGAAATAAAAAACCAGAGCAATAAGCTGTTTGGCAGCATTGCATATAAAAAAAGGAGAAGCATTCAAAGGAGGTACATTATGGCAGATGTAAACAACATTAAATTAAGCCCGGAACAGATGGAGGCAAAGGCAGCAGAATTTAATACCAGATGTGAGGAGTTCAACCAAGTGGTTTCTACGATGAGAAACATGGTAACATCCTTATGTGATGAATGGGCCGGTCACAGCAGCCAGGCATTTTATGACCAGTTCCAATCTTTAGAACCAAGTTTTACAGCTACATCAGATCTTATCACATCAATTGCACAGCAGTTACGTGATGTATCCGCAGCAATGCAGAGCATCGACCAGGAAATCGCAGGGAAAATTGGAGCGATGTAGTAGCAGAGAGCCGTCGGGATTTTCCCGACGGCTTTTTGAAAATATGAGGAACGTATGTATGGGAAAAATGGATGACACAGGAAAAGCACTTGAAAAAAATATTAATAGCAACATTGAGTTCGATACCTCTGTATTACAGGAAAAGAATGAAACCTATTCTTCCTTAACGGATACTTATGGAATAGATTTGTTTACAGATCAATATGAAGAGAAAATTGAAAAGGTGCATTTAAAAGAATATGATGCCTATCAGAAAATAGAAAAAAAGTTGTTTGAAACAGATTTAGAAAGTGGAAAAGATGAATACGAAAGAATACAGGATCAACTGTTTTTATATACAGGTTCAGAAGTAAAGAAAGAAGAAATTGAGAAAGAGGATAATGCGTTGGGCGTAAATATTGCCATAACAGGTATTATGCTCATACTTTTCTTTTTTATTTTCTTCCTGGTTTTTGACAAAAGAAGGAAAAGGAGACGTGAAGATGCAATTAACAATTACACTTACGAGTACTAAATATCAAATCAACAAAGATATTATGGTCAATTCTGAACAAAAGATTTGTGAAACCTTACAGATTTTAAAGGAAGCAGGTCAAATAAATATAGCTGTTGGTGATGAAGACAAATTAAGATCTATGCGTACAGGAATGTTTGTGTCGAAAGAATTTACTTATGAAGAAGCTGGGATATTCTATGGTGATATATTGCAAATATTATAAAATAAGAAATGGAAAGGGGAAATAGAATATGAGTAATATACAAAGCAATACGCAGGTTGCTTCAAGCAGTTCAGATACAATTTCAGCAAATGCAAATAGTTTACAGGAGAAAGAAATATCAAAAGATACAGAGTCAAATATTACTGCCAAAGGAAATTCTATTACGGCATATGAAACAAGCCAGACTCAAAAATCAGCTTATAGATATGCGTTAGAGCAAGATGCACAACATATAAAAACTTTAGGTAAGACATTTGAGCAAGTGGATCAGAGTATTGCTAATATATTAACTGCTGGTTTATTAGGTGATTAATATGGAAGATAATGAAAAAAGACAGTTACAGGATAAAATTGACGACTATAAAAAAGCGATAAGAACATTAGAAGAAAGTAAAGATGAAATCAATTATCAGGATAAAATAATAGAAAATATTTTTTCAGATATGTTTCTTCAATTTAAGCATGATACAGAATTTTGCAAGAGTATCTCTAAGCTTCAACAATCGGTATGGGAGGCAAAGACATTTAAAGATTCAAAATTTTCAGAAATAGAAAGTGATTTGAAAAGTAATCTGAAAAAACTAGAGAAAGAGCAGGAAAACGAGGAGTGGTAAAAGTATGGGATTAAAACTTTATCCAGGTTCTATAAAAGGACAGGCAGATAGTATTATTCAAAATCTGGAATTTGATAACAAAGATTTATTATCTGCATTGCAAACAATTTCACAATTTGTACAGAATACAGAACTTAAAGGAGCAGCCTGGGATAGCATGAAATACCAGTTAGGAAATCACGAAGCTGTTATTCAAGGCCTTATTTGTGCGAATGAGTCTGTAATTCAAGAACATGAAAATCTGAAAAGTACAGTTGGAGATGAAAATCTTGATGAGGAAGAATTAATAGCAAAAAGAGACGCTCTTATATCCACGAATACATTTTTAGAAAAAAATATTAGTTTAATGCAAAGCAATATGCAAAACGATGTAATGAAGATAAAGTATGGTTTTTGGTATCAAGAAATGATTTTTCAATATCAAATTTCTATTAATCAAAATCAAACGCTTATTGAAGAGTTGAATGAAAAAATACAGAAATTATATGATATAGAAAATACTACGGCCTCGTTGTTTTCAGAAAGCATTACTTTATATGATACTGTGAATGAAGGAATTGTGGCTATACAAAAAGGTTGGAATGGAACTGGTTTTTCTGTTTCATTAGACACTCCAGAATGGAAAAAAACTGTTCAATTACGATGGAATGATAGAACAAAAAAACTAGAAAAGGAAATGGAAGAATATGTTAAAAAATTAAAAAAGAAAGTTCCGAATATAACTTTAAAAGAGTGGTCAGAACTATATGAATTGTATCAAAAAAATCCAAATGCTGAAATACCAGCTGATTTATTAAAAGAAATGCTGAAAAATATTGGACAAATACCAAATGAAATTAAGGATAATATGCAAATGGATATAATATCAAAAGTTTTTGAATCAGGTGGTAAATCTGTAGTAAAATTGGGGGAAATATTTTTGTCTACAGGAATTCAGGGACCTGCAACAGAAAATAGTTTTGTTATATTAAGTAATTCATTTGCTCAACAAAGTGGAAAGTTAATTAATACAGGTACAAAATTACACTCTTTTGGAAAAGTCGGAATGCCTATTATAGGCGCAGCTATAGATTTTAGCGGTCAACTTATTTCAGGAGAAGAAGTTGGTGATGCAACGGTAAAAGCTGCTGGACACTTGGGCGTTGGTTTGATTGCCGGGGAATTGGGCACTATGGCAGGAACAGCTGCAGCAGCAACATTGGCAGTAGGACCTATCGGTGTTGCTGCTATTGGAATTGCAGCAGGTGCAGCAATCGCAGTATTTGGTAGTAGAGTTTTTGACCATGCGTATGAGAATAATTGGCTTGGGATAAAAGATATAGGGAAAGAAATAAATGAAGCGGTTGATGATGTAAAGAAAGGATTATCAAATGTAGGAAAAGCAGTATCTGGATTTTTTGATGGATTAGGTAATGCTTTTGCGTGATGGAGGATTTAAGAATGATGCTTTTATATTTTAATTCAGAAAAAGGGATGAATTATTATTATTCAAATGAAACACAACAGATTTATGCTATGAAAAATAAAGGAAGTGGTGGGCTGCAAGTGGGATTAGTTGCGGGTGCATCTATGATTATTTATTTTGTTTTAAATAAAATTGATGTCCAAATAAAAACGAATGTTAATATTTTATATTGGACAACATTGATACTGGGAATTATTGCTGGACAGATTTTGTTTTATCTAGGTAAAAAAAGATTGGACAGATTAATAAAAGAAACGGCAGTTGAATATACTTGCTCGAAACTTGAAATTGAACAATTCGTCAAAGAAGGGAAAAAACAGCTTGGAAGTAATACATGTTTAGTTATAATATTGTTAATAATTTGTTTTGCATATAGACCTTTAATGATGATTATTAGTCCGTATAGTGCAGTCGTAACAGTTTGTCATTTTATTATATGGACTCTAACAATCTTGTTGTTAGAAAGTTATCTATATACGAAGCCTATTGCTCGATATAAATATTATAAAAATATATAATATACTTATTGAAAAGGAGAAGAATTATGAATGTATTGCCACTTGGAAGTGTTATAAGATTAAAAGATGGAGAACAGAAAATTATGATTATATCAAGAGTTCCTTTATATAATAATGAAGGAACCATAGGTTATTTTGACTATGCAGGGTGCTTGTATCCGCAAGGACAAAATAGTCAGATGACATATTTTTTTAACCATGAAGATATAGAAGAAATCTATTTTACAGGGTATGTAGATGAAATGGAAAAAGAATTTTTGAAACAATATGAGTTACAAAAAGATAAAATAAAGTATCCAAAATTAAAAATTAAAGCAGATTAGAATTATTTTACTTGAAGGTGAGGAAGGTTATGGAAGATACAGTAATAAAAGAAGTTATTAAAAAATCAGAAGTTATAGCAAAAGATGCATTTGAATATCAATGGATCACCTATCCGGAACATGGATTTTTACAGTCGCATATAGAGGAAAAGAGCGAAGAATTAGAAATTACATATGATTTAGAAAACCGAAGACCGTTCATGGAGATTCGAAAAGAAGACCTTCCTGATATCCTTTTAGTTTTAGATGATATTGGAAATCTTAAAAAATACATAGAAAAATATTCTTTTTCTTTGCAGCCCCAAAATCTGTTTTATGATCTTCATGGAAGTGTGAAAGCGAAAAGCAGAGATGTTTTGTCTGCAAGTACAGACCGAGAGAAACAGTTCTTAAATGCCTATAAAGCAATTATTGGATATGCTTTACAGAATAAATATACATTTGAGGATTATCTGCAGGGAGGTATGCAGCTTTTAGGGAAAGAAGGGGTGTTAGGACAAGTACAGTCAGGAACCACGGTAGAAGACATACAAAAGATACTTTGTGAAGAGTATGAACGAATTAAGAAAGACCGTAGAGAGAAGAAAGTTCTGATACCAAAAAACAAGGTGACAACATTAAAAGTAACAGCAGCAGTTCTCGGGTTCGTATTGTTTGGGACAGTTGGATACATAGGATATGACCGCATAGCAAAAGAACCTTATCAAAGAGCCGTTATAGAGCTTAGTGATGCATATGTTCAGTCTGATTATGTTACATGTATAGACTGTATGAGAAATGTCAAGGTGCAGAACATGACAGCCCCACAGAAATTTATGCTTGCGAATGCATATGTCCGTAGCGAAAATCTTACACAAGAGCAAAAAGATAATATTTTAGCTAAAATGACATTGAATGATACAGAGTCGAAATTAGATTACTGGATTTATCTGGGAAGAAGCGATACAGAACAGGCTGCTGATATTGCACTACGACTTTCAGATGATCAATTACTTTTATATGCATATATGAAAGAAAAAGCAATAACAGAAGAAAATACAGAATTAACAGGTGCAGAAAAATCCGATAAGCTGAATGAAATTACAAAGAAAATGGAACCCCTGATGGAAAAATATGAAACGGAAGATCAAAATAACTATGAAGATATAACTACAGGGGATACTGAGGGGGATGGAGAATGAAAATGGAAACAGGAAGAATAAGATTATTTCGTCCCGATTACTTTACTATAGGTTCAAGGAAAACAGATATCGTTTTTCCACAGTGTAAGGTCGATATTATTGTAAAAGGAAAAGAAATTTCTATTCATAAAAAAACGGAAGATGTTTTGCTTATAAATGATAAGGTGATACAGCAAGACAAGGTGTTACTGGAAAATGGAGATGTTTTAACAATTGGAGATATTTCTGTTATTTTGTTGGAAAATGTAATTCTTATAGAAGGGAATATTTCTGAAATACATACGCAACTTCCTGTTATGAAAGATTCCAGAGTCCCGTTTGAAGGCTTTCCGAAGTATAAACGTTCTCCAAGAATTATCAAAAGAGTACAGGAAGAAAAAATTCAATTAGAGAAGCCAAAAGAATTGATGGATCGTAAAAAAGGCGGACTTGTTCAGCTAATATTGCCACCTGTGATTATGATTTGCATTACCATTGCAATTAGTGTGATTATGAAGCGTGGATTATTTGTAGTGATGGCGGTTGCCGGTACGGGGATGTCTTTAGTTGTTTCCATTATGCGTTTTTTCAGTGATAAGAAAGAATTAAAAGAAAACAAAATTCTGAGAGAAAAAACCTATAAGCAGTATCTATTGCGGAAACGAAAAGAAATCTATCATGCCTATTGTAAAGAAAAAGAAGCCTATGAATATAATTATCCGTCTGTATCTGAAATCCGGAATATGATTGAAGAATACAGCCCTAGAATTTATGAGCGAAATTATAATGACGAAGATTTTCTAAAAGTATCATTGGGAGTAGAAAAAACACATCCACAGCTTCAAATTCAGCTGAAACTTGATGAATTAAAAACGAAACCAGATATATTGGAAGATGAGGCAAAAGCGATTCAAAAAGAATTTTCTGTCATTGAAAAACCGGTAGTTATCGATTTGAAAAAGGCTCATCTTGGCCTGGTAGGAGAAAAAAGTGTAATACATGAGCAAATAAAGGCACTCATTTGCCAGCTCACGTTCTTTCACAGTTATCATGATTTGGAAATTATTGCAATCTATGATGAAGCTTATCAGGAAGATTTCCAGTGGATGCGCTGGTATCCGCATTTTAAAATCCATACGGTAAACAGCGTTGCAATGATCAATTCAGAAAACAAAAGAGATCAGATTTTAGGAAGTCTATATCAGATTTTAAAAGACAGGAAGCAAAAAGAAGAGGAAAGCAAAAAAGAGAGTACTTTTCTACCACACTTTCTCTTTCTGATTGATGAGCCAAAATGGATTATGGATCATTCCATCATGGAGTATTTGGAAAAGGAAGGGTATAATTTAGGATTTTCTATCATTTATACCTCTCATTTAAGGGCAAATCTGCCAGAAAATATAGGAACTATTGCAATGCTGAAAAACTCAGAAGATGGACTTCTGCTGATTGATGAACGGGAAGAAAAGCAGGAAAAGTTCAGGCTTCATAATATGCAGGAAATTCCTTTAGAGTGGCTTGGAAGAAATCTGGGTGTGCTAGAACACATGCAGGGGATTAGTGCACAGATACCGAACAGTATTACTTTCTTCCAAATGTATCAGGTGGAACGACCATCACAACTTCGGATTGAAGAAAGATGGAGAAAAAATAATTCTTCAAAATCATTGGCAGTACCGCTTGGTGCAAGAGCAGCCGGAGATTATGTGTATTTGAATCTTCATGAGAAAGCTCATGGACCGCATGGTCTGGTTGCAGGTACAACAGGTTCCGGAAAATCAGAAATCTTACAATCGTATATTCTTTCACTTGCTGTAAATTTCAATCCTTATGAGGTTGCCTTCCTTTTGATTGACTATAAGGGAGGCGGTATGTCTAAGATGTTTACAGCCCTTCCACATTTATTGGGGACGATTACGAACTTGGATGGTTCCCAGAGTATGCGTGCGTTGGCATCTATCAAAAGTGAACTAGCAAGAAGACAAAGTATCTTTAATCAATATGATGTGAACCATATCAATAACTATAATAAGTTATTTAAAAATGGAGAGGCAGAAGAACCTCTTCCACATTTATTCCTGATCAGTGATGAATTCGCTGAATTAAAAAAGGAACAGCCGGAATTCATGTCAGAGCTGGTATCTGCTGCCCGTATTGGACGAAGCCTTGGTGTACACTTGATTTTGGCAACTCAGAAACCTACAGGTGTAGTAGATGATCAGATTTGGTCAAACTCAAAATTTAAGTTGGCACTTAAAGTACAGAACGAAGCAGACAGTAAAGAAATTTTAAAAACGGCAGATGCAGCAAACATTACGCTGCCTGGACGTGCCTATCTGCAAGTGGGTAATAATGAAATCTATGAATTGTTCCAATCTGCGTGGAGTGGAGCTGCTTATAATGAAGAAGAACAGAAAGAAAAAGTCGATGACCGGGTTTATGTACTCAATGAAATCGGACAAGGGGAATTGGTAAATCAAGATTTAAGTGATACGAAAGAAAACAACAAAGTAGTAAAAACGCAGTTGGACGCAGTAGTACGCTATATTCACGAGTATTATGAAACACAAGATGTAAAAGAGGTGAAAAAACCTTGGCTTCCACCACTACCGGAACAACTTGTAAGCCCACAGGAACTGATTCGTGCAACCCCAAAAGAATTGAACATGAAAATTGCTATGGGACTCATTGATATTCCGGAAAAACAGGAACAGATTCCATATGATGTTGATTTTATCAAAGATGGGAATTTGCTGTATATTGCTTCAGCAGGATATGGGAAAACCGTCTTTTTGACAACTGCGGTTTTGTCCTTGGCTATGCAGAATAGCGTGCAGGATTTGAATTTTTATATTTTGGATTTCGGAAACAGTGGTCTGATGCCATTAAACAAACTTTCTCATGTGGCAGATTATATTGTATTTGATGACTCGGAAAGATTCCAGAAGTTAATGGGGATTTTGCAGAAAGAAATCAGAGAGAGAAAGAAAAAACTGGCAGATGAAGTAGTACAGAATTTTGAAGTTTACAATCAGGTTTCTGCAGAGAAAATGAAAGCAATTGTTCTTGTGATTGACAATTTTGATGTAGTAAAAGAACTTGGATATGAGGCTGAAGAATTTTTCCAAAAGATTTCCCGTGATGGTTATGGACTTGGGATTTTTGTGATTGCAACTGCTACCAGAAGCAATGGCATGAAATATTCTACCTACAACAATTTTAAAAACAAAGTGGCGGGATATCTGTTTGATGAGTCAGATGTAAATTTAATTGTTGGAAGAAGCACTTATAAACAATCAGAAACAAAAGGACGAGCTCTTTTGAAATATGACAATATGATAAGTGTAATGCAGCTTTACAGCATGGTCAAGTTTGAAACAGAATTGGAATATAAGGATAAAATTAAAGAATTGATACAGAATATTGATGCTCTGTATCCAGGTGAACAAGCTCCAAGAATTCCGGTTCTTCCAGAAAACTTGTTCTTTGCAGATATGAAAGAATATCCTCATACAGAGCAGGATATTTATGTTGGACTCGAAAAAGAAGCTGTGTGTGCCTGCGGATTCCAGCTTGGAAATACACCATTTACGATTCTTGGTGAAGCAGCAAGAGGTAAGACAAACGTATTGAAGGTCATTCTCGATCAGATGCTAGGAAAAGGAAAAATCTATCTGGTAGATTCCAAAGCTATGGAACTTTATTCCTATAAAACATCAGAAAAAGTTGTTTATATAGAAAATCAGGCAATGGTGCCACTGCTCATAGATGCACTCAAGGCAGAGATCACAGAAAGAAATCAAAAAGTCAAGGAATCATTAGAAATGGATCCGACGTTAAATCCAAAGGAAATCTGCCGGGAATTGCAGCCGTTTAGCTTGATTGTAGACGATTGGGATAATTTTGTGGAATTGACCAAAACACAGGCGATAACTTTGGCTCCTATTCTGAATGAGGCAGCAGGTGTTGGTATCAGTATCATTTTGACTGCACATTCCGGAAAGATGAAAGGATTTGACGAAGTGACGAAATTTGCGAAAAACACAACAGAAGGTTTACTTCTTGGAAATCAGGGAACAACAACAATGTTCCCGATTAATTCAGCCAAGGAACTTCCACAGTTTAAAGATGGTTTATTGTTCCATAATGGAGCTTATGTTAAAGTGCGGGTTCCAAAATATTAGGGAGAATTTTATGGATAAGGATAAAAATGGGGTAGAAATTGCTGAATGTAAGCAAAGAATATCAAAATGTAATGCGCAAATAGCAGATAACAGAATAACTATCGAAAGTTTAGAAGAAAAAATTGAAAGACTTAAAAGTGTAAGGGATGCAGTAAGTGCAAAAAAGGAAGAAATAGGTACGACAATCAGTAACATGGCGGGAACTATTGAATCTATGAATTATTTTACATGGTGTGGAAGCAATAGAGAGTCTTTTGATGGGGAAGTAATAAAAGTATTGGAAGATTGTGATGCTTTCAAACAGGATGTAGATAGCTTACAAGATGCATTGAATGATGAAATTACACAATTGGAGAACAAACGATATGAGCATGAAGGCATCATTGGACAATTGAAGATGGTACTTAATGATTTGGATAATTGGCTTACAAAACTACTAAATTAGCAAAAGCCGTGTAACTATTCATTAGAAAAGTGCCACAGATAGGAGGGAATCGGTTTGAAAAGAGGAGGATATAAATCAGCACTATTAGTGAGTCTTTTCTTAATCATGATGTTGGGAGGATGTGGAATGGATACGAAAAAAGAAGTTATAACAAAAGCGATAGAGAGTCATTTACAGGAAAAATACGGAGAAGAATTTGAAGTACTGTCTTGGAATCAACCTAAACTGTTACCATCAGATAATGGAGCAATTTATGCAACATGTATTGCAAAAAGTGATCCAAAACATCCATTTGAAGGAAGCTATTTTTATACAGAAGATTTTGGACTAGAAGTAGGCCCTCTTGGAGATGGGTATGTGGAACGTCTGTTAGCAAAGCAGATGGAGAAAAAAACAGAAAAAGTGATTTCACAAGTGGCGAAAAGATACTATATCCAAGGACGTATCTGGTCACAAGAAGATGAGTGGGAAAAATGGCAAAATATGCCTGTAGAAGAAGTCTCCAATTGGGAAAACTACGTTAATCTACGTAATTATGCAGGTAATCCGGATGAAAGAACCTTGGGGGCTATACGTATTTATATAGATGCTACGACAATGATGGATAAGACCGATGAAGAGGAGTATAAAATGTACGAGGAATTGTTTCGAGAGAAGCTGGGTGGGGAAGCACTACTTTATATTTATTACCTAGACAAAAAGAACTTTCGGCAGGCAGAAAAAGTATTGGAGACAAGTGCACCTAGAAATGGAGGAAGTCGTTTAGACAAAGCTATTGAAGAGCAGCCTTATTTTGGAACGATTATGCGGAGTGGTTCAAAGGTATTTGATGATTCTTTAGAGGTGTTCAAAGCAGCAAAACAGGGAAAAGAGCAGGAAAAATATAAATAAAAGGAAGGCGTTGTATATGGGTTCGACAACAGATAAAGATGCACTTGTGGCTTCACAGATAGCATATATGAATATTGAAAATGATGATATAAAGGACGCGGTAGATAGATACGGTTCAGCAACGTTGGAAAATATTTTTAGAGTGTCACCTAGTATAAAAAAACAATATATTAATCGAGTATATGGAAATAAAGATCCCAAAACGACAAAATTGAGTGAATACGAGCAGATGCGTTTCGAGGAAGCAAAGGCATTTATAGAGGAGATAAAAAATTCAGAATATGCACAGTGGGAGATCGTGGAAGTAAAAGATGATAATGCAAATTCGGGATTTTATGGATGTATGATTGATTGTGGAGAAGGTCAGTCGATATTCGGTTTCCGAGGAAGTGAAAGTGACACTACGCATCAGCTACGTCAAGACTGGATCAATGCAGATATCGCTTTATTCAATAATATTTTAACGGAACAGCAGAAAGCAGCACAGAACTTTGTGAAAGATATGAATAAAAAATATGGGGATAATTATACAACATTTGATTTTTCGGGGCATTCTCTAGGTGGAAATCTGTCACAGCATGCTGGAATTACAGTGCCTGCAAACATGCAGAACAAAGTGGGAACGATTTACAATTTGGACGGACCAGGATACTCCGATGAATATCTTTTGTCACATGCTTTAGAAATTGATAATATGGCTTCCCATGTGAAACACTATCAATGGTCTTTTATCGGAAATTTACTTAATCAAATGCCAGATGAAATGTTCCAATCTATACGAACAGACGATAGGGTTTATGAAATATATGATTTGGAAAAATTGACAGATGGCGCTCTGTTTCAAAAACATGATACCGGTTTTGTCTGGCGCTGGATGATGGAACACGATACAGAATTTTTCCAAAATGGTAAGATGGATGACTTTGCAAAAACGGTTGGTGTAGTCATAAGAAAAATAGAAAATGAAGCCCCTGGAGTAGTACGGAATTTGGCTGTAGATGGAATCTTCTTAATAAATCTTTTTCTTTTGGCAAAAGAATCCGAAAATACAAAGGAATTTGGAAAGAAAGTATGCAAGTACTTTATAGATACATTTCAAAATGGCGTCCATATAGGAATGGAAATTTGGGATTCCATTGAAAGAGGAATTTCTAAATGGGCGGCAGCAGGTGTGGATTTTATTGCACTATTTAAAAATCCATATTTTAGACAAGTAAATGATTTCAAAAAGAAAGCGGGGAGGATTACAAGTACTTATGGGCATTTGGATATGGAAAGTAAACTTATATCTCTTAACAATATGACAGAAACATATCAGAACCTGGATCATTTGATGAAAATGTATAAAACATTTCTTATAGCAAGTGCAGACTCTTATAGAGAAGCGGGAAAACTTATGCTTCTTAAAGAAAAAGATATATTATAAGAGAGGGGGAAGAATGTGGGATATTATCTTAGAATGGAAGAAATTTTAAGCTTACAGCTTAAATCGCAGGAACAAATTGAGCGTTGGAAAGAAGAGCTACAAGAGGTTGGAAAAACTCTGGAAGTTTTAGGAGATACAAACGAATTGCAAGGTGAAGCTGGTACAAAATTAAAAGATAACATAAAAAATATTCATATGCCAATAAAAACAGAGATAGAAGCTCTTCTAGATCTATTCCAAGAAAATTATTCTAAATACGTACTAGGATTTATGGAACTTGAGGAGTCAAATACAGCAATTATTAAACAAGATGTGTTAGAAAGACAGCAGAAACAATTAAACTTATATAAAGAAAGTTATACTGACATTTATGAGAATATCGTAGATGAACTTAGTAAAGTAGATGATTTATTCAGTTATTCCATCGAGTTTCAAGTTCCAGAGAAAATTGATACACTTATGGTTACATTGACAGACATTAACGAAAAAATTGGAGAATATGATGTGTCACATGCGAATGATATGAGTTTACTTGATGAAGGAATAACTTTAATGCGAATGAAATTTTCTAAATAATTAAGAAACGTTCTGTTTTATTTTAAATATGAGAGGTATGAATGCAATGAAAGAAGAAAAGTTTTTACCATTAGGTTCTGTAATTATTGTAAAAGGAAGTGTAAAAAAGCTTGTTTTGATTGGAAGAGGTGTTGTAGCAATTTTCAAGGGAGAGCAAAAATATTTTGATTATGTTGCTTGTACTTATCCAGAAGGCTTGATTGGAGAAAACGTGTTATATCTAAACCACGAGGATATTGAAGAAGTAATTCAAAAAGGGTTTCAAGATGAAGATGATTTCAGAATGCAAAAAAGTTTAAAAGAACATTTGGATGGATTATTAAAAATAGAAAATGAGTCATAAAACTTTTGCTTTCTGGACAGGGAGGTGTGATTCATGGCAAATAAAAATCAAGCTGCTATTTCATCTGCAAAATATGAAATTAATCAAGCAAACTATAGGATTTCAGAGTGTCAAAATGAAATTCAGGGATTAGAAAAGAAAATTGAGCGTTTGGAAGGTGCAAAACAGAAACTGCAGACTTATAAACTCAATATAGAGTCGGAGAAATTTGACATTACGCAAAAACTTTCATGTAGCAGTTGGAAAGGATCTAATAAAGAAGAGTATGAAGGAATTGCTGAGGAACAGCTTAAACCTTGTTATCAAACATATTATGATGAAACTGATCAAGCCGTAGATGCGATTATGGATGAAATCACAAGATTGGAAAATCAGATTTATGATCAAGAAGGAGTGATTGGCTGGCTAAAAAGTCAGATTAACTCTTTGGGAAATTATATTGAAACATTGCTTAATTAGGTAAGGGGGACTGTCAATGATTGAATTAAATAAATTAACTTATAATTCGAATGTGTCAGCGTTATCTGTAGCCAGCCAAGGTATTAAAAAAAGTAAAGAACAACCGGAAATTACAGGAAATATGAAATCTTTAGCAGCATTTTTAGAAACCTATCAGACTTTATCAGAACTGTTTGGAAGTTATAAAACTTTATTGCAGGAAGATGTGGGAAAACTACAAGATGTCAGTACCTGTATGACTTATGCAGAACAATCCTTAATAAAACGATAGACATTTAGCGGTTGGAACATATAGAATTTGAAAAGAAGCACCCAAGGAGGAGGTGTGTTATGGGATACCATGTGAAAATTGAAGAGTTGTTGGAAGTACAAAATCAGATGATTAGCCAGTTGAGTGAATGGGGAACACAATTAGAGACGGTTTATCAGGCATTAGAAACGATTGTAGTAACACCATGCATCCAAGGGGAAACCGGGAAAAGCATACAGAATTATATACAAGAAGTACATATTCCTGTGATTGGATCACTACAGCAACTCTTAACTGAGTTTCAGGTACGTCTTTCGGTATATGCAGAGGGATATTATGGAATTGATTCTTCTTATGAGGCTGAGATTCCACAAGAAATATTGGAGGAACAACAGAAAGCATTGGAGAATGGACGGGAAGACTTTGAAAATTTAAGGGAAGAAATCAATAGCGTCATTTCCAATGTTAGTGACATTGTTTCAGTTGTCCAACCTTCAGGTTTATCTTTAGTACTTTCTTATCAGTTGATGGAAAGTCGTGTTAAAACTTTAAACAGTGATATTGGTGATTATGAGGAAACGCATCAAAATGACACACAGAATATGGACTCCATGATGGAGTCTATAAGGTCTATTCTGATAGCAAGAACAGGAAGCTCTGCTGTATCAGTAACTAATTATCAGGCTGGTTCTATTGCAATGCTGCCGGCATATCAAAGGCTGCAGATGGGCTATGAAGAAAGTGGAAATTTTGTAGCTCAGAACATGGCTCAGTACGAAGAGGCAATGAAAAAGTTTGAAGATAAAATGAACGATAAACTTGCTGATGATAGGAAAGCAGAAGGATTGAAACAGCTTCTTGCAGGCATCGTATCCGCAACAGTGGGAACAGCATTGATTTTCGCAACAGCGGGTGCGGCTGCCCCTATTGTGCTTGGAGGGGCTATTGTAGGAGGAACATCTACCTTATATGGATTATCGAACGCAACAGAAGGAATGAATAATATATCCCTTGGCTTTTCCGGGGACGGATTTACAATGGCAGAAAACCCTATCCGTGATACACTGTTTGCAGGAAATCCGGATTTATATTATACTATAGGAAATGCCAGTACTATGATTTCGGCAATGGCATTACCGATGAGTGGTATTTTAAAAGGGGCAACAGGTGCTGCAAAATTTAAAACTATCGCCGTAGATGGTGGAAGGATATTGATTGGCAATGTGGCAGAAGATAAAGCTTATGATGCAATCTATCAAAGTACAGACAGCCGTATATTGGCAATGCTGGGAAGTAATGTGGTAGAAGGAGTCCTGTCAGGAAACCTAGCAAATAGTTCAGTATCGGAAATTGGAGATGTGGCGAGAAAGGTGGATATTGAAGAACTGGGAGATAGTATCACAATAAATTCTAATCAAGGTAGATTAGATGTATTGAAGAGTAATGTTCAAACTAGTCAGAAAATTTTTACAGAGATACCATTTGATAAAACTGGAAAATTAAAGTCTAGTATTAAATATCAGACAGGTGAATTCAACTATAACTATGAAACAGATGAATTGGGTAGGATATCTAATTGGAATACTGAAAACTTACAATTAACACAACGTGAAAAGAGATTAAACCATGTAGCAAAAACTCCTGGGAAATTAAAAGGAGATCATGCGGGACACTTGGCTGGAGATCGCTTTGGCGGTTCTCCCAAGTTAGATAATATGGTTTCTCAGTCTCAACATGTCAATTTAAGCGATTATCGAAAAATTGAAAATATATGGGCACAGGCAATAAAACAGGGAAAGGAAGTTGCTGTTAACGTTGAAGTTAGATATGATAAAAATGGTTTACGCCCAACGGAATTTATTGTAGAATATATAATTGATGGAGATGCTACTATTCAGAATATTTTTAATTAGATTGGAGGATATCATGGAAAAAATATTTGAGGATTATTTTTCAGAACTTCAAGCAGATATGGTTTCTATTTGCTTAGAATACGTAGAAGATAGAGCCGAAAAAGTATATATATATTGTTCTTTTGAAAATAATATACTGTCAAGTGGCTTTTTTTATAAGGTAAATGGGCAAGTAGTGAAAAAGAATAGACTAAATGATGTGATAAATGGCAACGAAGAAGAGTATGATGTGTCAGTAGATAGACAGAGAGCTACAATAGCTATTATTAATGACGATATTAAATCATTAATAACATTATGTCAGAAATATAAAAAAAAGATGCCAACACAAATTAAACTTACTTATGATGTGTTAAAGAATAGATTAAATGCAGATTATTGTTATGAAACAGTGTTTAGCAATGATAAAGATAAGACAGCATATGATATTTTAGAAGAATGGTATAATTCTGAAAAAAACATATAAACAATATAGACTTTTATTCCTTAAAAAATCCCACTAATTTTCTGCGTATTTTTTCATAAGTTGGTAAATACCGATATATTCCCTATTTTAGGGGCTTTATCGGTATTTTCTTTTTAGAGAAGATATCTTGCATAAAGCTGGATTTACCAGCATGAAAATACAACAAAAAGTAGTAAATAAATAGTAGGCGCCTAATTGGTTCTTTACATGTTTAGGTAAATTTAACGTGAAAGAGTTCTCTAAATAATACTTATTGGAAGAACAACAGCAAGTATTGAAGAATGGAAGGGAGGACTTTGAGAACTTATGGGAAGAAATCAACAATGTCATTTTCAGCGTTAGTGGCATTGGTTCAGTTGTAAGCGCAAAATAATTCGACGGATTGTGTTGCCCTAAAAATGAATCCATAATAATCATTAGAAAATGCAAGCATTTCACTTCATCTTCTCTTGCTAGAAATGATAGATGCGAGCATTTTACTCTATCCGATTTATGGAGGTGTGCTTATGAGAAGCAAAAGAATACCTGCCGAAGAACAATACCGTCTCATCATGGAATGCCGTCAAAGTGGATTGACAGATCATCAATGGTGTGTGGAACACGACATTAAACCGGGAACTTTTTACAACTGGGTAAAAAGGCTGCGTCAGAAAGGTTGTGTGGATTTGCCAGCGTCAACCGCACGCAGCTATCGTGCACCGGAAAGCCAGGAAGTTGTCAGAGTGGATTTTCATGATACTGACCCGCTCCCATATGAACAGCCATTAAATGTGATTCCGGTAGCTACGGAAAGAAATAACCTTTCCGTAGCAGAGCCAATGAAGCTGTCTGTAGGAAGTTTTCATCTAACAATACCAAATGGAACAGATCCTCAGCTTCTGGCTCAAACGCTTCGCATTGTGAAGGAGTTGGAATGTTAGGGGATATCACAGCCGCCGATGAAATCTATATCGTAACAGGCTTATAAACATGAAATTTTTATCCTCATCTTTTTACCAAAAGCTTTATTTTAGGCATTCTTATAACAAAAGATGAGGATAAAAAAGTTATCTCAGCCCACAGATGCGAGCAAGTTCATCCTCATTTTCTTCCCATTCCGGAGTCTCGTCTGGAATTGTAGAATTAGCAGTATTCATTGCTTCTCCAAGCATTTCAATGGATGGAGTCGCATAAATCCTGGTTGTTTCAGTAGATGAATGTCCAAGAATTACAGATATCATCTCCAGTTCAACCCCGTTTCGGTATAAACCAGTTGCCCTGGTACGCCGGAACATATGGCAATGCAGATGTTTCGGGAGATTTGGGTGTTCTGGTCTGATCGCATCCGCATACTTATTGATGATTCTTGAGACATTTCCAGGGGACATCGGAGCAATACTTCCTTTGATTTTCGTATAGAATAAGGGCTGATCAGGAAGCATTTCCGGATGAAACTGTCTTAAATACTTTTTTAAATGAGATACTGTTGCATCTGTAATGGATACGGAACGTTCCTTATCGCCTTTCTTCTGGAAGGAGGGGCTGTATGATGTCAGGACACTATAGTTTCACCAGCTGTTTTGCACCATTTATCGAAAGCATGATCACAGAAAAAAGAAACGCAGGCTTCCAGTATGAGCATGCAGAATGGATTCTTCACAAATTTGATGAATTCTGTAATCAGGAACAGGTTGAAACTCCTGTGATAACTCAGGAACTGGCGGGAAAATGGGGGACTCTGCGTAAAACAGAAACAAAAGTTACTCTTGCAGGAAGGATCTCCGTTCTCCGACAGTTAAGTCTGTACATGCAGGCATATGGAATTAAGTGCTATGTCCCGAGAAACTTCACCCGTAAAAGCAACCGTAGCGCATATGTTTTAAGCATTGAAGAAATACAGTCCTTGTTTCTGGAGATTGACAGTTACCAGCCAACCATAAATGCCGAGGTCTTTCATAGGCTGGCTCTGGAATACAGGATCCTGTTTCGCATGCTTTTCTGCTGTGGACTCAGGGTATCAGAAGCCAGAAAACTGCGACTGGACACGGTCGACCTGGAAAATGGTGTACTAAAAATCTATCAGTCAAAAGGCAGCAATGACCGTCTTGTCTATCTGCCGGACGATCTGCGACAGTTATGCTGTGAGTATCTAAAGATCATGACAGTTAAATATAAAATAAAATCGGAATGGTTCTTTCCTGCATCCGATCCAGCAAAAGTACTGCAGGTTGCTTCCGTCGGGAAACGTTTCCACCGGGCATGGGAGCAAACACCTTATGCCAGAGAAGGGGCTCTCCAGCCAACAGTGCAATACGACGGTAGAGATGGCCACGGCAAATGGAGTAAATGTCTATCACTATTTAACCTATCTTCTGGAAAAGCTGCCAGATGATAGTATGAGTGACAATGAATTAGATCAACTTGCTCCATGGAATGAAAAGGTAAAAGCTGAGATAGAGCGTCGAGCAGAAAACTCAAATCAATAATAAATCATATGTGAATTGTCAAGGTATTCCGTTTACTGAAAAGTAGCCGGATATTTTTCTATCAACGGCTGAAATTTAAGCGCTTACAGATTTTAAGTAAGAGTAATGTACTGTACAAGAAAGCCGGTGAAACGCCTTGAATTGATATTGAGAATATTACGGGGTGGCGGAATAATCAGATATTGGATCCATAGGCTTTGTAAATGCTATAATAAAAGATTCTATTCTATGTATTTAATATGTTCTATATAGAATGGAAAAAATGAAAAGGATGTACAGATGAAATATAATAGTGTATTGACAGAAAAAATAAGTTCTTGTTATTCTAAATATTATTGAAACTACACACAAATTACAAAATAAGATGATAAAATGAAATTATTTAGGAGATGACAGTATGCAGAAAATTTTGATTGTGGAAGATGATTTAGATATACAAGAAATGATACAATTTTTTTTGGAAGACCAAAACTATCAAGTATGTGTTGCTGATGATGGTGTAGAGGGGGTGGCGATTTTCAATAAAGAACATCCGGATATGGTACTTTTGGATATTATGTTGCCTAAGATGGACGGATATGCCGTTTGTGAAATCATCAGGCAAAGTTCAAATGTGCCAATTATTATGATTAGTGCATTAAGCAGTGAAACAGATCAGATTAAAGGATTTGAATTACAAATAGATGATTATATTCCAAAGCCAATTTCGTTACCGCTGATGATTAAAAAAATAGAAGCTGTATTTAGAAGATATAATAAAAAAGAGGAAACAGAAAATAATCAGATGTGGTATCGTGAAATCTGTCTTATTATTGGTAATTATCGGGTAATTATAAATGGAGAAAGTATTGATCTGACACAAAAGGAGTATGAAATATTAAAGGAGCTAATGGAGCATCCTGGAGCTGTGATCTCAAGAGAGAGCTTCCTGAATCGATTGTGGAAATATGAATTTTATGGTGATGAACGTGCTGTAGATAATCATATTAAAAATTTAAGAAAGAAATTAGGCAGTCTGGGAAATTATATTGAAACAGTAAGAGGAGTGGGATATCGCCTTGAGAAAGTACATTAAAGAACACTTAACTGTCAAGGTATTTTTAGTAACTATAATGCTATTATTGACATTGAGTGCGGCAATCTACGGAATGGTCACATTTGGCATGTCGAACTTTTATTTAACAGAATTAAATAAAAGTCTTGAGAAAGAATTAGACACTACGATTTCACAAATAAAGGATATGACTAATGATGAAACTCAGAAGATATTGGAACGGTTTGCGATAGAGTATGGAGTCTCTATCATTGTGAAAAATCAAGAAGGAGAGGAGATAGGAAATTATGGAGAGATATCTTATTTTTTAGCTCCAGATGCAGATAGTTCAAAAGCACAAAATAGCAAGGGCATTACAAAAAATTATATCGTGAAATCTAATGAAGGCACGATTTATAAACTTCAGATATTTGGAACGAAAGAGTCTGTAAATATAGGGTTAAAAGTGTTAAACCGAATTTTGCCAGTTCTCGGAGTAATTACTTTTGCTGTATCTATTTTAATTGCTATTTTTTTCGCTCAATATATCACTCGACCAATTTTAAAGGTGAATGAAGCATCTAAAAGAATGGTGAAATTAGATTTTCGTAGACCGTATCCCGAAACACGAAGCGATGAGATTGGTATTTTGGGAGAAAATTTGAATCGATTGGCGGAACATTTGGAAGAGACATTACAAGAGTTAAAAGAAAAAAATAAAATATTGCAAGATGAAATCCAAAGAGAGCAGGAAATGGAACAGAAGCAATTGTCATTTTTTGCAGCAGTTTCGCATGAATTGAAAACCCCAGTTACTATATTAAAAGGGCAAATTCAAGGGATGATTTCAGGAATTGGTGGATATAAAGATAGGGATAAATATCTGAAAAGATCATACGAAGTAGTCTTTGCAATGGAAGGACTGATTCAGGAGATACTTGATGTTTCGCGTATAAAGTCAGCTGGATTCTTAGTCAATTTTTCTAATGTATCCTTGGATAACATTGTAAGAAATTGTATACAAGAATGGGAAGATGTTGCGACAGATAGAGGGGTGACTTTCCACATAGAAATAGAAGAGCACACAGATATTCATGCGGACAGAGTTCTTTTTCAGAAAGTAATTGGCAATTTAATTAGCAATGCGGTAAAGTATACGCCGGATAATGGAAATATTTGGTGTAAGGTGTATAAAAAAGGAGGAGATGTAATATTTTCCGTTGAGAATAATGCTGAGCATATTTCGGAACAGGAAATTCCAAAATTATTTGATGCATTTTATAGACGAGAAAAATCTAGAAATAGAAAGGCTGGAGGAAGTGGTTTAGGTCTCTATATTGTAAAAATGATTGTAGAGTTACATCACTATGAGTGTGAATTAAAAAATACTGATCAAGGTATAGAAGTGAAAATAATATGTAAAGACTAGAAAAACATCCGTTTGTTGTGATTACAGGCGGATGTTCTTTTTTTGAATAAATGTAGGAGATGCTATCTACACAAAAAACATACAATAAAAACAAAGAAATCATAAAAAAACAATTTAAACTATGTATTACAAAGAACAACAGAAAAAGGTATGAAGTGGATAGACATATGATAGAAAATGTTTTTGAAAGGAGAAGAAAAATGAACGAACACCTGAAAAAGATCAAAGGGACCATTGATGTAGAGAGAGGATACAGTCTGGGGACTGTTTTCACTACC